>NZ_CP034858.1:321970-643941 GCF_005080845.1 Buchnera aphidicola (Rhopalosiphum padi) | reverse complement strand
TTCTTGAACTAACTAACTGTGTACAATTAGTGATTTTCATACGAATAACTTTTTTAATATGTTATTATTTTAATCAAAATCAAATAAAAAAAGAATCTGAAAAATATCAATATTGCATTCATCATATTTTTTTTTATAGATTAAAAAAATACCCCCACATATTAAAGAATATTTTAAAATATATATCGCTAAAATTTAATAATGAGGAAAAACAGAAATGCATTTAAATTCAACGAAAAAAAAATCCATATTAAATAAAAATACATATTTAATAGTATTTATTCTAACTTTTTTTATCTTATTTATATTTTGGTTTTCAAAAGGAAAAGAAAAAAAATCAAAATTACAAGAATTAAAATATGAAGAAATCATAAAAAAGATAAATGCAAATAAAAAAGAAGATTTAAGCAGTGTTGAAAAATTTATTGTAGAAAATAAAAATATTTATGGAACTTTATCTTCTCTTTCTTTAGCAAAGAAATATATTTTAGATAATAATTTAGATAAAGCTTTTATCCAATTAGACAATAGCTTAAAATATACAAAAGAAGAAAATTTAAAAAACATTCTAAAATTAAGAATCGCAAAAATAAAAATCCAACAAAACAAAAATCAAGATGCGATGAAAATTCTAGAAGATATAAAAGATAGTTCTTGGACAAATATAATAGAAAATATGAAAGGTGATATTTTTATGAAAAATAAAGATATTAAAAAAGCAATATTAGCATGGGAAAAAAGTAAATATTTCGAACAATCTAATGCATCTAAAGAAATTATTAATATGAAAATTAATCAAATAAAAAAATAAATGCAAAATTTAAAACAAAAAATGGATATTTAAAATGTTACCTATCGTTGTATTAATTGGACGTACCAATGTAGGAAAATCTACTTTATTTAATGTATTAAGCAAAACTAGAAATGCATTAGTTGCTAACTATCCCGGACTTACTAGAGACAGAAATTATGGATATTGTAATTTAAAAGAAAATAAAAAAATAATTATAGTAGATACAGCAGGACTTAATTTTAAATCAAAAAAAATAGAAAAAAAAAGCCATAAACAAACTTTACAGGCTATAAAAGAATGCAATGGAATTTTATTTTTAGTAGATGCTCGTGATGGAATCATGCCACAGGAATATGAAATTGCTGAGAAAATAAGAAAATATCAAAAAAAAACAATCTTAGTAATTAATAAAATAGATGGAATTAAAGAAGATTCTAAAATTAACGAATTTTATTCTTTAGGTTTTAAAGAAAATATAAAAATCTCTGCAAGTCATAACCAAGGAATTAATAATCTTATTTCAAAATATTTAACTCCTTGGATTAACTTAAAATTTAAAGAAACAAACTTAGAAAAAATAAGTCAAGAATATTCTAATAGAGAAAATATTTCAGTAAAAGTTGCATGTATAGGCAAACCAAACGTCGGAAAATCAACATTAATTAATTCGCTGATAATGAAAAAAAGAATGATTACTTCTAAAACACCTGGTACAACATTAGATAGTATATCAGTACCTATTAAATACAATTATAAAAATTATATTTTTGTAGATACCGCAGGAAAATCCAAAAAAAAATCTAAAAAAGATAAAATAGAAAAGTTTTCTACAATTAAAACTTTACAAGCCATCGAAAAATCAAATTTAAGTTTACTAATAATAGACGCAAAAAACCAAATATCTCATCAAGATTTATTATTAGCTAATTTCATTGAAGAATGCGGAAAACCATTAATTATTGTAATTAACAAATGCGATTTACTAAGCCTTTCAGAGAAAAAAAATCTACAAAATTTAATTAAATATCAATTAAAATGTTGTTTTTTCTCAAAAATACATTTTATATCTGCACTTTGTAATGAAGGAACATTTGAACTATTTAAATCTATTGATACCTCATACAATTCTTCCAAAAGAAAAATACAAACTTCAGACCTTATGAAAACCATGCACATAGCAATAAAAAAACACCAGCCTCCAATTATAAATGGACGACGAATAAAATTAAAATATGCTCATTTAGGAAGCTCTAATCCAGTTAAGATTATTATACATGGTAATCAAATAAAACATTTATCTTTATCTTATAAAAAATATTTAAAAAATTTCTTTTACGAAACACTAAAAATGGATGGAACACCAATAAAAATACAATTTAAAGAAACTCTTAATCCATATATTACAAAAAAATAATTAATTTTCTATTGCATGATTGGTATTGTACAAAGGAATTTGTACTTCTATATCAACATTTCCAATAACAGCTTGACAACTCAATCGACTTGTGGGCTCTAAACCCCAAGCTTTATCTAATACATCTTCTTCTTTTTCAGACCAACCTGAAAGAGAAAGAAAACCTTTTTTTATAATACAATGACATGTACTACAGGCACATGATTTTTCACAAGCATGTTCTAATTTAATATTGTTTTTTAGTGCAACATTTAAAATAGTTTCCCCTTCCTTACATTTAAAACACCCACCCTTAGGTAATAAAAATTTGTGAGGCAAAAAAAATATCTTAGGCATTATTTAGTCTCATCTGATAAATGTTTAATTGGAGAAAAATTAATATTTTTTTTCAATCGCAATGAAAAAAAATTTTTACTAACTTCTTCCAATTTTTTTAAATTTAATTTCATAGAAAAGAAATCATCTTCATCCATGGATTTTTGCAATTCAATTTGTTTTAATCTTATTTTTTTTAATTCGTCTGAAGTAATTAGACTTTTATCTTCTTGTAAAGCATTATTTAAAATATCTAAAATATATTTAGATTCGATTTTTTTTTCTTTTTTAACTCTCAGATAATAATCTTCTTTAGCATATATAGTCGATTCTTTAATTAAGTTATCAATTGTTTTATTTTTTAAAAAAGTAGTATTTTCAATTTTAATTTTCTTTTGTTTATGACTAGATTTTTCTAAAGCTTTTACACTAATTAAACCATCAGTATCTATTTCAAAAGTAACTTCAATCCGAACCATGCCTGCTTTTTTAGAAGGAATGTCTTTCAACACGAACCGTGAAAGAGAGATACAATCTTTTACTAATTCTCTCTCTCCTTGTAACACGTGAATAAGAATTACACTTTGATTATCTTTAGCAGTTGTAAATTCTTTTGTCTTAGAAATAGGTATAGGAGTATTACGAAAAATAATTTTTTCAACAAATCCTCCCATTACTTCAATACCTAAAGAAAGAGGTATTACATCTAGTAAAATTGTTCTTTTTTGGAAAGCATTTTGAACAAGCATACCTGATTGTATTGCAGCGCCTATTGCAACAACCTGATCAGGATTTATGGAAATTAAAGGTGATCTTCGAAAAAATTTTTTTACTTCTTCATATACCAATGGGACTCGTGTTGATCCACCAACCATAATAATCTCTTTAATATTTTCTACCTTAAGATCAATTTCTTTAAGAAGACCAGAACAAATGAATAAAGTTTTTTTAATTAAATTCTTAATAATTAGGTTAAATTCATCACGATAAATAACACCATTCCAATTAAAAAAATTGATTTTTACTTTTTCATATTGAGTAAGTTTTATCTTTGTTTCTTTTGCTTTTTTAAGTAATAAGGATTGAAAAAAATTATTGCATTTATGTAATAAATTTGATTTTTTATAAATATAATTAGCTAAAAGAATATCAAAATCATCACCACCTAAATTTGAATCACCAGCCGTTGCTAAAACTTCAAATATTCCTTTATTTAACTTTAATACAGAAATATCAAAAGTACCACCTCCTAAATCATAGACAACAACAATACCTTCTTTATTTAGTTGTAAACCATAAGCAACAGCAGCAGATGTCGGTTCATTTAATAATCTAATTAAATTAATTTTCGCTGATATAGCAGCTTTTTTTATAGATTCTCTTTGAATATTATCGAAATATGCAGGAACAGTAATTACTGTTGCATCTAATTTTTGATTAAAAAATTTATAGGCTTTTTCTTTTAAGAATTTTAATATGTCACTAGTAACATCAACTGGGGTAACAAGTCCAGAATTTGTATGAAATAAAATACCTCCATCTTTATTTTCTTCTACAATATATGGTAGAATAGGAAATTCTTTTTTAATAAAATCAATAGAACGACCAATTAAACGTTTAACTGAAGTAATTGTGTTAATCGGATCTTCAACTATTTTTTTCTCTGCTTCCCAGCCAATTAGAAGGTTGCTTTTATTGTAATTTACAATTGATGGTAATAAATAACGTTTTTTAGTATCTGTTAATAAAACAGTACGTTCATTTTGTATACTTGCTAAAAGAGAATAAGTAGTTCCAAAATCAATACCTAAAATTAATTTTTTTTCAACTTTATTTTTCACAAAAACCATGTAGAAAATCCTAATTTATCTAACTTGGATAAGTTGTTATTATTTTTTCAAACGCGTTTGTATTTTTTTAAAAAACAGAAGTTCGGTTATTAATTTAATAACATCATCCCATTTTTTTTCATTGAATTTAATTTCAATTATTTGTTCATAATTTTTTATTTTCTTTTCTATTTTTTTAAAAAAAGTATTAATTTGAGCTTCATCACAATTATTTTCTGTTAAAAAATTTAACTCTTCATATAAAAAAAAATATTTTTTTAAAAAATGTTTATCCTCAGATAAGAATTTTTCCTTACTAACTTTAAACCCATTTAAAGAAAGTAAATACATACCTCTAGTTAATGAATCTTGTAAAATTTTATATCCTTTGTTAATTTTAATTGATTTTTGTAAAACTATTTTCTTTTCAAATTCAGAATGATTTATAAATAAATCTGGATGAAATTTTAATTGTAATTTATAAAAATTTTTAGAAAGTAAAGATTTATTAATTCTATATTTTTTTGGTAAATTAAATAATGTAAAATAATCCATAAAATACCCAAATAAAACTATAAAGATATTATAATTTATAATAAAATGTTGAAAGAAAAATATTCTTTCAACATTTCTAATTAAAAAAATTTTAATTTTTATTTTTTTTACTTTTATAATCTGCAATGGCAGCTTTAATAGCATCTTCTGCTAAAATAGAACAATGTATTTTTACTGGTGGTAGTTCTAATTCCTCAACTATGCTCGTATTTTTAATTGCTTCTGCTTCTTTTATAGATTTGCCTTTAATCCATTCTGTCACCAAGGAACTAGAAGCTATTGCAGAACCACAACCATATGTTTTAAAACAAGCATCTTCAATAATACCTCTTTTGTTAACTTTAATTTGTAATTTCATTACATCACCACAAGCAGGAGCACCTACTAATCCACTTCCTACACTAGAATCAGAAGTAGAGAATGATCCAACATTACGTGGATTTTCATAATGATCCATAACTTTTTTACTATAAGCCATTTTTTACTACCTTCTTATATATTTAATTCTATTACTTTAACTATGATCCCATTCTATACTATTTAAATCAACTCCTGATTTAAACATTTCCCATAAAGGTGACAAAGCTCTCAATCTTTGAATTGATTTATGTACTGATTTTATTGTATATTGAATTTCCTCTTTTGTTGTAAATCTACCAATTGAAAAACGAATAGAACTATGAGCTAATTCATCTTTAATTCCTAAAGCTCTTAAAACATAAGAAGGCTCTAAACTTGAAGAAGTACATGCAGAACCAGAAGAAATCGCTAAATCTTTAAGTGCCATAATAAGTGATTCACCTTCAATATAGTTAAAACTAACATTTAAAATATGAGGTGCACCTTGTTTTAAATCACTATTTAAATAAACTTCTTCAATATTTTTGATACCATTCCAAAGATCATTTCTCAAATTAGTCAAATGAACAAAATCATCATTTATTTTTTTCTTAGCCAACTTAAAAGATTCACCCATTCCAACAATTTGATGAACAGGTAAAGTTCCTGCACGCATACCTCTTTCATGTCCTCCTCCATGTGATAATGCTAATAAACGCACACGCGGTTTTCGACGTACATATAACCCTCCAATCCCCTTAGGTCCATATATCTTATGAGCTGAAAAAGACATCAAATCTACAAATAAATTTTTTAAATTAACATCTATTTTACCTACACTTTGAGTAGCATCAACATGAAAAAAAACATCATGAGATCTACACATTTTAGATATATTGCTAATGTCTTGTATAATTCCAGTCTCATTATTTACATGCATTATTGAAACTAGTATAGTATTCTTATTTATACTTTTTTTTAAATCATTTAAATCAATGATACCATTATTTTTAGGTGTAAGATAAGTTACAGAAAAACCTACACTTTCTAGATATCTACATGCATCTAATACAGATTTATGCTCTGTTTTGCTTGTAATAATATGATTACCTTTTTTTCTATGAAAAAAAGCAATACCCTTTATAGCTAAATTATTTGCTTCAGTAGCACCAGAAGTAAATACGATTTCTCGAGAATCTGCACCAATTAACTCTGCTATTTCATTACGAGCGATATCAATTACTTCTTCAGCTTTCCAACCAAATTTATGAGAACGAGAAGCAGGATTGCCAAATATTCCATCTATTGTCAAATAATTCATCATTTTTTTTGCAACTTTAAATTCTACTGGTGTAGTAGCTGCATAATCTAAATAAATTGGAGTTTTCACTAGGTTATTTACCTTATATAATGAATATAAAAACTAAAATAAAAGTAACATTCTATCATTTTAACAAATATTTAGATCTAAAAATAAATACAAATTAAAACCAAAAATATATAATATACAAACTAGACTTTTATCCTAATTAGGAATATAATTATTTTTAAAATTTAAATTGCACTAGGGGTGTAGTTCAATTTGGTAGAGCATCGGTCTCCAAAACCGAAAGTTGTAGGTTCAAGTCCTTCCACCCCTGCCAAATTTCACTTATTGTTTTTTTTAAATCTACTCTATAGATTAAATCCAAAAAACAATATCAATCGATTATTATATTTTATAATATATAATTCCTGCTATTAACAAATAAAACAAAAAGTCTTTAAAATTAAAAAACATATACTTTATTTTTAAAAAAATTTTAAAAATTATAAAAAATATTTCTTGGAGTAATTTCTAAAATGCCTAAATATCGTTCATTTACAACTACACATGGCAGAAATATGTCTGGAGCAAGATCTTTATGGCGTGCTACAGGAATGAAAGATGAAGACTTCAAAAAACCTATTATTGCAATAGTCAATTCATTTTCTCAATTTGTACCAGGACATATCCATTTACAAGAAGTCGGAAAAATAATTTCGAAAGAAATTAAAAAATGTGGTGGAGTTCCAAAAGAATTTAATACGATTGCAATAGATGATGGAATAGCAATGGGACATTCAGGAATGTTATATTCTTTACCGTCTCGTGAATTAATTGCAGATTCTATAGAATACGTAATTAACGCTCACTGTGTTGACGCAATGATATGCGTTTCAAATTGCGATAAAATAACTCCAGCTATGTTTATGGCCTCGTTACGTTTAAATATACCATCAGTTTTTGTTTCAGGAGGACCGATGGAAGCAGGTAAAATAAAAACAGAAAATAAGATAAAAAAAATTGATTTAGTTGATGCTATAGTACACGGGGGAAATCCCAAAGAATCCGATGATTTTGTAAGAAAAATTGAACTTTCAGCTTGTCCTACTTGTGGTTCTTGTTCAGGTATGTTTACAGCAAACTCAATGAATTGTTTAATAGAAGCTATAGGTTTAGCTTTACCTGGAAACGGAACGCTATTGGCAACTCATGTTGATCGTAAAAAGTTATTTAAAAAATCAGCACAAAATATTGTTAAAATTACGCAAGATTATTACCTTAATAATAATAAAAATGTTTTACCACGAAATATAGCAAACAAAGAATCTTTTGAAAACGCTATGGCTGTAGATATTGCAATGGGGGGATCTACTAATACTATTTTACACTTGTTAGCTGCAGCATATGAAGGAAATATTGATTTTAAAATGTCAGATATTAATAATCTTTCAAAAAAGATTCCTCATATTTGTAAAGTTGCTCCGAGTACTACATTATATCATGTAGAAGATGTACATCGAGCAGGTGGTGTGATGAGGATTTTAGGAGAGCTAAATCGTTCTAATTTACTAAATAAAAAAACAAAAAATATATTAGGATTAAATTTAGAAAAAACATTAAAAAAATATGATATTTTATCTACGAAAAACAAAAACGTAATCAAAATGTTTCATGCAGGTCCAGGTGGCATTCGTACAGTTAAACCATTTTCTCAAAATTACAGATGGAAAACATTAGACAATAATCGTGTTAATGGATGTATTCGTTCATATGAAAATGCTTACAGCAAAAATGGTGGATTATCTGTTTTATATGGAAATCTCGCAAAAAATGGATGTATAATAAAAACAGCTAGTATAAGTAAAGAAAATTATATTTTTTCTGGATTTGCTAAAGTATATGAAAGTCAAGAAGAAGCTGTTACTGCTATTTTATCAGGTGAAATTGTTGCCGGTGATGTTGTAGTTATTCGTTATGAAGGTCCTAAAGGTGGACCAGGAATGCAAGAAATGCTATATCCAACAACATATTTAAAATCCATGAATTTAGATAAAGAATGTGCATTAATCACTGATGGGCGTTTTTCTGGTGGAACATCTGGTTTATCTATAGGCCATATTTCACCTGAAGCAGCAAATAAAGGTACTATAGCTTTAGTAGAAAATGGTGATAATATTCAAATTAATATTGAAAAAAAGACAATTCATTTAAATATTACAGAAAAAGAACTAAATCTTCGTATTGTTAAAGAAAATTCAAAGGGTTCTAAAGCATACAAACCTCTAAATCGAAAAAGAAATATTTCTCTTGCACTTCATGCCTATGCACATTTTGCTTCTAGTGCAGATAAAGGTGCAATAAGAAATAAAAAGAAACTATTCAATTTTTAAAAATAAAAATTTATTATTAATAACAATAAATATTGTATAAATTTTAAAGACGTAGGAATTACTTAAATGAATTATTTTAATAAATTATGTTTTCGTAAAAGAATCAATGAACTTAAGAAATGTCGTTTTATGAAAAGAAGTGAATTTAAAAATGAAAATACAATTTTAAAAAATAAAAAAATAGTCATTGTAGGTTGTGGATCACAAGGTTTAAACCAGGGTTTAAATATGAGAGATTCTGGATTAAATATTGCCTTCGCACTTAAAAAAAGCAGTATTTTAAGAAAAAATACTTCTTGGTTAAATGCTACTAAAAACAATTTTGAAGTTAATGACTATGAATCATTAATACCAAATGCTGATTTAGTTATCAATTTAACACCCGATAAACAACATGGAAACGTTGTAAAAGAATTACAAAAACTAATGAAAAAAGATTCATGTTTAGGTTATTCACATGGATTTAATATTGTAGAATCTGGTGAAGTTATAAGAAAAGATATAACAGTAGTTATGGTGGCACCAAAATGTCCTGGAACAGAAGTAAGAGAAGAATATAAAAGAGGATTTGGAGTACCTACATTAATTGCTGTCCACAATGAAAATGATCCTAAAAAAATAGGATTAGAAATTGCAAAAGCATGGGCTTTTTCAACAGGTGGACACCGTGCTGGAGTATTAGAATCTTCATTTATAGCCGAAGTAAAATCAGATTTAATGGGAGAACAAACAATTTTATGTGGCATGTTACAAACAGCTTCATTAATATGTTATGAAAAGTTAATTAAAGATAAAAATGATCCTTCTTACGCAGTAAAATTAATACAATATGGTTGGGAAACGATTACAGAATCTCTGAAACATGGTGGTATTACACTAATGATGGATAGACTTTCTAATCCATCAAAAATAAAAGCATTTCAATTATCTAATAAAATAAAAAAAATATTATCACCTTTATTTAAAAAACATATGGACGATATTATTTCAGGTTATTTTTCTAAAGAAATGATGATAGATTGGAACAATAATGACAAAAAACTGTTAAATTGGCGCGAAAATACAAAAAATACATCTTTTGAAAAAAATACTATTCCTTGTTCAAAAAAAATATCAGAACAAGATTATTATGATCATGGAATATTAATGGTTGCTATATTGAAATCAGGTATTGAATTAGCTTTTGAAACAATGATCAATACAGGTATCATAAGTGAATCAGCTTATTATGAATCTTTACATGAATTACCATTAATTGCGAACACAATTGCAAGAAAAAAATTGTATGAAATGAATGTAGTAATTTCAGATACAGCAGAATATGGAAGCTACCTTTTTTCAGAATCAGCATATCCTATTTTAAAAGATTTTATTATGAATTTTAAAGAAAATAATTTAGGATGTTCATTACCTAATATAAAAATAGATAATATTGAACTATATAAAATTAATGAAGAAATTCGCAATCATCCAATTGAAATTATTGGAAAAAAATTAAGAAAATATATGAAAGACATGAAATCAATTTGTGTTGCAAAATAAAAAAAACTTGCTAAATATTACCTTTATTAAGAATTTTAAAAATTAATTATTTAATCAATCTGAAATTATTATTTTATGCCTCTTAATTTTAATCAAAAAAATGCCATAGAACTTATTCATGGTCCCTGCTTGATATTAGCAGGGGCTGGTTCAGGGAAAACAAAAGTTATTATCAATAAAATTATTTATTTAATAAATTATTGTCAATATAAACCGGGAAATATTATTGCTGTTACCTTTACTAATAAAGCTGCTCATGAAATAAAAGTTCGTCTTTCAAAACATTTGAGTCTTTTGCAGATAAGAAAAATGATTATTTCAACTTTTCATTCACTTGGATTGGAAATTATTAAAAAAGAAATTAATACATTAGAATTTAATTCTAATTTTTCGCTATTTGATGAAAAAGATCAAATGATTTTATTAAAAAAAATATGCAACAAAAATATAAAAAATGATGCAAAATTGTTAAAAAAATTAGTTTTCATGATTTCTTTTTGGAAAAATAAATTTCTTACCCCTTTACAAGTTCAATTATCAGCAAAATCAAATTTAGAAAAAGATTTTGCATCTTTTTACAAGCAATATAGTCTTTATTTACGTGAATCTAACATATTAGATTTTGATGATTTAATTTGTATACCAACAGTTTTATTAAAAGATAATCAAATTATACAAAATCGTTGGCAAAAAAAAATTTCTTATCTATTAGTAGATGAATATCAAGATACAAATAACAGTCAATATGAACTAATAAAAATGCTTACTAATATCAATTCAAATTTTACTTTAGTAGGAGATGATGATCAATCGATATATTCATGGAGAGGAGCAAAACCTCAAAATATCTTTTTATTAAAAGAAGACTTCCCTAATTTAAAAGTCATAAAAATGGAACAAAATTATCGTTCTTATGGGAGAATACTTAAAGCAGCAAATAAATTAATCTCGAATAACTTGCATTATTTTAAAAAAAATTTATTTTCTACTCTAAAATACGGTAATAAAATAAAAATTATAATTGGAAAAAATGAAGAAAACGAAGCAGAAAAAATAGTGGATAAAATAATTAATCAATGTTCTGAAGATATAATACAATATAAAGATTACGCTATATTATATCGTGGTAATTATCAATCTCAAATTCTTGAAAAAACCTTATTAAAAAAAAATATTCCCTATGATATTTCTACTAGTTCATCATTTTTTTCTCGTCCTGAAATAAAAGATTTATTAAGCTATCTTCGTTTAATTATTAATCCAGATGACAATTATGCATTTATGAGAATTCTAAACATTCCTCATCGTAAAATAGGATTAACTACACTAAATAAGTTAGAAGAATTAGCTATTAAAAAAAATAAAAGTCTTTTTCAAATAAGTAATGATATAGAAATAAAAAAAATCTTAAAACAAAAAACTGTAGAAAAAATAAAAAATTTTATTTCTTGGATAAAAAAAACAATTGAATTATCAAATCTTAAACCACATAACATATTAGACAATATTATTAATGATATTAAATATGAACTATGGTTAACTAAAATTTTAAAAGAACCCAAGAAAATCAAAAAAAGTATAAATAACATTTATACATTATCAAATTGGTTAAAAGATATGTTACAAGGGAATGAATTTGAAAAACCAATGAACTTATTTCAAATTGTTAAAAAAATGACATTACGAGACGTCTTAGAAAAAAAAACAAAAATAAATCAAATTCAAAAAAATCAAGTACAATTGATGACATTACATTCATCTAAAGGACTAGAATTTTCTTCAGTATTTATAATTGGTATGAATGAAGGTATACTACCTAATATAAAAAGTATTAATAATGATAATATAGAAGAAGAAAGAAGATTAACTTATGTAGGCATGACAAGAGCAAAAAAACAATTATTTTTTACGTATTGTCAAACTAGAATTCAATATGGACAAAAATTACATACAGCTCCTAGTAGATTTTTATTTGAGCTTCCTCAAGAAGATTTACAATGGGATAAAGACACTTATTTACATAAATCTTATGAAGAAGAAAAAAATATAAAAAATTTAAAAAAGATCTTAAAAAATAAAAAAAATATCTAATTTGAGATAATTAAAATTATTTAATTTTAGTTTAAATCAATTGTTAAAAATGATATTATAATAACATTAATTAAATAAATTGAGATTTTTTTATTATTAAATTATAGAGTAAAATAAAAAATGAAGAAAATAATCGAACTTACTGACCAAAATTTTGAAGAAGAAGTATTACAATCAAAAAATTTTGTATTAGTTGATTTCTGGGCAGAATGGTGTAATCCATGTAAAATATTAGCTCCTATTTTAGAAGAAGTGGCACAAGAATACTTTGATAAAATCAAATTTGGAAAATTAAATATTGAAAAAAATCCAAATACTGCTCCTATCTATTCTATTCGAGGAATTCCGGCGTTACTATTATTTCATGAAAGAGAGGTTCTTGCCACTAAAGTTGGAGCAATTTCTAAAATACAACTCAAAGATTTTTTAGATGAAAATATTCAATAAATATTTATATATTTATAAATATAATTAATTAATTTTTTTTTAAAAAATTGAATTCAATTTTATGAAAAATTTATTAATGAAAACAAAAAAATTTATAATTTATATTACAGTTATCATTTCGAGATTTACCCCGATTTTACTAAGAACCCACCATTATGAATCTTACCGCACTTAAAAATATGCCAGTTTCTGAATTAATTACTCTTGGTGAAAAAATGGGGTTGGAAAATTTAGCGCGTATGCGTAAACAAGATATTATTTTTGCCATCCTTAAACAACATGCAAAAAGTGGAGAAGATATATTTGGAGACGGTGTTTTAGAAATATTACAAGATGGATTTGGTTTTTTGCGTTCTGCTGATAGTTCTTATTTAGCTGGTCCTGACGATATATACGTTTCACCAAGTCAAATTCGTAGATTTAATTTACGTACCGGTGATACTATTTCCGGAAAAATAAGACCGCCAAAAGAAGGTGAAAGATATTTCGCTCTACTTAAAGTTAACGAAGTAAATTATGACAAACCTGAAAATGCTAGAAGCAAAATTTTATTTGAAAATTTAACACCCTTACATGCTAATTCTAGATTGAGAATGGAAAGAGGAAACGGTTCAACTGAAGATTTAACCGCAAGAGTTCTTGATTTAGCTTCACCTATTGGACGAGGTCAAAGAGGTTTAATTGTAGCGCCACCAAAAGCAGGAAAAACGATACTTTTACAAAATATTGCGCAAAGTATAGCTTATAATCATCCAGATTGTGTATTAATGGTTTTACTAATTGATGAAAGACCAGAAGAAGTCACTGAAATGCAAAGATTAGTTAAAGGAGAAGTAGTGGCATCTACTTTTGATGAACCTGCATCAAGACACGTTCAAGTTGCTGAAATGGTTATTGAAAAAGCAAAAAGATTAGTAGAACATAAAAAAGACGTTATTATATTACTTGATTCTATTACTCGTTTAGCACGTGCTTATAATACAGTTGTTCCAGCATCAGGAAAAGTTTTAACAGGAGGAGTAGACGCTAACGCTTTACATAGACCTAAAAGATTTTTTGGTGCCGCTCGAAATGTAGAAGAAGGAGGAAGTCTAACAATCATTGCAACAGCTTTAGTTGATACAGGATCAAAAATGGATGAAGTTATTTACGAAGAGTTTAAAGGAACAGGAAATATGGAACTTCCATTGTCAAGAAAAATAGCAGAAAAACGTGTTTTTCCCGCTATTGATTACAATCGATCTGGAACTAGGAAAGAAGAATTATTAACTTTACCAGATGAATTACAAAAAATGTGGATTTTAAGAAAAATTATTCATCCTATGAGCGAAATAGATGCAATGGAATTTTTATTAAATAAATTATCTATGACAAAAACAAACGATGAATTTTTTGATATGATGAAACGTTCATAAATATTTAAAATATTTTTTTATTTTATGTTATTTTTGTTTTTTAAAATTTTTAAAAAAAAACTGGACAATAAAGATTATTAATCTTAAACTAATCTAGTTTAGTTTTATTTTGAATGCGCTCGTAGCTCATTTTGGATAGAGCGCTATCTTCCGAAGGTAGAGGTATCAGGTTCAAATCCTGTCGAGCGCACTTTTTATAAAATAATAACAAACAACAATATTTAAAAAAATATTTAAAAAAATAACGAAATTTTGGTGGCTATAGCTCAGTTGGTAGAGTTCTGGATTGTGATTCCAGTGGTCATGGGTTCAAGTCCCATTAGCCACCCCAAAAAATAAATAATTAAATATTTTAATTTTACGGCGAATAGCGCAGCTTGGTAGCGCAACTGGTTTGGGACCAGTAGGTCAGAGGTTCAAATCCTCTTTCGCCGACCAAAAAATTAATTCCTATCATTTGTCTTACTAATTAATTTAAGTAAATCATTGTTATTTGCATTATCAGAAACAACTATGTCGTTCCAACCCATTTCTTTTGCTATTTTCGCCAATCTATTTCCAATAACAAATATTTTGCATCCAAATAACCATTCATTTTTATCAAAAACCGAAACTTTTTTATCTAATCTTTTCAATATTTCACTACTTGTTACTACAAGTGTGTTTATCTTCCAATAACGCCATTTTTTTACTTCTTCAAAAATATCTATAACTTTAAAAATTCTTTTATAGCATTCAACAACAGATATATTAAAACCCTTTTTTACTAAATATTTTTTTATTAATTTCCTTCCATTTCTTCCTTGTAATAAAATAATTTTTTTTTTAAAAGATTATTTTGACATAAAATACTTAATAAATTTTCACTATTTTCTTTATTTTTAGGAAAAAAAATCTTTTTTTTAACATATTTTTGTAAAATAAGAGCTGTACTTTTACCGATAGCATAATATTTTGGATATATAGGCCATATTAAATTATTTTTTTTAAAATACATATTTATATAATAAATAGATTTTTTAGAAAAAATCAGAATTATATCTGATATATATAATTCATAAATTTTTTTCGATATACTATTTTTACCTTTACTTGGATAAAAATCAAATAAAGAAAAATGCAAAGAAAATATTCCTATATTATTTAAATTATACACTAGTTCCTCTCCTTCCGGAGATGGTCTCGTAACTAATATTTTCATATGTAATGTGATTTTTTTATATAAAAATTATCTAAAATTTTTCTTGCACCATTATTAATTAACTCTTTTGCTAAAGAATAACCCATTTCTTCTGCAGTGTTATACCAACCAAATCTTTCACCTTTTAATATTATTTCACCATCTGGTGAACCGACTAATCCTCTGAGCCAAATTTTTTTCTTTTTTAAAATCGCATAACTTCCAATTGGAATTTGACAACCAGCTTCTAATTTCTTGCAAAATGCTCTTTCTGCATTTATTTCAATAAAAGTATTAAAATGATTTAAACGTGATAAAAAAAATAATATTTTTTTATCATGTAATCTAGATTGTATTCCAATAGCACCTTGTCCGCAAGGAGGAAGCGATAATTCAGCAGGTATGATTTGAGTAATTCTATGTTTTAAATTTAACCTATTTAACCCTTCAGCAGCTAAAATAATTGCATCATATTTACCTTCATCTAATTTAGCTATTCTTGTTTCTACATTACCCCTTAAGGGAGATACAATTAAATCTGGTCGATAAGTAATTAATTGACATTGTCTTCTTAAACTAGATGTACCAACTACTGCGCCTTTCGGTAAATGACTAATAGATTGATAATGATTAGAAATTAACGAATCTAATGCATTCCCTCTTTTACATATACTAATTAAACACAATTCTTTCGTAATATGAACAGGAAGATCTTTCATAGAATGTATAGCAATATCCGCTTTGTTTTCAAGAAGGGCGAATTCTAATTCTTTTATAAATAAACCCTTTCCTCCAATTTTAGACAGAGATTTATTTAAAATATTATCTCCATGAGTAACAATAGGTATTATTTTTATATTTAAATCTGGATATAGGGATAATAATTTTTTTTGTACGTATTTAGTCTGTTCTAAAGCTAAAGGACTTTTTCTAGTAGCAATTCTTAATATTTTTTTTCGCATATTACAATTCATATTAGTATAGAAATATTATTTAGTATTTTAAGTAGTTAAAAATATCTATCGAAAATAAAAAATTATTTTTTATTTTTGAATTCTTTTAACATCAGAAAAAACCAAATTTTTATTTGATTGCATGGAGCATGACTTTTCAAATATTTCCCAAAAATTTTTATTACTACGATTACAAATCCATTTATCTATTTTATAATTAAAATGATACGCATTTAATTTTGTAGCTAACCATATTTGTTGTAATGGTTCTTGTTTATTAATTACAATTATACTTTTATTTAAAAAAGTGATAGTCATAACATAATCTTGTATTTCATAGTCAATATCGATTGTATTGTCATAAAAATTTAAATTATCTTCTATCTTTGCAAATAAATCATCTACTAATTTATAAAAATTATTATTTATTTCAGTAAAAATTATATTTTTTTTCATTTTTTATATCCTTGAATAATAAATTTTATTATATTAAGTTAAAAGATAATTTTTAATAAATTATATTTTCTTTATTTTATCTTTTTTTTTAAAGAATTTACCTATAAGAAAAACAAACAACTATTAGGAAAAAACATGTTTTTAAATGATAAAAACAAGAAAAAAATTAGTTTTTCTAAAATGCATGGTTTAGGTAACGATTTTATGGTCATTGAATCAATTAAACAAGATTTTATTCTAACTAAATCAATTATCAAAAATTTGTCTGATCGAAATACTGGAATCGGTTTTGATCAATTATTATTAATTGAAAAATCAAATAATTCCAAATTTGATTTTCATTATCGTATTTTTAACTCTAATGGAAATGAAGTCGAACAATGTGGAAATGGTGCTCGATGCGTAGGTTTATTTCTTTTTTTAAAAGGTTTGGTTAACAAAAAAAAGATTAGATTGAGTACTAATAAAAAATATATTTTTATTAAATTTATATCTAATAATAATATTAAAGTGAATATGAATGAACCTAATTTCAAAGCAGAAGAAATACCTATTTCAAAAAAAATTATATTAAAAAATTTCTCTACAAAACTTTTGAATAAAAATTTAACATGTAGTTTAGTATCTATGGGAAATCCTCATTGTGTTATTCAAGTAGAATCGATAAACAATGCACCTGTAGAAAAAATTGGTAAATTTTTAGAAAAAGATTCAATATTCCCTAAAGGAGTAAATGTAGGTTTTATGAAAATTATAAATAAAAACCATATCCAATTAAGAGTTTATGAACGTGATGTGGGTGAAACTCGGTCTTGTGGTAGTGGTGCATGTGCAGCAGTTGCAATTGGTATTGCTAAAAATCTTCTTTATGATACTGTTAAAGTAGATTTATTAGGTGGAAATTTGACAATCAAATGGAAAGGTTTTAACTATCCTCTCTATATGATAGGGCCAGCACATCATGTTTACGATGGATATATATACATATAAAAGACATTTTTTATTTAAAAAATGTTTTTTATACTTTTGGAAAACAAAAAATGCTATTAAAAAAAAAAATACAAAAAAATTCAATCAAATTGTTTTATCTCTTTTTTTAGGCGGTTTTTCTAGTTTTTCTATTTTATATTGCGTACAATCAATTTTACCAGTATTTTCTAAACAATTTTCCTTAACTGCAACAGAAAGTAGTTTGTCTTTATCAGCAGCAACTGCAACAATGGCTATTGGAACATTATTTATTGGACCGTTATCAGATAGAATTGGTCGAAAATCAATTATGTCGTCTTCTTTGTTCATTGCAGCAATACTTACTATAATATGCTCTACTACAAACAATTGGATAATTATTGTTTTACTTCGTTCTTTAACTGGATTAGCATTAAGTGGGGTTGTTGCTGTTGCTATGACTTATATTATTGAAGAAGTACATCCAGAATCTGTATCATTTTGTATGGGTCTATATATTAGTGGGAATACTATAGGTGGATGTTCTGGAAGACTTTTAAGTAGTTTTTTGGCAGAGTATTTTTCTTGGAATATTGCACTTATAACAATTGGTTTTTTTTCTTTAATATCATCCTGTCTTTTTTTATATTTTTTACCATCGTCAAAAAACTTTCATCCTATTTCTATAGATCTTCATAAGTTTTTAAAAAATTTTTACTTGCATTTAAAAAATCCAACGTTATTTATCCTGTTTGCAATAGGATTTGTTTTAATGGGTAGTTTTATTACAGTTTTTAATTATATTGGATACCGATTAATGTTATCACCATTTTTTTTATCTTCTTCAACTACAGGGTTTCTATCTATTATTTATTTAACTGGAGTCTATAGTTCTCCTAAAGCTGGTATTTTAATAAATCAATATCATCGAAGCAGTATATTAAGAATAGCATTATTTTTAATGATTTTAGGTTTATTAATTACACAATGTAATCAGATTTTCATGATTGTTTTAGGATTAGTAGTATTTTCAGGTGGATTTTTTGCATCTCATTCTATTGCAAGTACTTGGATTAGTTCTTTCGCAAAGATTGCTAAAGTTCAAGCAACTTCTTTATATCTATTTTTCTATTATTTAGGATCAAGTATATTTGGTACTTTCGGGGGGTTTTTTTGGTTTTATTCAAAATGGACAGGTATTTCATCCTTTATTATAATTATTTTAATTTTTGGAATCTTTTTATCTTTAAAATTAGAAAAATAATTTAATTTTTTTAAATAAAATTTATATTTTACTTTCCTCTAACACGGTTTCTCACAGATAATAAACTTAGTTCAATTCATCAAAATGGCTTAAAGATTATGCTATATTTATTTTCTTATTCTGATTTGAATCATAGTTTATTTGTTTTACTAGCTTTATTTTTTGTATTGTGTTATGAAGCTATTAACGGATTTCACGATACAGCAAATGCTGTTTCAACATTAATTTATACACGTGCAACCTCAGCTCATTTTGCAGTTATGATGTCTGGTTTGTTTAATTTTCTTGGTGTTTTGCTTGGAGGTTTAACAGTTGCATATGCGATTGTTCACTTGTTGCCTAATGATTTATTATTAAACACTAATTCAAAAAATGCTCTCGCCATGGTTTTTTCTATGTTATTGGCAGCTATACTATGGAATTTATCTACCTGGTATTTTTGTTTACCAGCCTCAAGTTCACATTCACTTATTGGAGCAATAATTGGAGTTGGTTTGACTAATGCATTCACTACCGGTTCATCTTTAGTAAATGCATTAAATATTCCTAAAATGACAAATGTTTTTTTATCTCTTATTTTTTCTCCTATTGTAGGATTAATAATTTCTGGTGTTTTAATATTTTTATTACGTTTTTTTTTAAAAAAGAAAAAAAATTTTTATCGTATTTATATGACTCCGTTAGAACGAGAAAAAAAAGACGGGAAAAAAAAACCACCCTTTTTAATTAAAATTGCTTTGATTTTATCATCTATTGGAGTAAGTTATGCACATGGTGCAAACGACGGTCAAAAAGGAATTGGTTTATTAATGCTTGTTCTTATAGGAATTGCACCATATGGTTTCTTAGTAAATTTAAATGCATCTAAAAAAGAAATTATTTATACAAAGAATACAATTAATCATTTATATGAATACTATTCAAAAAACAAAGATAAAATAATTAAAACTATTAATCATCAAAAAAAAATTAGTAATATAACAAAAAATTATAATTATTTTCATATTATAAAAAAAATAAAAAAAACTAAATTGTTATTAAAGGATATATATAATTATAATGAATTAAATATACAAAAAAGATTTAAATTACGTCATTTTTTGCTTTCTCTTTCTGAAAATATTGATCAAACAATACATATTTTAAATATTTCTAAAGAAGAAAAAAATTTTTTAAAAAAAAGTAAAGAAGATATACTCAAAACAATTGAATATGCACCAATGTGGATAATATTAATTATTGCACTTTCTTTATCTGTAGGTACAATGATTGGTTGGAAACGTATAGTAATAACTATTGGTGAAAAAATAGGAAAAAAAAGAATGACATATGCACAAGCTATGTCAGCACAAATAACAGCTTCTTTATCAATTGGTATAGCAAGTTATACAGGAATACCAGTATCTACAACACATATTTTATCTTCATCTGTAGCTGGAGCAATGTTAAGTGATGGAGATGGAATTCAAATTAGTACAATAAAAAATATTGCTCTTGCTTGGATATTAACTTTACCTGTTTCGATTTTATTATCTAGTTTTTTTTATTGGATCGCTCTTTTATTAATATAAAAAAATTTTAAAAGATCGATAATATTTCTAATATAGGAGTACATTTTGTTGTAAAACGTACTCCTATTTTTTTTAATAAGGGAGATATATATCAAAACGATGATGTTTATTACTGATAATAAAGTCTACCTTATCATTGGATATAGGATTAGCGTAAGATGGTCGTTTTACAACAATTCTCTTTTTTGCAAATTTTCTAGCGACGTGTAATAAATTTTTCGATTCATCATTTTTTTTTATTAATTTTCTTAAAAATTGCATATTTTTTTTAGGAAGAGATTTTTTTTTATTAGTCGGATACATTGGATCTAAATAAATCACATCAGGTTGTAAAATTGACAGATTAAGCATATTTAAACTATTATTAAAAATTAAATGTAGTCTTTTTTTTAACCAAAAACCAATTTTTTCATCTTTATAGCCTCTTTCTAAACCATCTTTTAATAAAGCTGCAATTACAGGATGATGTTCTATCATAACAACGTAACATCCTAAAAAAGAAAGAAAAAAAGCATCTTGTCCCAATCCTGCTGTTGCATCTAAAACAAAAGGAAAATAGTTTTTTTTTATTCCTATAGCTTTAGAAATAATTTCATTTTTTTTTTAAACTTTAAACATCTATAGTTATTTTTTTTTGAAGTAAAATCAATTTTTATAGATTTCTTTTGAGGTGTTGAACGATCATATAATTCTAAAGAATTCGAATTCATTATTAAAGCCATAGAACAGTCTTTATCGTGATTTAAACAATGTTCATCAATTAAATTTTGTATTCTTTGATTTTTGTGATTGATCATTAAATATATATTCATAATGTTTTTATTTTTTAGTATTAATTAATTGACTTTTTAAAAATGCAATTTATAATGTAAATTAAATGTTTTTTATTTTTGCTTTTTTTTATTAAAATGTTAACTTTAAAAAAATTTAGTTTTAAAATTATAAAAATTAATTTTTTTCATATATTTTTAAAAATTTAAAATTGTAAAAAATTAATAATCCAGTTCTTTGTTTTTAAAAATTTAATTTACATTTTTGAAAAAAAATTCCCGCTAAAACTAAGATAGTAAATTAAAAAAAGGAAAAAAAATTATGTCATCTAATGTTACTCTAGTTGATAAATTAAATCCAACACGTTTTGATCAAAATAAAAAATTAAAAATTAAAATTGATGAATTATCCAATAAATCATTAAAAAATATTAAAAATACTTCAAAAGGTTTAATAGAAGAAAAAAAATATCCTATTAGCAGTACTAAAGTTTCAATCAATTATATTGAAAATCAAAATAAAAAAAATTCAATTGATTTCGAAGAATTTTATGAAGATTATTTATTAAAATTCAATGATTTGTTAAATATGAAAAAAAAACTTCTTCTGAATCCCCTTCTGAATCCTCTTCTGAAAGTACTACCTATAATCCACTCGATATACTAAAAAAAATTCAAGAAAAAATCCAAGAAACTATTAAAGACATTAATTTAAAAAAACAACTCATGGATTCTCTGAATACAGTAAAAAATACTGTACTTAGCGCCTATGAGACAATTAAAAATGAAACTATAAATCTTTTTAATGGTACAACTTTTTTAAAAATTTTTGATGCAGGATGTGCATTATTCTCAGAACCAACAGAATCAACTAAAGAAACAAGTAAAAAAATTGACCACTTGATGGAACAAGTTGAAGAATTAAATAAAACAATCGAATCTTCAAAATTTTTTATACATACTATAATTGAAAAAGTTAAAGAACAAGGAAGATTGAAAGTAGTTAATAAATTAAATAATAATCCCAATCATCCTGAATATGAAAGCTCCTTCCCAGATCTTCATGTTATGGTTCCTAAAAAAGAAAATTTAAATACATGGTATCCATTTAATTTAGATGAAAGTTTTGATATAGAAGTCAGAGAAGGTACTTTAAAAGTCAATCAAAAATTTAAAGATAGAATGAATAGAACAATTGAAAAGTCTCATTACAAATATTTTACAGATAACAGCGTTTGGACAGTTTCAGATAGATTAGATTTATCACCTGAAAACGTTTTTTCTACTATGAGGCATTTTCAAAAAATATATGAAAAATTAAAATCTTCTTCTCAAGAATTACATGAAGATTTCATGACAGATTTTCATTCATCTCTTTTTGTTGTCGATGGAAATTTAATTTGTTCTACGAATAAAGAAGATATGATAGAAAAATTTAAAAAAATAGTTCCAAATGTTATGGATCAAAAACTGATTTCTGCATATGCACATCCAAAAATATTAAGTCAATCTTATCTTCAGTTGCTTTCTGAACATCCGGAAATAAATCAATATCAAATTATAAATTCAAGAAATATTTATACAATCACACATATAGATAATAATCAAATAAAATTAGTTGCTACTAATTTATCTAATTTACGTTCGAAAGATGAAAATTCTACGCAGCCATACTATTCTTTTGGAATACGCACAAGTATAATTCTTCCTTCTAAAAATTCACCAATAATAAAGTTTTCACATTTTATGCATTAATTTTTTAACATAAATATGTTTTGAAAAAATAAAATAGGGTATATTTTATATACCCTATTTTTTTAAAAAATTACATTTCTATATTAGAAATATCTTTGAATTTTTTTAATAAAGCACAGTGTATCTCTTTAGGAAGATATGGTTTAACATTACCTTTATATTTTGCTATTTCTTTTACAAAAGATGAAGATATAAAAGAAACTTCTTTAGAAGAAAGAAAAAAAATACTATCCAAATCGGGATAAATTTGTTTATTTATAGCTGCTAATTTTATTTCGTAATCAAAATCGAATATTGTTCTTACTCCTCTAATTAAAATATTAGTTTTTTCTTTTTTTGCTAAATGAGCGAGTAAACCATCAAATCCAATTACTTTTTTTATATTTTTAAGATGCAATGTAGCTAATTTAGTTAATTTTATTCGTTCTTTCAAATTAAAAATAGTTTTTTTATTTAGATTATTTGAAATAGCAATAGTTATATTATCAAAAATTTTTGTTGCACGTGTTATAACATCTAAATGTCCGTATGTAATTGGATCAAATGTACCTGGGTATATTGCAATTTTTTTCATTTTTTTATTTATTTTTTTTATCTACAAATTAATCATGTTTAAGTCATTTATTAAATATATAATATTTTTTAATAATTAAGATTATTATTTTTTATAAAGGAAAACATATGAAAAAAAAATGGAAGCCTAGTGCTTCTATTAAAGATTTAATAAAGAGATCAAAAATTATTGCTAATATCCGTTCATTCTTTCTAAAAAAAAACGTTATGGAAGTAGAAACTCCAACTTTATCTCAATCAGCAGTAACAGATATAAATTTAATGCCATTTGAAACCAACTATTTTTCTTGTAATAATGATGTTAAAAAAACTAAATTGTGGTTAATTACTAGTCCAGAATATCATATGAAACGTTTATTATCAGCAGGAAGTGGATCTATATATCAAATTTGTCATAGTTTTAGAAATCAAGAATTTGGTCAATATCATAATCCAGAATTTACTATGCTTGAATGGTATCAAATTTCTTTTTCTATGGAAAAAATGATTGAAGAAATAGATTTTTTTTTTCAAAAAATATTAAATTTTGATAAATCAGATAAAATTTCTTATCAGGAAATATTTATAAAATTTTTACAAATAGATCCTTTATCTACTAATTTATCTGAATTATTTGAATGTTGCAAAAAATTTAAATTAGAACATTTAACTTATCTTGAAAATGATTTAAATAAATTAATAGAAATGCTCTTTACATTGCAAATACAACCTTTTCTTGGAAAAGAAAAACCATTATTTGTCTATCATTTTCCTTTAGAACAAGCTTCGCTTTCTGCTGTAAACAAAGAAGATAATCGTGTTTCAGAAAGATTTGAAATTTTTTTTAAAGGAATTGAACTAGGAAATGGTTTTTATGAATTAACAGATTATTTTGAACAAAAAAAACGTTTTATAAAAGATAACAAAAAACGTTGTGATATGAACTTTCCTAAACAAAAAATAGATGAACACTTTTTAAATGCGATGAAAAATGGTTTACCGTTTTGTTCAGGAGTAGCTATAGGATTAGATCGTTTAATTATGATAGCATTAAATAAAAAAAGTATTGATCAAGTGATGTCTTTTTCATTTGATCGTTCTTGAAAAACTACCAATAATTTTCCATCGTAATGTGACCTTGTTTACGTCTTAAATGTTTTCGCATAAATCGATCTTCTTTTAAAAATAAATATGTATCTTTTACCATATATGGATTTCCACATAACATAACATGAGAATCATTACAATTAATTTTTAGACCTATTTTTTTTTCTAAAATTTGATTTTTTAATAAAAAGGGGATTCGTCCATTTAAAGAATCATCAATTTTTTCTCTACTCACTATTGTTTCAATTTTTAGTTTTCCATTATAATTTTTATACAGTTTATTCATTAAGGGAAGATAAGTTAATTCATTTTTATATCGTACAGCATGTATTAATACAATGTTTTTAAATCTATTAATATTTTTCCCTTCTTGTAATATAGAACAATAAGGACCTATTGCAGTTCCAGTAGCAAACATCCATAGTGTTTTACAAGTAGGTATTTCATCTAAGGTAAAAAAACCAAATGAGTTTTGTTTAATAAATAAATTATCTCCAGATTTTAAATTATATAAAAGATTGCTTAATTTTCCATTAAGTACTCGAACAATATAAATTTCTAAGTTTTTATTACTAGGAGGATTAACAAATGAATATGCTCTTTGAATTTTGTTCTGTTTAATATTTTTTTGAAAATTTGCATTTTCTTCATTTAAAGCTAATTTTGTAAATTGTCCAGCTTGAAAAGGCGAAATTGATGCATTTAAAATAAGACTAAATAAATTTTCAGTCCATTTATGCACTTTTAAAACATTAGCATTAATCCATGGATTCATTAATTTATCTCCTCTTTTATTATTTTGATGTTTAAATCATTGTACTTATTTTAAAATAAGTACAATGATTGATTTAAAAAAATATTCATTTTTTTTAAAAATTTTATGTTTTATTTTTTCTCAATTTCTGTAACCTTACTAGGAATATTTATAAATATTTTTTTAGGTTTTTCTTCATCTGGTACTTTACATTCAAAATCAATTTTTAATAGTCCTAAAGATAGTTCTGCTTTTTTTACTTGAATTTTATGATCAAAATTAAAATTTAGAGAAAAATCGTTTAATATAATACTTTTATGTAAATATTTTTTTGTTTTATTGTTATTATTTTTTTGGTTTTGTTTTTTTCCTTGTACTATCAACTGACTATTATGTACAGAAATATCTAGTTCTTTTTCCTCATATCCAGGAATACTTAATGTTAATTCATACTTATGTTCGTCAATTTGAAATAGATCATACACTGGTGTATCTGATAAAGGTTTTTCTCCTGTTAATGTACTAAAAATTTTATCAATTTGATTGAATCTATTTGAAAAAACACTATTTTGGTTAATGTTTGGTAAAAAAGAAAAAGAACGGTAAGACATAAAACCTCCTTCTATAATTATATATATTTATTTTAGTTTCGTGTTCTAATAATTAATATTTAAACTAAAAAGAGTGTCTTAATTCATATAAGGTTTTATTTTTTTTTTTCAATGATTATTTATCATAAATAATAAAAATATTTCAAAAAATTATAAAATAAATCGGCTCAAATCTTCATTAGATATTAGTTGATTTAAATGTTTTCCAACATATTCCGCATTAATTTCAATAGTTTTACCATTGTTATCACTAGCATTAAAAGAAATATCTTCCATAAGTTTTTCTAAAATTGTATGTAAACGACGAGCTCCAATATTTTCCATAGATTCATTCACTTTCCAAGCAGCTTCTGCAATATTTCGAATTCCTTCTTTTGTAAAATTTATGCATACACCTTCTGTTTGCATAAGGGCTTTATATTGTGCAGTAATAGACGCAGTTGGTTCAGTTAAAATTTTTTCAAAGTCATTAATTGTCAGTGCTTGTAATTCCACTTTAATTGGAAGACGTCCTTGTAATTCTGGAATTAAATCAGACGGTGTTGATGTTTGGAATGCACCTGATGCAATAAATAAGATATGGTCTGTCTTAACCATTCCATACTTAGTTGATACGGTACAACCTTCAATTAATGGGAGTAAATCTCTTTGTACACCTTCTCGAGAAATATCTGGACCAGAAGAGTCACCTCTTTTACATATTTTATCAATTTCATCAATAAATACTATACCATTCTGTTCTACTGCATTAATTGCTTCTTTTTTAATTTCTTCTTGATTTATTAATTTAGCTGCTTCTTCTTCTTTTAATAATAAAATTGCATCTTTTATTTTCAGTCGTCTTGTATTTTTTTTATGACCCCCTAAATTCTGAAAAAGAGACTGTAATTGACTTGTTAATTCTTCCATACCAGGAGGTGCCATTATTTCTACGCCCATAGTAGTAGCTAAGACATTAATTTCAATTTCCTTTTCATTAAGAACGCCTTCTCTTAATTTTTTTCGAAATACTTGTAATGTGTTTAATAGACTTTCATTTTTTTCGTTCTCTGTCCAATTGTTTTTTGGCCTGGGAACAAGAATATCTAATATTCTTTCTTCAACTATTTCTTCAACTCGAAGTTTGTTTTTTTCAATATTTTTTACTCGAATCATTTTAATAGCAGCGTCGGTTAAATCTCGAATAATAGAATCTACTTCTTTTCCAACATATCCAACTTCAGTAAATTTAGTCGCTTCTACTTTTATAAAAGGTGAATCAGCTAATTTAGCTAATCTTCTAGCAATTTCTGTTTTTCCTACTCCAGTGGGGCCAATCATTAAGATATTTTTAGGAGTAATTTCATGACGTAGTTCGTTGTTTAATTGCATTCTACGCCAACGATTTCTTAGTGCAATAGAAACAGCTTTTTTTGCTTTTTCTTGACCAATAATAAATTTGTCAAGTTCAGATACAATTTGAGGAGGGGTCATTTCAGACATATAAATAATCCTTATTTTTCTGAAAATAGTTCTTTTATAGTAAAACTATGATTAGTATAGATACAAATATTTGCCGCAATATTCAATGATTTTTCTACGATTTCATTGGCACTAAGTTTAGTATTATCAATCAATGCACGTGCTGCTGATTGAGCATAAGAACCACCAGAACCTATTGCGATCAAATCATCTTCAGGTTGTATTACATCACCATTTCCAGTAATAATTAATGAAGTATCTTTATCGGCGACTGCTAACAAAGCTTCTAATTTACGTAGCATTCTATCAGATCTCCAATCTTTTGCTAATTCGATAGCAGCACGTTGTAATTGACCTTGATACATAGCTAATTTTTTTTCAAACATTTCAAATAAAGTGAAAGCATCTGCAGTTCCGCCTGCAAAACCAGCAATTACTTTTTCATGATAAAGTGTTCTAATTTTTTTTACATTACTTTTCATAATAGTATTGCCTAAAGTTGCTTGTCCATCACCTCCGATTACGACTTTGTTTTTCAATCTTACACTCAGTATTGTGGTCACAAGAAAACCTCTTAAAAATAATGTGTTAGTGTTTTTTTTAATTATATAAAAAATAAAGTTTATATTTAAAAAAGAAGAATTTTAACTTTAATTTATACAAATTATTTAAGTAAAATCATCAATAAGATTAAATATTTTTATGTATAAATAAATTTAGGTTTAGTAAATTTTTAAAAAAATTTTAAAAACTACAGATTTTCTAATTTGTGAATATATTTCCATTTTTCTTTAGGTTTAGGAGGTAATAAATCATCACTTATTTTTTTATCTATACAAATTTTTTTTTCTATATTTTTTGATTTTTTAAAAAAAATATTTAAAAAAGAAAAAAAAAGAACTATTGTTATAATAACAATGAGAATATGATATTTATTTAAATTTATGTTCTTTTTTTTATTTTTTCTTTTTTTTTAAAATACATCGAATTAATTTTATTTTTATCGTTGTACATATTTTTTTATATATTATATTTAAAGTGAAAAATATTAATTATTAGTACATTAATAATCGTATAATAGAATAGATATTGTTAATATATTTTAGGAAAAATTTTATGAAAAAAAAAATACACCCAGCTTATTCTCAAATAACAGCTACTTGTTCATGTGGAAATATAATTGAAATTTTTTCAACCGTTAATCTAAATCTAAATTTAGATATATGTGCAAAATGTCATCCATTTTATACAGGAAAACAAAGAATTATTGATACTGGAGGACGAGTTGAAAGATTTAAAAAACGTTTTAAAATGATTAAGAAAGATACGATATAAATTATATTTTAATTTATAATCTTTTAGTTTTAAGCATCTTGAATATTTTAGATGCTTAAAATAATTTTTAAAGTTTTTTTTTAAATTTTTATTTACGTATCTCTCAAATTAGAGAGAAATGTATCTTGAAAATAATTTTTTAAAGCAATATAAATCGCGTTTGCAATTTTATTTTGATATTCATTAGTCCTTAATTTTTTTTCTTCTGAAAAATTTGTGATAAATCCTGTTTCTATTAACATAGATGGTGTATTTATAGCACTGAGTATTCCTAAACTAGCATAGTTTGGATGTATTTTATCCAGTTTTACGATTTTTTTAAATTGTTGAAATATGTACTTAGACAAGTTAATTTCCATTTTTTGAAAATTATTAAATTGTAAATCGAGAATAGTTTTTTTTAAAAAAAAATCATATTTTTTCTTTTGAATTACATTTTGAATATTTTTAGGAAAATATATATTTTCTTTTTTATTTTTTATAAAATTATTAATTTCACGATGCATTCTATCATTAGCAGCAATCCAGATTGATGCACCTGATACATATTTTTTTTTAGAAGAATCTACGTGGATAGATATTAAAAAACTTACATGATTATTTTTTACAAAATTTTTTCTTTTTTTTAACGAAACGTAAGAATCATCATTTCGTGTTAAAACTGGATAAAATAAATCACTGTTTTTTAATAAATTTTTAAGTTTTATTGCAATTTTTAAAGTTATTTTTTTTTCTTGTAATCCTAGACTATTTACTGCTCCTGGATCTTGTCCTCCGTGTCCTGGATCAATAACTATAATAAATTTCTTTAATAGTTTTTTAAAATTATTTTTATTTTTTTGGGTTTTTTTTACATTTTTAAAAAAAAATAATTACTTTTATGTGAATTGTCTTTTTTAAAATTAATTTTATTTAATTTATCTGCAGATTGTGCTTGAAAGGTAATTAATAAAATAGAAAACATTATCCATTTATAAAAAGAACAAAAAATCATAAATTTTCCTTGTCTATAATATTAATTTTTAGATTGATAATATACAAAAATATAAATGGAGCGGGAAACGAGATTCGAACTCGCGACCCCAACCTTGGCAAGGTTGTGCTCTACCGACTGAGCTATTCCCGCAAAATTTTATAATTATAATTTTATGTTCATTGTATTTATATTATATACATAAGATATATTTATCAAGCTTTCTTTTAAAAAAATATTATTTTTATTTAATATCTTATTAAATAATTTTTTAATTAGAATAACTAAATATTGTTTGGTATTTTTTTAAATATCAAAAAATTTTTTTTTATAAAAACTTAATTCTATTATAGATTCATGAATGTCTTCCAATGCTGTATGATTTTTTTTTTTTTTATTTTTTTAGATACAGAAGGATGCCAACGATTTACTAATTCTTTAATGGTACTAACATCTATACATCGATAATGAAAATAATTTTCTAAATTTGGCATATATCGAGCTAAAAATTTTCTGTCTTGATAGACACTATTACCACAGATCGGTGATGATTTAATAGGAACCCACTTTTTTAAAAAAAATATAGTTTCATATTCAGCTTGTGATTCATTATATATACTTCTTTGAACTCGTTTTATTAATCCATTCTTTTTGTGTATTTTAGTATTCCATTCATCCATGAGAACTATATGTTTTTCTTTTTGATTAATAGCAATAACTGGACCTTCTGAAATTATATTTAATTTTATATCTGTAACTACTGTAGCAATTTCAATAATTCGATGTATTTCAGAGTTTAATCCAGTCATTTCTAAATCGATCCAAATAAGATTTTTACTATTAATTGTCATAATTTTTATAAATACATCTTCTTTGTTTGCTATAAAAAACAAAAATTTTTAATTGCATTTTTTTAGTCAAAATTTAATGAATATAGTATAATAAAAAATTAATAAAAAATACATATTTTGATATATATAAAAATTAAAAACAGGCAATATGAGATGAAAAATATCAATCTTATTGAAACTAAATCTTGGAAAGATTTAAAGAGTCATTTTGAAGAAATAAAAAATATTCATTTGAAAGATCTTTTTTTATCTGATTTAAATAGATTTAAAAAATTTTCAATTTTATTTAAAAATGAAATATTAATTGATTTTTCAAAAAATCGAATTACTGAAAAAACTTTAACACTTTTATTGAATTTAGCAAAAGAGATGAACGTTAAGTCCGCTATTAAGTTAATGTTTTCTGGATCTAAAATCAATCAAACAGAAAATCGATCTGTATTGCATATTGCTTTACGTAATAGAAGTAATTTTCCAATTTTATTAAATGGTTCTGATATTATGTTAGAAGTTAATAACGTACTTAAAAAAATGAAAAATTTTTCAGAATTAGTTATTAATGGAACTTGGAAAGGTTATACTGGAAAATCTATTTCTGATATTGTTAATATAGGTATTGGTGGATCGGATTTAGGACCTTATATGGTTACAGAAGCATTGCGTCCATATAAAAATCATTTAAATATACATTATGTTTCTAACATAGATGGCACTCATCTTTCTGAAGTTTTAAAAAAAATAAATCCTGAAACAACACTTTTTTTAATAGCTTCAAAAACATTTACTACAGATGAAACGATAACTAATGCTAATAGCGCAAAATTTTGGTTTTTAAAGCATTCAAAAAAGAAGGATACTCTAGATAAACATTTCTTTGCATTGTCAGCTAATATAAAAAATGCTTTAAATTTTGGAATTAATATTAAAAATATTTTTCTATTTTGGGATTGGGTGGGTGGTCGTTTTTCATTATGGTCTTCTGCTGGACTATCTATTATTTTATCTATTGGATTTAATAATTTTGAAAAATTTTTACAAGGAGCTCATGTTATGGATAATCATTTTTATAATACTGAATACGATAAAAATGTCCCTATATTATTAGCTCTTATTAGCATTTGGTACACTAACTTTTTTAATTCTGAAACAGAAGCTATATTTCCATATGATCAATATATGCATCGTTTTTCTGCATATTTTCAACAATCTAATATGGAATCTAATGGTAAATCAATTGATAAAAATGGAAATAAAGTATGTTATCAAACTGGACCTATTATCTGGGGTGAACCAGGTACCAACGGTCAACATGCATTTTTTCAGCTCATTCATCAAGGTACTAAATTAATTCCAAGTGATTTTATCATACCTATTATTTCTCATAATGATCTAGATAATCACCATCTTAAATTAATATCTAATTTTTTAGCTCAAACTCAAGTACTTGCTTTTGGAAAATCTAAAAACTCTTTTTTAAAAGAATCCGTTCTTTTTAAAAAAGACGAAGATAAGTTGAATAAAATTTTACCCTTTAAGATATGTGAAGGAAATAAACCGACTAATTCTATTTTACTACGAAAAATAACACCTTATAATTTGGGAATATTAATTGCATTATACGAACATAAAATTTTTGTTCAAGGTCATATATTAAATATTTTTAGTTTTGATCAATGGGGTGTTGAAATAGGAAAAAAAGCAGCTAAAAGTATTTATAAAAACATTAATGAAAAAACAAAGAATAGTAAATTTTATGATTCATCAACACAAGGACTTATTGATTTTTATAATTTTTTTACGAATAAATAAAATTGTTTTTCTTAATATTGAAATTGTCTTTAGTTGAAAATTAGAAATAATTTTTCCTTTTTTTTTTTGAATACAAGCTGTTATTCTTCTAGAATTAGAATATTATTTTTTGTTAACTTAGATAGATTTTGTTTAGCTATAGAATTAAAAAAAATGTTTTTGATTCTATTTTTTAAATTTGAGTAAATATTTATGCTTAGATTAATAAGATTAAAAATACAAAATTTTGGTCAATTTTTAAGTAATATGATTATGCCTAATATAAGTATATTTATTACATGGGGGATTATGAATGCTTTATTTGTTCCCTTAGGTTGGCAACCTAACAAAATACTAGCTCAACTAATACCACCTATAATATTTTATCTTTTACCTATTCTTATTGCATATACTGGAGGACGCTTAATTGCTGGTGAAAGAGGAGGTTTAGTAGGAAGTATATCTGCTGTAGGTATGATAACAAGTACAGATATACCTATGTTCTTAGGTGGAATGATTTGCGGTCCATTAGGAGCATGGGTAATAAAAGGTTTTGATCAAATAATTAAAAATCGAATAAAAAGTGGTTTTGAAATGTTAGTTAATAACTTTTCGATTGCAATCATTGGAATATTTTTAACAATTATTTCGTTTTTTTTAATTGGTCCTTTAATTGAATGGATATCTAATTCCTTAGGATCTATTCTAAAAATAATAATAAATTTTAATTTATTACCTTTTATTGCATTTATTATTGAACCAGCTAAAGTATTTTTTTTAAACAATGCTATCAACCACGGTATATTTTCTCCCTTAGGGATTCAAGAAATATCAGAAAATAAAAGCTCTTTATTTTTTTTAATAGAATCAAACCCTGGACCAGGACTAGGTGTGTTAATCGCTTGTTTTTTTTTCGGAAAAGAAGAATCATATAAATCTTCAGGAGGAGCGGCAATTATTCAATTTCTAGGAGGGATTCATGAAATTTATTTTCCTTATGTATTAATGAAACCAATATTAATGATTTCTTTGATTTTAGGTAGTATGACAAGTATTTTTATGCTTATTTTTTTTAAAGGAGGATTAATTTCTGCTATATCACCAGGTTCTATTTTATCTATTTTAGCAATGACAAAAAAAGGTTTATATTTCGCAAACTGTATTTCTGTATTCTCTTCTTTTCTAATTTCTTTTCTTAGTGCAGCTCTATTTTTTAAAATTAATTTAGGTAAAAAAACAGAATATAATAAAAAATCTACAAAATTGTTTAAAAATAATTTATATTCTATCAAGAAAAAAAGTGATCAAAAATACGATTTTATTAAAAAAATTAAAAATATTCAAAAAATTAAAAATATTATAATTGCCTGTGATGCTGGTATGGGATCTAGTGCAATGGGTGCAAGTATTCTTCGTAAAAAAATAGAAAATAAAAATTTAACACATATTTCTATATCCAATATTGCTCTGAATTTATTACCTAAAAACGCAGATTTAGTTATTACACATGAAAAATTAACTTGCCGTGCTAAAAAATATGCTCCTAATTCTCAGCATATATCATTAAAAAATTTTCTCGATAATGATTTTTATACTACTTTAGTAACACAATTATATGAAAAAAAAGAGTTTTATAAAAAAAATAATATTCAAGATAAAAAAGATAATTTTTCTGAAAAAAATATTAATTCTAATAAAAAAATTCAATCAAAAAATTTTTTTCAAATAAGTAAAAAGAACATTTTTCTTAATCAACATGCTAAAAATAAACAAGAAGCCATTAAAATTGTTGGTAAATATTTAGTAGAACAAGGATATGTTAAAACAGATTATATTGACGCAATGCTTGACCGAGAAAAAATTGTTTCAACTTGGTTGGGTGAATCCGTAGCTTTACCACATGGTACTATAGAAGCTAAAGATTCTATTTTAAAAACTGGAGTGATTTTTTGCCAATTTCCTAAAGGTGTTCATTTTGGAGAAAATATTGATGATATTGCATATCTTGTTATCGGCATTGCTGCAAAAAATAATGAACACATTATAGTAGTAAGTAATATTACTAATGCATTAGATGATAAAAACATTATTACTAGATTATCAAAAACAAAAAGTGTAAACGAAGTTTTGTCATATTTAAATTCAAACGTTAAAAAAAACTAATTTTAATTGGAATAATTTTATGCAAGCTTTACATTTTGGAGCGGGAAATATTGGACGAGGTTTTATTGCAAGGGCATTATCAAAGTCTGGTTTTAATTTAATATTTTCAGATGTAAATCAGAATGTAATCAATTCTATTAATAACCACAAAAAATATAAAATTAAATTAGTAGGTGATGGTGTTGAAAAAATTATAGATATAAATAACATTAGTGCTATAAATTTTTATGATCCAAATATTTTAAACATTATTGCTAATATTGATCTCATTACAACAGCAGTTGGAGTTAACGCACTTCATAAAATTGCTTCTATTCTTATAAAAGGAATTATTTTAAGAATTAATTCAAAGTGTAATAAACCATTAAACATAATTGCTTGTGAAAATAAAATTAAAGCAACTTCTTTTTTAAAAGAAATTATTTTTAATAAAATTCCTATTAAATATTATGACTATTTTAATGAATATATTGGTTTTGTAGATTGTAGTATTGATACAATTATACCAACATTTTCTTTTTCTAAAGAAGAAAATCATTTATTTTTAATTGCTGAAAATTTTAAAGAATGGATTGTTGACATAAATCAATTTAAAGGAACGATACCTAAAATTGTTGATATGACATTAAGTGATAATTTGATATCTTTTATAGATAGAAAGATTTTAACTCTTAATACAGGCCATGCTATAGCAGCATACTTAGGTTTGATGAAGAGTTATAAAACTATATCTGAAGCAATCTCAAATTCTAATGTAGAAAGAATTGTAAAAAATGCTATGTATGAAAGTGGATTAGTATTAATTAAGCGTTATAACTTTAATAAAAAAGATCATCTGTCTTATATTGATAAAATTTTGATGCGTTTTAAAAATCCTTTTTTGTTAGATAAACTCGAACGTATTGCACGAAATCCGTTACAAAAATTAAGTAAAAATGAACGCTTAATACGTCCTTTTTTAGGAGCGATAAAATATCAATTACCATATTCTAATTTAGTTCAAGGTATTGTGGCAGCATTACATTATCGAAACATAAATGATTTAGAATCAATTAAATTATCTTCTTTTATCAAAGAATATGGACTTGAAAAAACTTTAGTTAAAGTATGTAACTTAGATATAAAAAGAAAGGAAATTAGTATAATTATTTCAGAATATTATTCTATAATAAAAAATTTTTTGTGAATTTATACTAAAAATTATTTTTTTATAATTTTAGAGAATAAGGTCAAATGCTGCCTATTCGTATATTACCAGCTAATTTATCTAGTCAGATTTCAGCTGGAGAAGTAATTGAAAGACCGTCATCTGTCATTAAAGAACTTTTAGAAAACAGTATTGATGCTAAAGCAAAAAATATTGATATTAGTATTGAAAAGGGTGGTCTTCAATCTATAATAGTTAAAGACGACGGTTTTGGTATTGAAAAAGACCAATTATTACTTGCAATTTCACGTCATGCTACTAGTAAAATCAATACGCTTGTAGATTTAGACTATATTAACACATTTGGTTTTAGAGGAGAAGCTTTAGCTAGTATTCGTGCAGTTTCAAGGCTTAAATTAATTTCATGTTCTAAAAATAGTAACGTAGCATGGAGTATATATTCAGAGGGATTTTCTAATCACACTTTATTACAGCCAATTGCTCATCCACTTGGAACTAGTGTAATAGTAGAGAATTTATTCTATAATATTCCTGTTCGTCTTAAATTTATAAAAAATGAAAGATTGGAATTTCTAAAAATCTGTGAAACAATAAAAAAAATAGCTTTGTCTCATTTTGGTATCAATATTTATTTTAAAAAAAACAGAAAACTATTTTTAGTGTATAACGCAGTAAAAAAAAGTGATGATAAAATTTTTCGATTAAAAACAATATTTAATCAAATTGACTTAAATTATGTTTTAGAAATTAAAGAAAAAATTCATAATATTACGTTATTTGGATGGTTAATTTTTATTCCATCACTTTCAAGTTCTTTTAAAAAAATACAATATTGCTATGTTAATAATCGATTCGTTTATAACGATCTTATAAATAGTGCTATTTTTAATGCTTTATATGAAACAACAGGAAATAAAAAAAGTGTATCATTTGTTTTATACATTACTTTACCTTCTCATGAAATAGACGTTAATATTCACCCTACTAAAAATGAAATTAAATTTCATAAAACCAATATTATTTATTTTTTTTTATATAAATCCATTTTATCTAATTTAAAAAAATCAAAAATTAAATATTTTTCAAGTGACTTTTTTTCAAAAATTAATTTTAATAAATCTAAAAAGAATAATTCTTGTTCCTTAATTGTTAACTCAGTATCTAAAATTGGTCTTGAATACGAAAAAAAAATTTTATTTAAAGACATAATTTCAAATCATTTTTTTAAAGTTAATTCTAAAAGATTTTTAAAAGAATTTTTATTTTCTTTTGGGAAACTATTAATCATTTTTAAAAAATATTATGGATTAATATATTATTTTGATACTTTTTCATTAATTTCTTTTCCCTTAGCAAAAAAAATAGTTGAACAATATAAACTAAAAAATGCTATTAAAAATAACATTATACCCGAAAATTTTTTATATAACTTTTCATTTTTTATTACTATTGAACAGAATAAAATATTAGCTAATAATTCAAAATTATTATTAAAATTTGGATTTAATTTTATTTTGAAAGAAACATATTTTTTTTTAAAAACTATTCCTAATTTTTTAAAAAATCAAAATCTTGATGTATTTCTATCTAATTTTTTTACATTTATTTTCTTTAAAAAAAAAGTGTGTATTAAAGATATAATTAAATGGTTTGATACTAATATATTAGTAGAAAAAACCCCTTGGAATTATGAAGATGGAATTTTAATTTTGTTAGAGATAGAATGTTTTTGTCCCTCTATATTTAAAAAACCTCCATTTAAACTATTACAAAAAATAAATATTAATGAAGCATTATGCATATTAAAAGTATAAATTCTAATAAAGAACAAAAACCTATTGTTTTTTTTTTAATGGGTCCTACTGGATGTGGAAAAAGTAAATTTACTATTTATCTTAGGAAATATTTACCAATAGAAATAATTAGTGTCGATTCTGCGTTAATTTATCGATATATGAATATTGGTACAGATAAGCCACATCCTATGGATTTAAAAAATCATCCTCATCGTTTGTTAAATATTAAAGATCCTAGTGAAATTTATTCTGCTGCAGAATTTAGAATAGATGCTTTAAAAGAAATTTCCAATATTTTAAAGATAGGTAAAATACCTTTTCTTGTTGGAGGTACAATGTTTTATTATCAAACATTATTATATGGAATTTCCAATTTACCAACATCCAATATTGAAATCCGTCAATATTTATTAAACAAAAAAAAAAAACAGAAATTTTTTATACGAAAAATTAAATTTGATAGATCCCATATCTGCTAATCGTATTCATAAAAATGATTCTCAAAGACTGCTAAGAGCGTTAGAAGTTTTTTATATATCTGGAAAAACCTTAACCTCTTTAAAAGAAAAAAAAATTTCTCATTTACTACCGTATAATATTATTCAATTTTCTATCATACCAAAAAATCAAAAATGGTTATACGAAAAAATTGAATCACGTGTACAGAAGATGTTGAAATTAGGTTTTCAAAAAGAAGTAGAAAATTTGTTTTTTAGAAAAGATATACACAAAAATTTACCATCTATGCGATGTATAGGATATCGTCAAATGTGGGAGTATCTTGAGTATCAAATTAGTTATGAAGAAATGTTTAATAAAATTGTTTTTGCAACAAGAAAATTAGCTAAACATCAAATAACATGGTTAAAAAAATGGAAAAACGTGTATTATTTACATACTAACAATCCAAAGTTACTTTTTATTCAGATGTTAGATATTCTTGAAAAAAATACGAATTTAATATTTCATCGTTGAATTTTGATAAAAAATTATGTTTTTAAAAAAATATTTTAAAAAAAAATCTTAATATTTTTGAAAAAAACATTTTTTATTTTTTAACTAATTTTGTTCAATTATTTTTTTAAAAATTTATAAAAAAAATACAGTTTTCATACTGTAGAATATAGGATATATTATTTCTATTTGTGTTTTTTTAAAAATTAATAAGTATTAAAACTAATAAAATGAGGCACAAAATGGCCTGGAATAAACCTAATGATAATGAGCCAGAGCTTGATCCGTGGGGGAAAAAGAATAGTCAAGAAAAAGATGGTTCAAAAAATCAAGATGAACAAAAAAATCATAACAAAAGAACTATATTAGATTTTAAGAAATTTTTATATAATATTAACAATATAGTTAATAAAACAGCTAATTCTTCAAATTCATCAAAAAATAAAATTAATCCATTTTTAATAATAGTTTTTGTTTCTTTTTTTATTTGGTGTTTTAGTGGATTTTATACGATTAAAGAAGCTGAGCGTGGAGTTGTTACTACTTTTGGTAAGTTTAATCATTTAGTTGAGCCAGGATTAAATTGGAGACCAGTTTTTATTAATGAAGTAAAGGCTGTAAATGTTGAAACTGTTCGTGAATTAGCAACTTCAGGTATTATGTTAACTGCAGACGAAAATGTAGTACGTGTAGAAATGAATGTACAGTATAAAATTACTCATCCTGCTAATTATCTTTTTTCTGTTGCTTATCCAGATGATAGCTTACGTCAAGCTACTGATAGTGCATTGCGTGGAGTTATTGGACATTCAACTATGGATCGAGTTTTAACTGAAGGACGTACTCTGGTACGAAGTGATACTCAGAAAGAAATTGAAGAAACTATTAAACCTTATAAATTAGGAATAACTATATTAGATGTAAATTTTCAGACAGCTAGACCTCCAGAAGAAGTTAAAGCTGCTTTTGATGATGCCATTGCAGCTCGAGAAAATCGTGAACAATATGTACGTGAAGCTGAAGCTTATGCAAATGAAGTTCAACCAAAAGCGCACGGAAAAGCACAGAGAATTCTAGAAGAAGCGAAGGCATATTCTTCACGAATTATATTAGAAGCTCAAGGAGAGGTAGTTCGTTTTTTGAAAATTCTGCCTGAATATAAAAAGAACAAAGAAATGACTTTAAAACGTTTTTATATAGAATCAATGGAAAGATTATTAAGTAACACCAAGAAAATTTATATAGATGAAAAAAATCATTCAAAATTATTTCTATCTTTAAATAATTTTTTCAATCAAGATGAATTCAATAAAAAAGATTGTTTTAATAATCAAATTAATTTAAGTAGAAATCATCCTTATTCTTTTCAAAAAAATAAAGAAGTTAATAATCTTTCTTCGTCATCTCCTAATAGTTTTTTTAAAAAACGTCGTATAGACTCTATACGTAGTAATATTAAAAATATAGAAAGAGAATGAAAATATGAATAAAATAGTTATTTGTATATTAAGTTTTTTTCTTCTTATTTTTTCATCTTCTTTTTTTATTGTTAAAGAAGGAGAACGTGGAATTATACTTCAGTTCGGAAAAGTTTTAAGAAACAATCAACAAAAAACTTTAGTTTACACACCTGGATTACATTTTAAGATCCCTTTTTTAGAAAACGTTAAAATTTTAGATTCACGTATTCATACTATGGATAATCAAGCAGATCGTTTTGTAACGAAAGAAAAAAAAGATCTTATTGTTGATTCCTATATTAAATGGCGTATTAGTGATTTCAGTCGTTATTATTTAGCTACTGGAGGAGGAGATGTTTTTCAAGCTGAAGTTTTATTAAAAAGAAAATTTAGCGATCGATTACGTTCTGAAATAGGATGTCTTAACGTCAAAGAAATTGTGACTGACTCAAGAGGCAGATTAACAACAGATGTCCTTTATGCTTTAAATAAAGGAACAATAAATTTAGATAGTACGTCACCAATTAATGTAAATAGTATGAAAGCTTTAGGTATTGAAGTCGTTGACGTTCGTATTAAACAAATTAATTTACCTATAGAAGTATCTGATGCTATATATAATAGGATGAGAGCAGAAAGAGAAGCGGTAGCTAGAAGTCAACGTTCTCAAGGACAAGAAAAAGCAGAAAAATTACGTGCAACAGCAGATTATAAAGTTTCTATGATATTAGCAGAAGCACAAAAAAAAGCTTTGATAATAAAAGGCCAAGGAGAAGCTGAAGTGGCAAAATTATTTTCAGAAAATTTTGGTCAAGAATCTTCTTTTTATTTTTTTATTCGTAGTTTACATGCTTACGAGAATAGTTTTAAAAATAGTGATAATATAATGTTAATTAATTCAGATAACGAGTTTTTTAAATATATGAACAAAATAATAAAACATTAAAAGTATATTTTAAAAAAATTAATAAAATAGGTGTTTTAAAACATGAACAAAAACATTGTAATATTAGGTACTCAATGGGGCGATGAAGGTAAAGGAAAAATAGTTGATTTTTTATCTTCAAATAGTGCTTATGTAGTAAGATATCATGGAGGACATAATGCAGGTCATACCTTGGTGGTGAATGGAAAGAAAATTATTCTTCATTTAATTCCATCAGGATTGTTATATCCTAATGTAATTGGAATCATTTCAAATGGAGTAGTGATTTCTCCATTTGAATTAGTTAAAGAAATAGAAATGTTAGAAAAAAATAACTATTTTATCAACGAACGTCTTTTTATTTCCGAATCAGCCCCTTTAATATTACCCTATCATATTGCGATGGATTTGGCTCGTGAAAAAAAATTAGGAATTAATGCAATTGGTACAACAGGACGTGGTATTGGTCCTGCATATGAAGATAAAATAGCACGTCGTGCTTTACGAATAGGAGATTTAAAAAACACAAAAGAATTATCTATAAAATTAGAAGTAATAGTTGATTATTATAACAATCAATTAGTATCATTTTATAAACAAAAATCAATTTCTTATAAAGAAATTTTAAAAGATTTATTAAAAGTAAAAGATCTAATCTTCAATATGATCAAAGATACTTCTACTATTTTACATAAAGCCATTAAAGATAAAAAAAGAATTATTTTTGAAGGTGCTCAAGGTACTCTTTTGGATATTGATCATGGTACATATCCATATGTTACTTCTTCTAGTAGTACTACAGGTGGTGTAATTACTGGTACAGGAATTGGACCTAAACATTTAGGTTATGTATTAGGAATAACTAAAGCATATACAACAAGAGTTGGAAAAGGACCATTTCCAACTGAATTATTTGATGAGATAGATAATTATCTTTCTAAAAAAGGAAAAGAATTCGGATCTACAACTGGTCGTAAAAGACGTACTGGATGGCTCGATGGTGTTGCTTTACGTTACGCCGTTAAAATTAATTCTTTATCTGCGTTATGCATAACAAAATTAGACGTTTTAGATGATTTAGAAGAAATAAAAATTTGTATATCTTATAAAGATATTAATACTTCAAAAATTTATAAAGATTTTTCTGTTTTTAATTTAGAAAATATAACTCCGGTATATGAAGTACATCCAGGATGGAAGGAAAAAACATCAGGTATAAAAAGAATAGAAGATCTACCTGAAGCAGCTCGTAATTATATAAAACGCATTGAAGAAATAGCACAAATTCCTGTTGATATAATTTCTACAGGTCCAGATCGTTCTGATACTATTTTGGTAAAAACTTTGTTCTTTTAAATTATAATTTAAATTATTTTTTTCCTATTTTTTTATAAAAAAATGTTAAAAATTGAAATTTTAAATAAAATTAATAATTATTAATTAATAATAAACTAATTTAATAAAAACATATATTATAAAATGATATAACTGGAGAAGTAAATATGGTAGTAGATTCCTACCAAAAAAAAGAAACTAAGAAATATAAAATTTTTATCCCGAGTCGAGAACAAATTTTACTTTTATTAAAAACAGCTAAAGATTTAATAAGTCAAAAAATTTTGGAAAAAAAATTTAGTATTAATAATCAGGAAGAAAAAAAAGCATTGCGTCGGAGATTAAGAGCAATGGAACGAGATGGTCAAATCATATATACTCGTAATCGTTGTTACATTACTCCAGAAAATTTAAAAATAGTTAAAGGTAAAGTTATAGGCCATAGAGATGGTTACGGTTTTCTTAGAACGGAAACATTTAAAGATGATTTCTGGCTTTCGATGGAACAAATGAAATTGTGTATTCATGGTGATATTATTCTAGCACATATTGTAAATTCTGATAGAAAAGGAAGAAATTCAGCAAAAGTATTAAAAATATTACAACCAAATAATGTATTAATTGTAGGTAGATATTGCATCGATAATAAAAAAAAATTTGTCATTCCAAATGATAGCCGATTTAATTTTAAAATATTTATTTTTGATTCACTTGTTTCTAACGAAGATATTTCTGTAGGGACAATTGTGGTAGTTAAATTAAAAGAAAACTCCGCAAAAAAAAATAAGATAAAAGGAACTATAGTAGAAATTCTTGGAAAAGACATGGGGACAGATTTAGCTATAAATATAGCATTACGAACACATTGTATTCCTCATTTATGGTCAAAAGAAGTTGAACGTCAATTATGTGAAATAAACGACAAGATTAATCAAAAAGATTTTAGAAATCGTATAGATTTAAGACATATCCCATTTTTTACCATTGATGAAGAAGATGCTCGTGACTTTGACGATGCTGTTTTTTGTAAAAAAAAAACTAATGGAGAAAAAGGGTGGAAATTGTGGGTAGCCATTTCTGATGTTAGTTACTATGTCAAACCTGATACGGCTTTAGATAAAGCTGCCTCAAAAAGAGGCACTTCTGTATATTTTCCTTCTTTAGTTATACCTATGTTACCAGAAAAAATATCTGTAGACGTGTGTTCTTTAAATCCGCATGTAGAACGTTTATCTTTAATATGTGAAATGAATTTATCCAATAAGGGAGAATTAATTGAATATAAACATTATGAAGCCATCATATGTTCTCATGGACGTTTTACATATAATGAAATATTTAAAATTTGGAATGGCGATATTGAACTTCGTTTTAAATATAAAAAATTATTAAAATATATTCAGAATTTATCATCTTTACAAAAAATTTTAAAAAAATACAATATTTCTAAAAGAGGTATTTATTTTGAAAACATAGAGGCTAAATTTACACTAGATTTTAATTTTCGAATCAAAAGTATTTATCAAAATATTCGAAATGATGCACATAAATTTATTGAATCATGTATGATTTTAGCAAATATAGCTTCAGCTGAATTTGTTAAAAAATATAAACATCCAGTTTTATTTCGAAATCATGATCGTCCTACTAAAGATAGTATTATTAATTTTCGATCAGTTTTAAAAAAATTAGGATTATCTTTGTTAGGAGGAGAAATACCGGAATCTGTGCATTATTCTGATTTATTAAAAAATATCTCAAATCGTCCTGATTACGAAATGATTCAAACTATATTATTGCGTTCTATGAAACAAGCTGTATATTCGCCTGATAATTGTGGTCACTTTGGTCTGTCTTTGCCTAGCTATGTCCATTTTACTTCTCCTATTAGGCGATATCCTGATCTTTTGGTTCATAGAGTTATTAAACATTTATTACTGAAAGAAAAAAATTTATCTGAATATGATTTATATAATCTTAATGAAGTAAAAAAAATAGGTCTTCATTGTTCGATGACAGAAAGACGTGCAGATGAAGCGACTAGAGACGTTGTAGACTGGTTGAAATGTGATTTTATGCAAAAAAAAATTGGATATATACTTACAGGTGTTATTTCTAATGTCACTTCATTTGGTTTTTTTGTACGTTTAAATCAATTTTTTATTGATGGATTAGTTCATATAGCAACTTTAATTGATGATTATTATTATTTTGATTCTATTGGATTAAAACTTATTGGTAAGTCAAGTAAAAACACCTATTGTCTTGGCGATACTCTGAAAGTAAAAGTTATTGCTGTTAATTTAAATGAACGTAAGATAGAATTATCCTTATGCATGTCTTGTTAATTTTTCATTTAGAAAGAATAATTATTTAAAAAACGAAATTTTATTGATTTTTTTTTAAAATTAAAATACCATATATATAGAATTAGCTATAATTTTTTTATAAAAGTTCCTTGCTTCCTTGGAAAATAGCTATAAATAATAAGGAAGCTAAAAAAATCCACAAGGAGCATTTTTAAATGCGTCACTATGAAATAATTTTTATGATTCATCCAGACTACAGTGAAAAAGTTTCTATAATAATCGAAAAATATAAAAAAATTATCCATGATAACTTTGGAGTTATACATCGTTTAGAAGATTGGGGTAGACGACAATTATCTTATCCTATTAACAAATTACATAAAGCACATTATATTCTTCTAAATATAGAAACTTCTCCTAATACTATTAGTCTGTTAGAAACAGATTTTCGTTTCAATAATGCAATTATTAGAAATATTATTATATCTGTAAAAAAAGCAATAAGTGAAGTATCACCAGTTATGAAGTTAAAAGAAGAAAAAAAAGATAAAAAGTAGTGATTTAGTTATAAAGACATAAGTTTTTTTTATTTGATTTTTTATAAAAAGATTTTAGCTAAACTTTATTAAAAAGTAAAAATATTTTTTTATTTTAGAGGATATCTAAATAATGGCACGTTACTTTCGTCGTCGAAAATTCTGTCGTTTTACTGCAGAAGGAATTCAAGAAATAGATTATAAAGATATTGCAATGTTAAAAAATTATATTACAGAAAACGGTAAAATTGTTCCTAGTCGTATTACTGGTACTAGAGCTAAATATCAGCGTCAGCTATCTAGAGCTATCAAAAAAGCACGCTATCTTGCTCTACTTCCATATACTGATCAACATCATTAAAAGATAAATTTTATCAAATCATTAAATAAAGAGAGAAAACATAAGAGAGAACAATAAATAATGGAAGTGATTCTTTTATTAAAAATAAAAAAACTAGGTGATTCTGGTACAATTGTTCATGTAAAATCTGGCTATGCTAGAAATTTTTTAATTCCTAAAGGAAAGGCGATTTTAGCTAATAAAAAAAATATTGAATCTTTTGAAGCTCAGCGTATTGAATTAGAAAAAGAAAATATTAGCAAATTACTTATTGCTCAATCTCGTGCTGAAAAAATAAAGCAAATCAAATCTATAATAATTTCATCTAAAGTTGGCAAAGAAGGTAAGATATTTGGTTCTATAGGAATTAGAAATATTATAAAAGAAATGACTTTATTGGGTATTAAAGTTAACAAAAAAGAAATTAAATTGCCAAATGGAGTATTACGTCAAGTAGGAGAGCATAAAATTATTTTTCAACCACATAATGAAGTACATGAACACTTTATAGTGAATATTGTTGCAAAAAAATAATTTTTTTTAAACATAAATTTAATATATAGATATGGTGTTAAATGTTAGAAAAAATTTGTGAACTAGCACAAATAGCTGGTTCTGCCATAATGAATTGTTATCTTTCTAAGAAATCAGTAAATATTTTTTATAAATCAGATAATACTCCTATAACCAATGCTGATTATGAAGCAAATAATCTTATTAAGAAGGGACTTCTTTCTATCTTTCCAAAAATTCCTGTCCTATCTGAAGAAGGATCTCATAATTTTAAAGATCATAAAAATTGGGATACCTATTGGTTAGTTGATCCATTAGACGGAACTAAAGAGTTTTTAAAAAAAAATGGGGAATTTACAGTAAATATTAGTTTGATTAAAAAAGGTATACCTGTTTTAGGCGTAATATACGCTCCTTTTTTTAAAATTTTATATTCTTCTTTCAATAATGAAGCTTGGAAAGAAAATAAAAAAAAAGGGTATAAAAAAAAAATATTTGTTACACAGTCAAAAAAACCATTATTAGTAACGAGTCGTTCACATCCTGATAAAGAATTAGATAATTTTTTAAATCAAACAAATAACAGTTATAAAATAAAAAAATTAGGTTCTTCATTAAAATTCTGCTATATTGCAGAAGGAAAAGCACAAATTTATCCAAGATTCGGGAATACGTTTATTTGGGATACGGCAGCTGGTCATGCCATTATTACTGCAGCAGGTGGAAAGATTAAAACATGGAATGGAGGAGAATTGAATTATTCTTTATCTTCTTCTTATAATCGTTCATGTTTGATAAATCCAGGTTTTTTAGCTTCATCATAAAATTTTTATAGCAAGAAAAAATACAATGATATTAATAATTTTTACGAAAAAAAGTTTATGAACAATATTAAAATTAAAATTTTAGATTCTAATATAAAAAAAAATAGTCATTCATTATTACCTCAATATGCAACACCAGGATCTTCTGCCTTAGATCTTAGAGCAAGTATAAAGAAAAAAATAATTTTACCTTCTAAAAAGGTAATTTTAGTTTCAACTGGAATAGCAATATATATTGATAATCCTTATATTACGGCTTTAATTTTGCCTCGTTCTGGATTAGGTCATAAAAATGGAATTGTTCTAGGTAACTTGACTGGTTTAATTGATTCCGATTATCAAGGCGAACTAATGCTATCTATTTGGAATCGTAGTAAAAATAATTTTTTTATTAATCCCTATGATAGGATTGCTCAAATAATATTTGTTCCAATTATTAGACCTACATTTTCTATTGTTGAGAATTTTGAAAAAACTTCACGTTTTGAGAAGGGATTTGGTCATTCGGGACTTTATTAACAGACAACATAAAAAAGATAGAAATATTGTATTTTTTACTTATATTCCCGCAAAGGAGAAGTACATTCTTTACGATATTCAATTAATTTACGTGCGTATTTTTTTAATTTTTTTTGTTCTGAAAGATAAAATATAAAATCGTCAATCGTAATTATTGAATTGATTTTACAAATTTTTTTATCTTGAGAACTATTTTTTGTATATAAGTTATTGTCTTTTTTTTCTTTTCGATCCAACAAAACAAAAATTGAAGATATTTCGGCCTCTTCTTTTTCAACTATTTTAATTGCGTGATTAATTGATATTCCTGATGTAATAACATCATCTAAAATAATAATTTTTTTATTTTTTATGTTTACTCCTACAAAACACCCTTTTTCTCCATATTTTTTTTCTTCTTTTCTATTAAAAGAATATGGAATATCTAAATGATATTGATTTTTTAGTGCTATAGAAGTTGCAACTACGATTGGAATGCCTTTATAGGCAGTACCGAATAATACATCAAATTTAATATTTAAATCAATTATAGCTCGTGCATAAAAAAAACCAATTTTAGCAATATCTTCTCCTGTAGATAATAGGCCTGAATTAAAAAAATAAGGACTCTTTCGTCCAGATTTTAATATAAATTTTCCGAAATTCAAGACTTTTTTTTTAAAAGAAATTCAATGAATTCTTTTTTCCATTCCATAAATTTTTTAATCCTTATTATTACTGAAAATTTTTAATTAAGATTAAAGGTTTTTATTTTAATGGCCCTTGCTGGATTTGAACCAGCGACCAAGCGATTATGAGTCGCCTGCTCTGACCACTGAGCTAAAGGGCCATATATTTATGATTATACTATAAATCAATTTCTTCTAATAATCTATAGTTCTTTTCATTTTTTTTAAAGTTAATTTTTTTATTTTATATCTATTTGACATATGTAAAATTTTTTGGTATATATATATTTGTATTCCTCTGTAGTTCAGTTGGTAGAACGGCGGACTGTTAATCCGTATGTCACTGGTTCGAGTCCAGTCAGGGGAGAAAAAATTTTTAATTTTTTTTAATCAATAATTAACTTTAATTCTTTTGATAAGCTCCTTTTTTCCTTTGAAAGTTCAGCATTCTTTACAACGTAGTCATCTATTCTATCTTCGTAATCATTTTTCATCATAAAAATTATTTTTTTAATTTCTTCATAGTTCATATCTGGTGTAATATACTGATTCAGATTATCAAGTAATAATATTCTTTTTTGATTATCTCTAATTTTTTTTTCAATATCAGATATTTCTCTTTTTATTTTATTTTTTCTTCTAAATTTATGTACAAATTCTAATACGCTTTTAAATGTTTTTTTTGTATTCATTATGTTTAAAAACCTTTTATAGTTATATTTAATGTTTTTTAACAGTATTTTAGGAGTTTAACAGTTTTTATTTATTAAAATTAAAAATGAAAAAAAATATGAAAAATTTTTTAAAAAGAAATGAAATTAATTTCTTATTTTATGATTATGAAACTTTTGGAATACATACGTCTTTAGATAAACCAGCTCAATTTTCTTCGATTAGAACAGATGCAAATTTAAATATTATTGAAAAACCGAAATGTTTTTATTGTTTTCCATCAGACGATTATTTTCCTGATCCTTTTTCAATTTTAATCACAGGAATTACCCCTGAATATACAGAGAAAAATGGTGTTAATGAATATGAATTTTCTAAAAAAATACATAATATTTTTCTTAAACCTAATACTTGTATAATAGGTTATAATAATATTTGTTTTGATGATGAAATTACAAGAAACATATTTTATCGTAATTTTTTAGATCCTTATGAGTGGAGTTGGAAAAATAACAACTCTCGCTGGGATTTGCTAAATATTGTTAGAGCATGTTATTCTTTGAGACCAAATGGTATAAAATGGCCTAAAAATGAATTTGGCTCACCTGTTTTCAAACTTTCAGATTTAACAAAAGCAAATAATATATCACATTGTAATGCTCATGATGCTACATCGGATGTATATGCTACAATTGAATTGGCAAAATTAATAAAAAGAAAACAACCAAAATTATTTGATTTTTTTTTCAACTTTAGAAAAAAAAATGAATTATATAAGTTAATTGATTTAAAAAACTTTACTCCAATGATATATGTTTCTAGTTGTTTTGGAGCTTTACGTAATAATATAAGTTGTATATTACCCTTGTCATGGGATTTAAATAATAAAAATATATTAATTTCAATTGATTTATTTAAAGATATTAAAAAACTAATTTTTTTTTGTAAAACAGTATCTTTTGATAATATTTCAATTAAAAATTTATTTGATTTAGGAGTAATATTAGTATATTTTAATCGTTGTCCTATTTTAGCACCTATGAATTCAATTAGACAAGAAGATACGAATCGATTAAATTTTAAAGAAAGTTTTTTTTATAATAAAAAAATAGATCTAGTAAAAAAAAATTGTTTTATAATAAATTTTATTAAGAATTTTTTATTAAAAAAAAATGAAAATAAAAGTTCTTTAAACGTAGATTTACAAATTTATAATTCTTTTTTTAATTTTCATGATAAAAGTTTGATAAAAAAAATAAGTCTAACTAAACCAAATTATTTAAAAAATGTTAAATTAGATTTTAAAGATAGTCGTTTAAAAGAATTATTTTTTCGCTATAAAGCACGTAATTTTTTTAATGTATTAAATAAAAAAGAAAAAAAAGAATGGCTTAATTATTGTTTAAAAACTTTAAACTCACTTTTCTTAACAGGATATATAGACAACATTGAATCTCTTTTAAAGATTTATTCTTATGATATGAAAAAAGTTAATTTATTAACTGATTTATTAAAATATGTTTTTAAAAAATATAAAAAATTATTTTATAAAAATATTAATTTAAGTTAATTTCTTGAATTTTTTTAAATTTATACTTTTTTAAAAAAAATAATAGTTGTTTTATTTTTTTATTATATTTAGAACATAAAAAAACATTTTTTTTTATGTTTTCTTGATAAAAATATTTTTTAATTCCCTTAATAATTGCATCCCCTGAATCTATAAAATTAATAGGTTTATAAAACATCTCTTGAATTTCTTGTTTTAGAAAAGAAAAATGAGTACATCCAAGTATGATGGTATCAGGTTGAATTGAAAGAGCAATCCATGATTGAAAAATTTTTTTTAATTTTTTATTTGAAACAGATAGTTTTCTAACTTTTTTTTCAGCTATTATTGCCAATTCGTTTGTGGCTATTATTTTTATAGTGTTTTTAAGCGAATATTTATATATTATTTTTTTTATATACGAACTATTGACTGTAGCTTGAGTTGCTATTAAACCAACAATTTTATTTTTTTTTATTTCAATAGCTGGTTTTAGTATAGGTAATACTCCAATAATAGGAATATTGAAATTTTTTCTTAAAATAGGCAAAGATATTGTGCTTGCTGTATTGCAAGCTATTATTACTTTCTTAATTGGATAAATTTTTTTTATTGTATTAATTATTTTTATACTTCTTTCTACAATAAATTTTTCTTTTTTTTCTCCATAAGGAAAAGCCTCATTATCTAGCATATAAATATAATTTATATTAGGAAAATTTTTTTTTATGTTATTTAATATAGATAATCCACCTATACCAGAATCAATTATAAGCACTTTTTTTATACGCTAATAATAAAAAAATTATAAGAATTTGAATTTATGTAGAAAAATATATTTATTCATTTTTAAATAAAAATAACTTCATATACTCTTCTATTTTTTTTCTATCATTTCGATTAAACATATTCAGTTTTTCTTCGTTAATTAACTTAGTTTGCTGTAATTTCCATTCTTTCCAAGCCACTTTGGATATTTGATTATATATTTTTTTCCCTAATTCTCCTGGATAAGGAGGATAATCTTGACCTTCAGACTTTTTCTGTAAAAAAGTACAAAAAATTATACGACTCATTGTATTTATAACCTTTTTATAAAAACTATTTAAACATTTTTAAAATTTTCTGAACTGGTTTAGGAATACCTATATTACAAGGATTTTGTAAATCATACCAAACTCCTATTCTTTTAGTATCATCAAAATTTTTATAAAAAGATAATTTTACTAAAATTGGAATAATATGCAGTGTAAAATGACTAAATTTATGATAAAAAGATTTAATCTTTTCATTTTTTTGATCTGTATTGATTTTATTTTTTTTTAACCATTCTATAGTTTTCATTTCAGTATCAAAATTTGGAAAACAAAATAAGTTATTCCAAATTTTTTTTTCGATATTTTTTTCTATCCAGAATTTATTTTTATATTTGATAATAACAAACCAAGACTTTTTTTCTAATTTTATTTTTTTATTTTTTTTTAAAGGATATTTAATCCAATTTTTTTCTTTGTAAGCTATGCATTTTTTTTTTAATGGGCATAAATTGCATTGTGGATTTTTAGGAGTGCAAAGTAATGCACCTATGTCCATTATACCTTGATTAAAATTACCAGTATTATTAATTGGAGTAATTGATTCAATTAAATTCCATAATTTTTTTTCTATTTTTTTTTCTGTTAAATATCCAATGATACCATAATATCTCATTAGAATTCTTTTTACGTTTCCTTCTAAAATAGGAAAAAAATAATTCAATGACAAAGATAAAATAGCTCCTGCTGTAGATCTTCCAATACCTGGTAGCTTAAGTAATTCTAAAAACTGTGTTGGAAATTTTTCTTGATATTTTTCTTTAATAATTTTTGCTGTTTTATAAATGTTTTCTGCTCTTTTATAATATCCTAGTCCACTCCATAGGCATAAGATATCATCTAACTTACTATTGTTTAAAGATTGTATATTTGGAAATCTTAACATAAATTTTTTAAAATATGGAATTACTGTTTTTACAGTTGTTTGTTGTAACATTATTTCTGATATCCAAATTTTATATAAATTTTTGTCTTGTTTCCACGGAAGATTTTTTCTTCCATTTATATGATACCAATTAAGAATTAATTGCGAAAAAACATATATTGTCATTTTATAAAATTTTTTTAATTTTTGAAAAGTAATTTGCATGTATTTAAAAAAAATAAGATATAATCATCTTAATATTTTTTATTTTTTAAAAAAAGTATAACTAAATATGAAAAATAATATTATCACACCTCAATATAATTGCAATGGTACTTTTTTACGTCAAATCCGCAGTTTTGTTTGTCGAAAAGGTCGAATTACTAAGTCTCAATCAGAGGCAATTAAAAAATATTGGTCATCAATTGGTATTGATTTTAAATCAGAACCATTAAATTTTACATCTATTTTTAAAAATAGTGCCCCTATTATTTTAGAAATTGGTTTTGGATCAGGTAGCTCTTTAGTTGAAACAGCCATTAATTTCCCAGATAAAAATTTTTTAGGAATAGAAGTGTATAAACCAGGAATAGGTTCTTGTCTACGTTTAGCACATTTTTCTGGAATTAGTAATATAAAAATTATCTATCATGATGCAATTGAAGTAATTGATAATATGATTTTAGATTATACTTTATTAAAAGTACAAATTTTTTTTCCAGATCCATGGAATAAAAAAAGACATCATAAAAGAAGAATTATACAAGATTTTTTTCTAAGAAAAATTTTAAAAAAATTAACTGTTGGTGGTATCTTACATATTGTTACTGACTCGAAAGAATATAGTTTTTTTATATTAAATTTAATAAAAAATATTGATAACTATATAAATATTTCAAAAAAAAGAACGTTTATTGAACGATTTAAATTTCGTTTAATAACAAAATTTGAAAAAAAAGCAAAATTTTTAGGAAATGAAATATTTGATTTGATATTTCAATCTAAAAAATAGATATTTTTTTAATCTAAAAAAATTTTTAATAATGAATTAAGAAATATTTTTCCCTTATTTGTTGTATTCCAAAAGTCAATCTTATCTTTTATATATCCTTTTTCTATTGCCTTTTTTATTTTTTCTTTTATGTAAATTGGATCAATATTAGTTCTTTCTTGGAATTGTTTTTTTAAAACAGGTTTGTATAGTCTAAAAGTATTCATAAAGTATTCAAAAGGTCTTTCTTTTTTTAAAATAATATTTTTATATTTTAAATATTTTCCATTTATGAAATCATTTAGATTTTTATTCTTTACAGTTCTAATAATATCTCCATTTTTTTGAGTTATTTTACCATGAGCACTACAACCTATTCCAATATAATCTCCAAAATTCCAGTAATTAAGATTATGTTGACATTCATAGTTTATTTTTGAATATGAAGATATTTCATATTTTTTATATCCTGATTTTTTTAGGAACTTATCTCCTTGTATTAACATTTTAAAAATCATATTTTCATTAGGTAAATTTAATTTTTTTACATAAAAAAGAGTATTAGGTTCTATAGTTAATTGATACCATGATATGTGTGTTGGATTATGTTTAACAGCATATTTTAAATCCAATAATACATCGTTTAAAGATTGATTTGGTAATCCATACATAATATCTAGATTAAAATTTTTATTTATTTTACTTATTTCTTCTATTGCTAAGATTGCCTCTTCTTTATTATACGTACGTTCTATTTTTTTTAACAAATCTGAATTAAACGTTTGAATTCCTATGGAAAAACGATTGATACCTGATTTTTTATAATTTAAAAAACGTTTGTATTCTAGTGTTGTTGGATTTGATTCTATAGTAATTTCTGTTTTATTAGAAATATTTGTTCTTTTTTTTATTTCTTTTAGTAAATTTTCTATTGAACTATTTTTTAGTAAACTAGGTGTTCCACCACCAATGAAAATAGTATTTATTTTTCTTTCATTGATTAAACTTAAATCTTTTTCTAAATCTTTTAATAAATGCTCAATATATTTTTTTTCTGGAATCGCACTTTTGCTAACATACGAATAAAAATCACAATATCCACATTTTTTTAAACACCAAGGAATGTGGATATATAAACTAATAGGTGGAAGTTTAAACATAGTAATATTTTTAATATTTCAATAAATTTTTAATGTACTAGCTAATTTTATTTGTAAAGATAAAACGCCCAATTCTTATCATATTGCTTTGAAAAAATAAAGCTTTTTCTATATCAAAACTTGTTCCTAATGATAAAGTATCAATTGATTGATATTCTTTTTTTAATTCATTAAAAATAACACTTCCGTTTTTATAACTATCATTTTTTTTTATGATTTCTTCTTTTATTGAAGGCATAATCATAATTCCTCGAAAATTTAAATTAGGCATTAAAGAAATAATTTTTGCTAATTTTTTATAATTTTTTATGCATATACCATTTTTGTTTATTTCATCAGAAATATTTATTTGCATCAAAACATTCATTGGAAATACACTTTTTGCTCTGTACTTATTAAGTAAAATTGCTATTTTTTCACGGTCTACAGTTTGACACCAATCGAAATTTTCTGCAATAATTTTTGTTTTATTTGATTGTACTTTTCCAATAAAATGCCAAATAATATTTTTATATTTTTTTAATTTTTGAATTTTATTGATTCCTTCTTGAACATAATTTTCTCCGAATTCATATATTCCAGATGATATTACTAGTTTCATTTTGTCAATTTCTTGATTTTTACTTACTGCTATTATTTTTACTTTTTTTAAAGGATTGTTGTTTTTCTTTAAAAAAGTTTTAATTTTTTTTTTAATAATTTCAATGTTAATATTAATTTTTTTCATATTTTATTTTTAATGCATTAAAGAATTAATACAAATTTTGATTAAACCAACTTTCTAATATAATGACAGCAGCAACAGAATGTATTTTTTCTTTTTTTAATCCTTTAAAACCATTTTTTTTAAATATTAATGATCTAGCTTCTTTAGTACTTAAACGTTCATCGTGTAAATCAACGAAAAGATTAAATTTATATTTTAATGAATAAGCAAATTTTTCTGCTTTTTTTGTCATATCTTGTCTGGTACCATCTATATTTAATGGTAGTCCTACAACTAAAAATTTAGGTTTCCAGGTTTGTAATAAATTTTTTACATTATCCCAATCTGGAGATCCGTTTTGTGCAGATAATTTACTTAAAGCTCTTCCTTTTTTAAGAATATTTTCTCCAACTGCTACTCCAATATTTTTTAAACCGAAATCAAAAGCTATTACTATCATTTTATAATCTCTATTTGTACATCTTATGTTCAAGATAATCAATTAAAATACTTGTAATAGAAATATTTTTCTTTTCTTCAATTTCACAAATACATGTTGGGCTTGTAACATTAATTTCTGTCAAGTTATTACCTATAACATCTAATCCAACAAGGATTAATCCTCTTTTTTTTAAAATTGGAGCTAAATAGTTAGCTATTTCCCAATCCTTATCGCTAAGTTTTTGTACTTTTCCTTCTCCTCCAACGGCTAAGTTTGCCCTTGTTTCTCCGTATTTTGGGATACGTGTTAAAGACCAAGGTATAGGTTTCCCGTTTACAATTAAAATTCTTTTATCACCAAATTTTACTTCTGGTAAATACGTTTGAATCATACAATATTTTTTTTCGTAATTTGTAAGTGTTTCGACAATAACTGAAAAATTAGGATCATTTTTTTTAATACGAAAAATATTTTTTCCACCCATTGCATTTAAAGGTTTTAATATTATGTCGTTTTTTTCTTTCCAAAAATCATATATTTTAGACAATTTTCTTGTAACTAACGTGTCTGTAGTAAATTTAGAAAACCATGATATAAATATTTTTTCGTTACAGTCTCTTAAACTTTTTGGTTTATTAATTACTAATACACCTTTTTCTTCTGCACGTTCAAGAATATATGTTGCATAAATAAATTCAGTGTTAAATGGAGGATCTTTTCGCATTAGAATAGCGTCTAATTCATTTAATGCAATGTCTTTTTTTTGAATGAATTTAAAATAATTTTCTTTATTTTTTTGCACTTCCATTAAGCGTGTTGTTGCATATGATTTACCTTTTCTTAAATAAAGATCGTTCATTTCCATATAATAAATTTCATGTTTTCTTTTTTGAGCTTCTAGCAATATAGCAAAACTTGAGTCTTTTTTAATATTAATTGATTTAATTGGATCCATTACTATTCCAATTTTTAAATTCTTTTTTTTCTGCATATTTTAACACTCGTTGTTTAATCAAAAAATATCTATAAATATAATATGAATTTATTTTTGTGAAAATTAAATTTTATTTTAAATAAAATTAGTTATTAAATGCTTAAACTTAAAAATTTATTTATATAAATAAATTTTATATGTTTAACCTAAAATCATCATGTTTTTTAATCATATTTAGGGCCGCAATAATTATCAAATCTAGACCAATGTCCGTTGAATGTTAAGCATATTGTTCCAATTGGTCCATTTCTTTGTTTTCCTATTATAATTTCAGCAATACCTTTAAAATCACTATTTTCGTGATATATTTCGTCACGATATATAAACATTATTAAATCTGCGTCTTGTTCTAAAGAACCAGACTCGCGTAAATCTGAATTTACTGGTCTTTTATCTGATCTTTGTTCTAGAGAACGGTTTAATTGTGATAATGCTATAACTGGTACTTGTAATTCCTTTGCCAGTGCTTTTAAGGTTCTAGAAATTTCAGCAATTTCAAGAGTTCGGTTGTCAGAAAGAGATGGAACTCTCATTAATTGTAAATAATCAACCATTATTAAAGTTAATCCATTATTTTCACGATAAATACGACGTGCTCTAGAACGAACTTCACTGGGAGTAAGAGCTGAAGAATCATCTATATAAATGTTCTTTTTTTTAAGTAAAACATTAATTGTACCAGACATACGAGACCAGTCTTCATCATTTAATTGTCCAGTTCGAATACGTGCCTGATTTACTCTAGATAAAGATGCTAGCATACGCATCATAATTTGCTCTCCAGGCATCTCTAAACTAAAAATCAACACTGGTTTATCATATAGCATAGCAGCATTTTCACATAAGTTCATGGCAAAAGTTGTTTTACCCATTGAAGGTCTTGCTGCAATGATAATAAGTTCTGAAGGTTGTAAACCTGATGTTTTTTTATTTAAATCTTGATATCCTGTATTTATTCCTGTTACTCCGTCATTAGGAGATAAAAATAACTTTTCAATACTAGTAACAGTTTCATCAAGAATTTGTTCAATATTTTTTGGACCTGAATCTTTTTTAAAACGTTTTTCAGCAATCTTAAAAACACTAGATTCCGCGTAATCTAATAATTCTTCGCTTTTACGTCCTTGAGTATCATATCCTGCGTTTGCTATTTTATTAGCTACTAATATCATTTCTCTTACTATTGCTCTTTCTCGTATTATGTCAGCATATGCAGTAATATTCGCTGTACTAGGAGTATTTTTCGATAATTCAGCTAAATAAGAAAATCTACCTACACTTTCTAATTTTCCTTTTTGTTCTAAAGATTCTGATAATGTAATTAAATCAATAGGATGTCCTAAATTTAACAATTGTTGCATTTCTTGAAATATTAAGCGATGGGGTTTGCTAAAAAAATCATCAGCCACCACATGTTCTGAAACAGAATCCCACTGTTCGTTATCTAACATTAATCCACCTAGTACTGATTGTTCTGCTTCTAATGAATGTGGTGGAATTTTTAATCTATTAATTTGTTGATGTAAATATGATTTATTTTTTGCCATATATATTGGAAGTACCACTATTTAGTAAATCATTGTAAAATTATATTATAGTATTCTAAATAATAGATTATTTATTCACTAATTTAATTCAGTTTTTTATCTTATTTTTAATAAGTTGAGTATTTAAAAAAATTTTTTATTTTTATCTTTAAATATTTGATTAATTGTTTAAAAAAAATATATAAGATATTTTATTATTTTTTTAGAAATTATATTCTAATTTTATTAGGGGAATATATTTTTGGAGGAATATTTTTTTTGATATACTAAATAATGTTAAAATTAATTTCTTCTACTATATTTTTTCACTTTCATATAGGAATATATTATCATAATTTTATATGTTTTTATTTTTTTAAATTATTTATAAAAAATTACAAAAAATAAAATTTAATTTTTTATTATTTTTTTAATCATAAATCCATTATAGAAGTTTTTTTATTTAAAATAGAATTTATAATTTTAAAATTTATTTAAAAAGAAAAGTGTTTTGGTACTTAAAAAATTTAATTGCAACTTTATAAAAAGTTATATTTGTTTAAAATATTAATAACATAAAAAATATTGTTTCTTTCTTTAAAGAAATATAAATTATGGTTTATAATTTTATTTTTTAATAGTTATAATGTAACTTAAATATATATAAATTTTTATTTTTTTACTATTTTAAATACAATTTGCAATTTTTACAAAAAACAATTATTGAAAAATTTTTATTATTTCTAATATCTTAATTACTATTAATATATCGTTTTTTATAAGTTTAATTATATTAAATTACGTATTCATGATGTATTTTTATTACAAATAATTAAAAATTCTATTTAAAAATGTATTTAATTTTTTTAAATTTAGAAAATGGAGTTTTTATTATGGCAAGTAGAGGTGTAAATAAAGTAATCTTAATTGGTCACTTAGGCCAAGATCCTGAAGTTCGTTATATGCCAAATGGTAATGCAGTAGTAAATATGACACTTGCAACTTCAGAGAACTGGAAAGATAAAAATACTGGTGAAAATAAAGAGAAAACAGAATGGCATAGAATAGTATTATTTGGAAAATTGGCTGAAATTGCTGGAGAATATTTGAGAAAAGGTTCTCAAGTATATATTGAAGGATCCCTTCAAACTAGAAAATGGCAAGACCAAAATGGTCTTGAACGTTATACAACAGAAATTATAGTTAACATTGGCGGTACGATGCAAATGTTAGGAACTCGTAATTCAAATTCTCATCATGTTACATTAAACGAAAATAATAATATTTTAAAAACAAAAAAACTAGAAATAAATCATGCGTCAAAAAATATAGAAAAAAGTAAATTAAATAAAGAACAAATTGATTCTTCAGAAATAGATTTCGATGATGAAATTCCTTTTTAGAAATATAAAAATCTATAGCCCTCATTTTTTTAGGGCTATATGTTTTTTAATTAAAGATTTTTTATAAATTCTAATAAAATAGAACAAAATTGTTCTTTATGTGAAATAAATGGAGTGTGTGCAGCTTTTTCTATAATAATAGAAATACTTTCAGGCCATTTTTTATCAAGTATTTTTGATATTTTTTTTGGAACTAAACTGTCTAATGAACCGTATATGCGTAATAAAGGAATTTTAAGAATGTTTTTTTCTAATCGTAAATCAGTTGAAAGAAGTATTTCTAATCCATTTTTTAAGATTTTTTTATTTGGTTTATCTTCATAAGATATTATCTTTTTTAACTTTTTTAAATCTTGCAAATTTTCTTTTGATCTTGTGATTTGTAAAGATAAAAAATTATTTATTGTTTCAAAATAATTTTTTTTTAAACTGCTGTAAAAACAGTATATTTTTTTTTCTTCTATTCCAGGCCATTTTTTTTTTTATAAAACAAGGAGAAGAAGCTACATTTATTATTCCTAAAATATTTTTTGGATATAACGATGCAAATCGATTAGTAATTAACCCACCTATAGACCATCCTAACCAAATAGAATTTTTAGGCATATAATAGTATAAAATTTCAGTTATTTCATCAATTTTAAGAGGAAGTAAATGTTTATTCATTCCAATTCCTGGTAAATCAATTAAATGAAATTTAAATATATTATTAAGTTTATTTATAATAAAAAACCATATTTTTAAATCAAATCCCCATCCATTTAATATAATGAGATTAATATTGCCATTACCTACAGTTTTCCAGTAAAAATTTTTCATTTTTTTCCTTAAATAAAAGAATTTTTATTATCTCAAATAAAATTTTTTTTAAAATAGAATATTCTTGTATTTTTTTTAATAAATTAGTAGAATTAATTATAATTAAAATTTTACTAAATTAATATTTATGATTAATATTTCTAATAAAGCACAAAATTATTTTGTATCACTTTTATCAAAAGAACCTATCGGAACTCAAATACGTGTATTTATTATAAATCCAGGTACACAAAATGCAGAGTGTGGAGTAGCATACTGTGCCAAAGATGAAGTAGAAAAGAATGATATTAAATTAAATTATAACAATTTTTTTGTTTATGTTAATCGATCTATTACTTCTTTTTTAAAAAATTCTGAAATTGATCTTATAGTTGATAATTTAGGTTCACAATTAACTTTTAAGACACCATATGCTAAAAAAAATATTTTAAAAAACACTGTATCTTCTTTACAAGAAAGGATAGAAGAATTTTTAAACACCAACATAAACCCTCAATTATTGATGCATGGAGGAAAAGTTAATTTAATTAAAATTTCTAAAAACAAAATAGCTTTAATACAATTTAGTGGAGGATGTAATGGATGTTCAATGATTGGAATTACTTTAAAAGAGACGGTTGAGAAAAAAATACTATCTTTTTTTCCTGAAATAAAACAGGTAATTGATCAGACTGATCATCTTCATGGTAATCATTCTTTTTATTAAAATTTTAAATAAATTTTTGAAAAACATATCAAAATCACTTAATCTAGAGTTAATTCGCCGCGTAAGTTATTCTGCATTTGAATACGAATTTTTTCAGTTGAAAAATTTTGACTTAATAGAAAATGTAATTTAGTTAAGGCTGCTTCTACCGTTAAATCATATCCGCTAATAACACCAACTTTTATAAGTGAATTACCGGTTGCATAACCATTCATATTAACGCGTCCCGACGTACATTGTGTTAAATTTATTACGATAATATTTTTTTTTTGGGCAAGGTCTAATTCTCTTAAAAATTCTCTATTCTGAGGAGCGTTTCCTATTCCATAAGTACATAAAATTAATGCTTTTACTGGATTTAATAAAAAATTTTGTATTACTTCTTTAGATATTCCTGGATATATTGTAAGTATACTGATGGGTTGTGGTCTTACTTTATATACTTTTAGCTTTTTTGTTTTTTTTTTAAATTTTTTTTTATAAAAAGATTGAACATTAATTCCTACTTCTAATAAAGGTCCTAAATTAGGTGAAGAAAAGGCATCAAAGCCATCGGCATGTGATTTAGTTGTTCGGTTTCCTCTATATAATCTATGATTAAAAAAGAGAGTGACTTCGTTAATGGGATAGTTGGCAGCCATTAATAATGAATTTAATAAATTTTGTCGTCCATCTGATCGGATTTCTGAAAGAGGAATTTGAGATCCTGTTATTATTACTGGTTTTTCTAGATTTTCTAATATAAATGACAAAGCTGATGCAGTATAAGCCATGGTATCTGTTCCATGAAGAATAATAAATCCATCATATTTATGATAATTATTTTTAATATCATTTGCAATTTTTTGCCATTCTATTGGGGTCATATTAGATGAATCAATTAATGGATTATATTCTTTAATAGTAAAGTTTGGAATTTCTGTACTATGAAATTCTGGCATTTTAATTAATTGTTTTTGAAGATGTCCAGAAATAGGAATATATCCATATTTTGATTTTTGCATTCCGATAGTACCACCTGTGTATGCAATATATATAAATTTTTTCTTCATTGCAGAAACTCTTTTTCATTTATAATGCAATTATAAACATTTTTATTATTACATACAGTTTAGTTTATTTTTATACAGTTTAGTTTATTTTTATCTAGTATAATATTACTATTTTTTTTAAATAAATCAAGATAACTAACATAGACTTTTAAAAAAAATCAGAATGTTTATTTTTTAATAAATAATTTTTATTTTTATATCTAAAATTTTTAATAATGAAAAATAATTTAAATGAGTATATATGTTTGATATAAATCATCAATTGGAATTAAGTAAAAGACGTACTTTTGCTATTATTTCTCATCCTGATGCAGGTAAAACAACTGTTACAGAAAAAATGTTATTACTTGGAAAAGTAATTCGTACTTCTGGAACTATTAAAGCCAGAGGAAATGGAAAATATGCTAAGTCAGATTGGATGAACATTGAAAAGCAGCGCGGAATTTCTGTTACTACATCAGTTATGCAGTTTACATATAAAAATATTTTAATGAATTTACTAGATACTCCTGGTCATGAAGATTTTTCAGAAGATACATATCGAATTCTTACTGCAGTTGATTGCTGTTTATTGGTTATCGATGCCGCAAAAGGAATAGAAGATCGAACAAAAAAATTAATGAATGTTAGTCGTTTGCATAATACTCCCATTATTACTTTCATTAATAAATTAGATCGTGATAGTCGTGAAGCAATAGAAATTCTAGATGAAATAGAAAAAGAGTTAAATTTAAGCTGTATTCCAATAACTTGGCCTATCAGTTGTGGTAAAAACTTTAAAGGTGTTTATCATATTTATGATAAAATGTTTTGTTTATATAAAAAAAATGTTATTAAAAAAGTTAATTTTTTTGATTCTAACTCCCTTACTGATTTTTTTAATGAATTTTCTTTAAAAGAACATATTGGTACAGATTTATATATACAATGGCATGAAGAATTAAAATTAGTTACTCATGTATATCCAGAATTTAGTAAAAAAAAATTTTTAGAAGGTGATGTAACTCCTGTTTTTTTTGGTAGTGCATTAAGTAATTTTGGTATTAATCATGTACTAGAAAGTTTAATAAAATGGGCTCCTTCTCCTGTTTATCGTTGTACTAATATACGAAAAGTTGAACCTGAAGAAAAAAAATTTACAGGTTTTATATTTAAAATTCAAGCAAATATGGATTTAAAACATCGTGATCGAATGGCTTTTATGAGAATTGTTTCTGGACAGTATAGAAAAGGTATAAAACTAAGACATGTACGAATAAAAAAAGATATCATTGTTTCTGATGCATTTTCCTTTTTAGCTGGAGATAGATTTTCTATAGAAAACGCGTATCCTGGTGATGTAATAGGAATACATAATCACGGCACAATAAAAATTGGAGATACTTTTACAGAAGGAGAAGAAATTAAATTTCTTGGGATTCCAAGTTTTGCTCCAGAAGTATTTCGTCGTATTTTTTTAAAAAATCCATTACAACAAAAAAAATTAAAAAAAGGTTTATTTCAATTATCAGAAGAAGGTGCAATACAAATTTTTTGTCCTATAACAAACAATAGTCTAATTTTAGGTGCTATTGGAATATTACAATTTGATGTTGTAATTGAACGTTTAAAGGTTGAATATCAAATAGATGCAATGTATGAAACAGTAAATATTGCTCTTGCACGTTGGATTAGATCAAAAAAAGAAAAATCTATTTCTGATTTTTTAAACAAAAATAAATCTTGTTTAGCGTTAGATGGTTCTAATCAACTAATATATTTAGCACCAAATAAAGCTAATTTAGACATAATAAAAAACATTTATAAGAATATTTTTTTTGACAAAACAAGAGAACAGTAAACATATTTTATTAATTTTAGGTATTTATAATGAAACGCGTTTTTTTAATGATTTTAGATTCTTTTGGAATAGGTTCAAGTTTTGATGCTTATAAATTTAATGATGTTGGCGCAGATACTTTTGGACATATAGCAGAAAAATGTTTTTTGAATGAAGCTAATATAGGAAGAAAAGGTTCTTTATATATTCCCAATTTAACTAAGTTAGGAATAGTTAAATCATATCAATCTTCTACAGGAAAATATCCATTAGGATTTAATCAAAAAGAAGATGTTAATATTATTGCTAGTTATGGTTATGCTAGCGAAATTTCTTCTGGAAAAGATACTACTTCTGGACACTGGGAAATTGCTGGAGCTCCTTTTTTAAAAGATTGGCATTACTTTACAAAAAAAGATCATTCTTTTCCCTTATCATTAATTAACAAAATAATAAAAAAATTAAAATTACCTGGTATTCTTGGTAACTGTCATGCATCAGGTACAGAAATAATAAAAAATTTAGGTAAAGAACATATTAAAACAGGAAAGCCTATTTTTTATACTTCATCTGATTCTGTATTTCAAATAGCATGCCATGAAGTTAAATTTGGTTTGTCAAATCTTTATAAAATATGTGAAACTGTTCGTACGATACTTGATAAAAATAAATATAAAGTAGCACGTGTTATAGCTAGACCTTTTATTGGAACTAATAAACTAAACTTTAATAGAACTGGAAACAGACGCGATCTTTCAATGCAACCTCCTTCTATTACTTTTATGGAAAAATTAATACAAGAGAAAAAAGGTACAGTCATTGCGATAGGGAAAATTTCAGATATTTATGCAGGAGTTGGAATAAGTAAAAGTATTAAATCCACTGGTTTATATGAATTATGTAATAGTACTATTGATCAGATGAAATTAGCAAAGAATAATACTGTTATATTCACTAATTTTGTAGATTTTGATTCTGTTTGGGGTCATCGTCGTGATGTTTCAGGATATGCTAAGGGGTTAGAATTTTTTGATAGTAAATTATCTGAAATGATTAATTTAGTTAAAGAGAAAGATTTATTTATTTTAACTGCAGATCATGGATGTGATCCTACTTGGAAAGGAACAGATCATACGAGAGAAAATATTCCTATATTAATATATGCTCCAGGTAAAAAAATAAATTTTTTAGGTTATCGAGATACCTTTTCTGATATAGGACAAACTATTGCAAAACATTTTTCATTATCTGATATGAAATATGGTAAAAGCATGTTTTAAAAAAATTATTTATTAAAATAAGGAAAAAAAATAGTGCCTACACTGCATATTAAAAGTGAAAAAAATTCTTTTTCAGATATAGTTTTGATGCCTGGTGATCCAATAAGAGCCAAATATATTGCTGAAAATTATTTAAAAGATGCAATTCAAATTAATGATACTCGATTAATGCTGGCATATACAGGATATTATAAAAGTAAAAAAATTTCCATTATGAGTCATGGTATGGGAATACCCTCTGCATCTCTTTACGTAAGAGAGTTAATATCAGAATATAATGTAAAAAAAATTATTCGCGTAGGAACTTGTGGTACTCTTCAGAATAATATAAAATTGCGTGATATCGTTATTAGTATGGGTGCTTCTACAGATTCAAAAGTTAACAGAATACGTTTTAATAATCATGATTATGCTGCAATTGCAGATTTTAAAATGATTTTTCATGCTTTTGTAACAGCTAAAAAAATGAATTTTAAAGTTCATATTGGTAATTTTTTTACGACAGATTCATTTTATAGTGAAAATGAAGATATGTTGAAAATTTTAAAAAAATATAACATCATTGGAATAGATATGGAGACTGCTGGTATATATTCAGTTGCCTCTGAATTAAAAGCTCAAGCATTATCAATTTGCACTGTTTCTGATCATATCACTAAAAAAGAAGCAGTATCACCAAAAGATAGAGAGTCTAGTTTTCATAATATGATTACTCTTTCTTTAGAAACTACTTTGCTTCTTTAAAAAAAAATATAAAACAGATTTGATCATGTAAAAGAATATATAATTTTTAAAATTAAAGTTTTATTTATAATTATATATTTTTTTATATTTTTTTTGGTGAGAAAGGGATTCGAACCCTTGATACGTTTCCATATACACGCTTTCCAGGCGTGTTCCTTAAGCCTCTCGGACATCTCACCTTTTAAGATTTAAAGAATTTTTAAAATTTTTTTATGTAAAAATCTATTTAAACTTAAAAAATAAATTACGTCAAGTTTTTTAATTAAAGTATTAAATTTATTGAAAATTTTCAAAAATAATATTTGTATTAAAATAATAAATAAATTATGGAAAAAATAAGGTTTACTCTGATAGAATAATAGTTTTACTTTAAAAAAAATTTTATCACATAAAAATTTTAAAAATAAGTTTTTAAAACATGTATTATGTTTCAATTTTTCTGATAAAAGTATTATAAGAAATTATTTAAAATAATAAAAAATTTTTTTAAACAATTCTTTTTTCATACAAGGATCATATTTTTTAATGAAAAACCAATAATATTCCTATTTTTAAATATATAATTGTCGTTAATTTAGAATATTTATATAAAATTTAGTTTATTCTATTTTTAGCGTTTTTTATGTCTTGCTAGCAAAATTTGCTAAGCATTACTGTTATTAACGAATTATCTTAGTAATAAAAATATGGCAGAAAAACGAAATATTTTTTTAATTGGACCTATGGGAGCTGGTAAAAGTACTATTGGTCGTCAGTTGTCTCAACAACTTAATATGGAATTTTTTGATTCTGATCAAGAAATTGAGAAGCGTACTGGAGCTAATATAAGTTGGGTCTTCGATGTTGAAGGTGAAAACGGTTTTCGTCAAAGAGAAGTAAAAATTATTGATGAACTTACAAAAAAACAAGGTATTGTTCTTGCTACCGGTGGAGGTTCAGTAAAATTCAAAGAAAATCGTAATATTTTATCTGCTCGTGGGATTGTTATATATTTAGAAACTACTGTTGAAAAACAGTTATCACGTACAAAAAGAGATAAAAAAAGACCATTATTACAATCTAACATTTCAAATCGTATTGTATTAGAAAATTTAGCTCATGAAAGAAATCCATTATATGAAGAAATAGCAGATTTTAAAATTCAAACTGATAATCAAAGTGCTAAATCTGTTGCATATAGTATTATTCATTTATTAGAAAAAATATAGTGAGATTATTTAAATAAAATGCTTATAGAGTATAAAAAATTATGGAACAATTAAAAGTTGTTTTAGGAAAACGTAGCTATCCGATTAATATCGGATCTGGTATTATTCAGGAAGATAATATCTTTTGGCCTTTAAATCCTGGAAACCAAGCTATGTTAATCACAAATAAAACATTAGCTAATCTTTTTAAAGATAAGGTATTCTTTCATTTAAGAAAATCCGGCATAAAAATAGATCAAGTTATTCTTTCAGATGGAGAACAATTTAAGACATTAAATGAAATGGAAGTAATAATTTCTGCTCTATTAGAAAAAAAACATTCCCGTGATACAACTTTGATTGCATTAGGTGGAGGAGTAATAGGTGATCTAACTGGATTTTCGGCATCTATTTACCAGAGAGGTGTACGATTTATTCAAATTCCGACTACTCTTTTGTCTCAAGTAGATGCTTCTGTTGGTGGAAAAACCGGAGTCAATCATTTGCTTGGTAAAAACATGGTAGGCTCGTTTTGGCAACCTTCTTCTGTTATTATTGATATCGATTTTTTAAAAACTCTTCCGTATAATGAATTGGTTTCTGGTATGGCAGAAGTTATTAAATACGCTGTTATTTTTGATGCAAATTTTTTTAATTGGTTAGAAGAAAATATTGAAAATTTATTATTGTTGAATCATGAATTAATGTCTTATTGTATTAAAAAGTGTTGTGAATTAAAAGCAAAAATAATTTCTCTTGACGAAAGAGAAAATAATTTTAGAGCATTGTTAAATTTTGGGCATACATATGGTCATGCTATTGAAGCTCATGCAGGCTACGGTAATTGGTTACATGGTGAAGCAATTTCAGTAGGAATGGTCATGGCATCTCGTACATCAGAATTAATAGGATGTTTAAAAAAAACAGATTATAAAAGAATATTGTCTTTATTAAAAAAAACAGGATTACCTATTAAAGCACCTAAAAATATGTCTGCCGCTTCATATTTACCATATATGATAAGAGATAAAAAAGTTATGTCTGGAGAAATGAGGTTAGTTCTTCCGGTTTCTATTGGAAAAGCTGAAATTTATTCTGGAATAGACAAAAATATTATTTTAAGTGCAATTAAAGATTCTCAATAAAATTTTTAATATTTGGGATTAAAAATTATTTATTATAATTATAACTTTATAAGTTTTTTTTTAAAATAAAAATTTAGGTTTTTCATTTTATATAGTTTTGAAGTTTAATTACATATTACAATTTTTCTTCTAAACTATATTCTTTTTTAAAAATGTTTTCTTTTGTACAGATTAAATTTAATTTTTCAGTTTTTTATTAATATTTAAAAAAATAAATGTTGATAGATGAAAATAATTTTTATTTAAAAGTTTAACTTAATTAAATTTAATATACATTTTTTTAAAAGTTTTTTTGATAATAATTAGAGTATTATTTTTTTATCAAACTAACTTTTAATATTAAAAAAAATTTTATAAAATATTGTATTAATAACTTTACTTCTTACTAAATATAAAAATTTAGTATGTCTTAAAAAATATATTCCCTGTTTAATATTTAATTAAAATATCGTCAATCAATGCGTTTTTCATGCAAAAAAAATGTCAATAATATTATTATATTTTTTTAATTTTTATTATGAAAAATAAAAGAAATATTAAAATTAACTAATAATTTTTTTTATTTAAAATTTGTTTTGTCTATTTTTTATAAAATTATTTCAATCAAATATGGGATGACTAAGATGAAAAAGTTTTTTTTAGCGCCTTCAATTTTATCTGCTGATTTCGCTCGTTTAGGAGAAGATGCAAAAAAAGTTATAGATGCAGGTAGTGATTGGATACATTTTGATGTAATGGATAATCATTATGTTCCAAATTTAACAATGGGTCCTATGATTTTAAAAGCTTTACGAAATTATAACATTACTGTACCTATTGATGTACACTTGATGGTAAAACCAGTAGATAATTTAATTCCTCAATTTGCTGAAGCTGGAGCAGATTTTATTACTTTTCATCCAGAGGCGACAGATCATATTGATCGTACTTTAAATTTAATTAAGGAGTGCGGATGTAAAGCAGGTTTAGCTTTTAATCCGGCCACTTCTCTTAATTTTCTTGATTATGTAATGGAAAAATTAGATTTAATTTTATTAATGTCAGTAAATCCTGGTTTTGGTAATCAATCATTTTTACCATCTTCATTCAAAAAATTACGTGAAGTTCGCAAAAAAATTGAGTTAAATTCATCTAACATTCTTCTAGAAGTTGATGGAGGAGTTAAATTAGAAAACATTTCTGAGATAGCTTTTTCAGGAGCTAATGTTTTTGTGATTGGTTCAGGACTTTTTGGATATTCTAATTATGATATTATCATAAAAAAGATACGTGAAGAATTAAAACATGTTTATTCAACTTCTATTCATTGATATTTTTATATACCTTAGGATCATTTAATATGATTAACTCTAAACCAATATTATTCAGTGCTGTACAACCTTCAGGTAATTTAAGTATTGGAAACTATATAGGAACAATGCGTCATTGGTCTTCATTTCAAGATAATTATGAATGTTTATACTGTATTGCTGACTTACATTCTTTAACTACATTAAATAAAAATTTTTTTTTAAAAAAATCAGTATTAGATACATTAGCATTATATTTAGCCTGTGGAGTGAATCCGACAAAAAGTATTATTTTTATTCAGTCACATGTTTATCAACATAGTCAATTACATTGGATTTTAAGTTGTTTTAGCCAATTTGGTGAATTATCTAGAATGACACAATTTAAAAATAAAAGAAAAATAGAAGAAAATTGTGTTGAAAATATAAATATTGGATTATTTAATTATCCTCTATTAATGTCATCAGATATTTTATTATATCAAACGAATTTAGTACCAGTAGGAAAAGATCAGAAACAGCATTTAGAATTAACTCGTAATATTGCTAATCGTTTTAATCTTTTATATGGAGACATATTTACCTTACCTGATTCATTAATTACTAAAAATGGATCTAAAATTATGTCTTTATTAGATCCTACAAAAAAAATGTCTAAATCAGATACTATTAAAAATAATGTAATTTTTTTATTAGAAGATATTTCATCAGTTTTTTTAAAAATAAAAAACGCTGTTACAGATTCAGAAACACCACCTAAAATATACTATGATATAAAAAAAAAACCAGGTATTTCAAATTTATTAGAAATTCTTTCTGCTATTACAAACAAAAACATTTCTATCTTGGAAAAAGAATTAGACGGCATAATGTACAGTGAATTTAAAAATATTATTTTTGACAATGTATCTAAATTTTTATATAAATTGCAAAAATCTTACTTAGATTATCGAAACGACGAATCTTATTTAAAAAAAATAGCTAAAGAAGGAGCAATTAAAGCGAGATTAAAATCTGAAAAATTTTTAAAACGTGTATCTTCTGCTATAGGTCTAGATTAGTTATTTAAATAAACCAGAAGTCATTATTTATTCTAGTTTATTTAAAAAAATATAACTATTTAATGATAATAGTTTTTAAAAATAGTATTTATTTTTACTACTACTCAAAATCACAAAAGATAGTAAAAAAACTATTCCATACAATATATTTGAAAAAATTAAAGTTGCATATAATCCTTTTTTTGCAACAATTGGACTAGTGATGACAAATGTTAATAGTGTTCCAATGGTTCCAAAAAATAAAATTAAATTAATCAATTTCGCAGATGGTTTTTTAGTTTCTAATGATGCTAATGTTATAATAATAGTGTAAATTGCACTAGAAAAAAACCCTAAACTAATAATGGTATATTTTAGTGCGGAGTAACTTTTACTATAAATAAAACAGTACATAAGTATTGAAGAAACACCTGTTAAAAAAATAAACATACGTTGTAAATTAAAAAATTTAATTATAAAACTAAAACACCACATACCAATCATATATGCCATCCAAAAATTACTTACTAAAGTACCAGTTTTTTTGATATTGATATTTATGATTTCAGTAGCATATTGTGGAACCCAAGAAATAAAACTTAATTGTCCTAAAATATATAACAAAGCTGAAATAGATAATAAAATTATATTTATATTAAATTTTTTAATATTATCGTGATTTTTTGTTTTTTCTTCTAATATTGGAAATTGTGATTTTATTGTTAAAATAAAAATAAGGAAATAAATAATTCCTATAAATACATAAATCCAATACCATAAAAAATTTTTTTCTAATAGGTATGCGGAAATAATCGGAAATATCATTCCAGACATGCTAAAAAAAGAATCAGTAATTAACAATTTTGATCCTCTTTTTTCACCTGAATATAAATACGTAATAATGAAAGTACCAAGTGACATAGTTATTCCACTGACTAAACCAAGTATAAATATGTTTATAGAAAACACAAGTATATTACTTGAGAATACTATACCTATTATAGCTAATATTGAAAATAAAAAACCAAATATCAATTGTTTTTTTATTGATATAATATCCATTAGCCAAGAATTTAAAAAAATTGATATTAAAATACCTGCATTTAAAAAAGTAAAAATATTACTCATTTGTGATACAGATAAACTAAAATAATTGGCAATATCCCCCATTATCATTCCAGTAACAACAATTAACGCACCTGTGAAAGCGTATGAAAAAAAACTAATCCATGTAAGTTTTATTTGGTTGATATTTTTCATTTTTTTACCTTTTTTATTATAAAAATTAAAATTTTAAGATGTTTTATTTAAAATATCTTATTGGTAATTATTAAAATTATTGTATCAAGATGTTAAAATGTAAAATAGTTTTTTACTTTAATAAAATTTGTTTTGATGTTTTTAAGTTTGTTAATAAAATAAGTTTAAATTTAATAAAATATAATGTATATTTTAATTTTATCAGTTTATCTGTTTTAGCTGTAAAATGTTTTATTATTTTAGCAAATATGTTTTAGGAAAATTAATGATAAAAAAAATAAAATTAATTACGCGAGATAGTTTTAATCAATTAATTTTACCTGTTTATAATCCAGCATTTTTTATTCCAGTTAAAGGAAAAGGTAGTCGTATTTGGGATCAAAAAGGAAAGGAATATATTGATTTTTCAGGTGGAATTGCGGTGACATCGTTAGGTCATTGTCATCCCGTATTAAATAAAGTTTTAAATCAACAAAGTAAAAAATTATGGCATATTAGTAATGTTTTTACAAATGAACCAGCTTTACGTTTAGCCGATAAATTAATTTCATCGAGTTTTGCATCTCGTGTTTTTTTTGCGAATTCAGGTGCTGAAGCAAATGAAGCAGCGTTTAAATTAGCTCGTTATTATTCATCTAAAATATATAATTCAAAAAAAAATAAAATTATATCTTTTTATAATTCATTTCATGGACGAACTTTTTTTACTGTTTCTGTAGGTGGACAATCAAAATATTCTGATTTTTTTGGACCAAAACCTCCAGCAATTATGCATGCTAAATTTAATAAAATTGATACTGTTAAAGATATGATTGATGAAAATACTTCTGCTGTAGTTATGGAACTTATTCAGGGGGAAGGAGGAATTATACCAGCAGATGTTTCTTTTGTTAAAGAAGTTAGAGATCTTTGTTGTAAATATAATGCACTTTTAATTTTTGATGAAATCCAAACTGGAATAGGTAGAACTGGTAAGTTATATTCATATGAATATTATGAAGTACAACCTGATATTTTAACTATTGCAAAGTCGTTAGGTGGTGGTTTTCCAATAAGTGCAATGTTAACAACAAATCAAATTGCATCTGTAATGAAACCTGGTATTCATGGTACTACATATGGAGGAAACCCTCTTGCTTGTTCTGTTGCAGAATCTGTTATTGACATTGTTAATACAAAAAAAATTTTATCAGGTGTAGAAAAAAAATCAGAAAAAATTATTTCTGAATTACATTTTATTAATAAACGTTTTGAATTATTCACAGAAATACGAGGAAAAGGGTTGCTTATTGGTATTGTATTAAGACCAGAGTTTTCTGAAAAAATATATGATATTTTAAATTCTTTATTTTTAGAAGGTGTCATTGTTTTAACTGCAGGTAAAAATGTTATTCGATTAGCTCCTTCATTAATTATTAGTAAACGTGATATTGTTGAAGGTATGAAGCGTTTTTATCGTGCTCTAGAAAAATGTTTGTAGAAAACACGGTTTTATAAAGCTGTATTTTTAAAATTAATAAAATAGTGAAAAAAATTTATATTTTTTAATTTTTTAATATGTTTAATAATGTGGTGGTAGTTGAATTTTTGATAAACGATTAACACATAGTGTTATATAATTTAATTTCTTTGATAGTTCTTGCATTTTTTTTTGAATATTTATTATTTCCATTTGATATAGCAATATAGCTTCTTTAATTTCATTAATATCTTTTTTTTGAGTATCTAAAATTTTTCGTAAAATATGTTTTTTTTTATTCATTGTTAAAATTTTTTTTTAATTTTTAATATGTAAAATTATAATAATTAAATAATTTTATATTAAAAAATATGAATTTAATATAAAATTTTTTAAAAATAAAATAAATTTATTATTTTTTGCATTTTTTTTTGGAGTAATAAATGATTTTTTTTCTATTAAAAAGAATTTTATTGTTATATTTAATTTTTTTTATTCCAAAATCATTTTCAGAAAACCTACCTTTCTTTAAAATTCAATCTTATTCAGAAAAGAAAGAATTCTTTAAAAATGATAATGAGAAAATAGGATACTCTTTAGGAGTATCTTTAGGTAATTATGTAAACGAATCTTTTGAAAGACAAAAGAAAATGGGAATAAAACTAGACAAGTATAATATTTTATTAGGAGTTCAAGACGCTATTTCAGGCAATTTAAAACTATCACATGAAGAAATTTCTATTATTCTTCAAAAATTAGAAGAAAATTTAAAAAATATAGCAAAAATTCAATTTGAAAAAAGTGAAAAAGAAAATTTAATTCAAGGAAAACTATATATGAAAAATTTTTCTGAAATGAAAGGAGTAAATAAAACACCAAGTGGTCTTTTATATATTGTTGAAAAATCAGGTGAAGGTGAAGAAATAAAAACAAAAAATACAGAAATTACGGTTCATTATAAAGGATCGTTGATTAACGGTATGGAATTTGATAGTTCTTATAAACGAGGAAAACCTATAACACTAATGTTAAAAGATGTTATATTAGGTTGGCAAGAAGGTTTAAAGTATATTAAAAAAAGTGGTAAAATTAAATTAATTATACCTCCAAATTTAGGATACGGAAATAATACAATTAACGGAATTCCAGCAAATTCTATTTTAATTTTTGAAATAGAATTATTAGATGTAAAAAACATCTAATATTGTTTTTTTCTTTATTATTTATAGATATTAAATTCATTATACAAATAATATTCATTTTGAAACAAGATATTTTAACATGAATTATACAGTTTTAGTTACAGGTTCTGCTTATGGAACACAGAATGCCAGTACAGCCTTCCTATTTTGCCAATCATTAATAAAGATGTCTCATACATTAAATAGTGTTTTTTTTTACTGTGATGGAGTTCTTAATGCTAATAGTTTGAATAAACCAGCTGTCGATGAATTTGATTTACTTTCAGCATGGCAAGAATTAAATCAAAAAAATAAGGTAAAACTATATGTTTGTGTTAGTGCTGCTTTAAGACGAGGAATAATAGAAGATCAAAAAAAATTAAATATAAAAACTAAAAAAGGTAATTTTTCTTCTTTTTTTGAGTCGAGCGGATTGGTAGAATTAGCAAACTCTATAAAAATTTCTGATCGTATAATACAATTTTAATATAATATGTTTATTTCAATGAAAAAAATTGCTTTTGTTTTTTCTCATGCACCGCATGGGACTAGTTTTGGTAGAGAAGGATTAGATGCTGTTTTGGGTGTTTCTTTAATTATAGAAAAAATTAGTTTATTTTTTATTGGAGATGGAGTTTTACAGATTTTAAAAAGTTATAAATCCGAAAATATTTTAGCACGCAATTATACATCTTCTTTTCGTATATTACCTATATATGGTATTAAAAATTTTTATTGTTGCAAATCTTCATTGATTGATAGAGGATTAAATTTTCCTAATCAATTTATATTAAAAGTAAATATATTAAGTTCATATTTTTTTCGTCTAAAATTAGACGATCATGATGCAATTATTAATTTTTAAGGTACATAAATATGCTGCATACTTTAATGAAATCCCCTTTTGAAACTAACGTTTCTCTTTTTTCAAGTATGTTAAAAAAAACAGATGATTTTTTAGCTTTACAAGATGGGGTTTTAATTGCATTAATTGACAATATTTTTCTAAAAAATATCATTTTTTCTTCAGCAAATTTATATGTCATAAAAGAAGATGTTTACGCTAGGGGAATTCATAAAAATATTTCTAGTGATTTCATTTTAATTAGTTATATACATTTTGTCACTTTAACACTTAAAAACAAAAAACAAATGAGTTGGTAAAATATACTTATTTATTCTTTTGTTTATATATCCAATCCTAAAATTCTACATGATATAATATGACCTCAATTTTTTTATATTATCTTAATATTGCTCGTAGTATTAATTATTAATAAGGAGTTTATATATGGCCACGGTAAATCAATTGGTCCGTAAACCTCGTTTACGAAAAACAGTTAAAACGAACGTTCCTGCTTTAGAAAGTAGTCCTCAAAAAAGAGGTGTCTGCACTCGAGTTTATACAACTACTCCTAAAAAACCTAATTCAGCATTACGAAAAGTTTGTCGTGTAAGATTAACAAATGGTTTTGAAGTTACTGCTTATATTGGTGGAGAAGGGCATAATCTACAAGAACATTCTGTAATTTTAATACGTGGTGGTCGAGTAAAAGATTTGCCTGGAGTTCGATATCATATTGTTAGAGGTTCTCTAGATTGTGCTGGTGTTAAAGAACGAAAAAAGGGGCGCTCTAAATATGGTGTAAAAAAAGCAAAAGTTTAATTATATTTAATTTAGAGAATAAACAAATTTTTTATTTAATTTAATGGAGTGTTTTTGATGCCTCGTCGTCGTATTATTAGTACTCGTAAAATTTTACCGGATCCAAAATTTTCCTCAGAATTGTTAGCTAAATTTATTAATATTTTAATGGTAGATGGTAAAAAATCTATTGCAGAAGTAATTGTTTATACTGCATTAAAAAATTTATCTAAACGAACAGATAAAAAAGAATTAGAAGCATTTGAAATTGCTTTAGAAAATGTACGTCCAACAGTAGAAGTAAAATCTCGTCGTGTTGGTGGTTCAACATATCAAGTACCTGTCGAAGTTCGACCAGTTCGTCGTAATGCATTAGCAATGAGATGGATTGTAGATTCTGCTCGGAAAAGAGGGGATAAATCTATGGCGTTACGTTTATCTAATGAACTTTATGATGCCGTTGAAAATAAAGGAACATCTGTTAAAAAAAGAGAAGAAGTACATCGCATGGCTGAAGCAAATAAAGCTTTTGCTCATTATCGTTGGTAATTATTTTTAAAATATTTTCTAATTTATATAACATTGGGGCAATTGTTTTATTTTGCTCATACGGTGATAACTTTTAAAAACCTAAAGATGAGAAAACAATTATGTCTCGTACAACACCTATTTCTCAATATCGTAATATTGGTATCAGTGCCCATATAGATGCAGGGAAGACTACTACCACTGAAAGAATTTTATTTTATACTGGCATTAATCATAAAATTGGTGAAGTTCATGATGGTGCTGCTACTATGGATTGGATGGAACAAGAACAAGAAAGAGGAATTACTATAACATCTGCTGCTACTACTGCATTTTGGAGTGGTATGGCCAAACAATTTAGACCTCACAGAATTAATATTATTGATACACCTGGACACGTTGATTTTACCATAGAAGTTGAACGTTCAATGCGTGTATTAGACGGTGCTGTCATGGTTTATTGTGCAGTGGGAGGTGTACAACCTCAATCAGAAACTGTATGGCGACAAGCAAATAAATATAATGTTCCTCGTATAGCTTTCATAAATAAAATGGATCGTATGGGGGCTAATTTTTTAAGAGCAGTAAAACAAATTAAAACACGATTAGGAGGTAATCCTGTACCACTTCAATTGGCTATTGGATCAGAAGAAAATTTTAAAGGAGTGATAGATTTAATAAAAATGAAAGCCATTAAATGGAAAGATGTCGATCAAGGAATAACTTTTACTTATGATGAAATTCCATCTGATATGGTTGAATTATCTGAAAAATGGAATCAAAATTTAATTGAGGCAGCTGTTGAATCTAACGAAGACTTAATGGAAAAATATTTAAGTGGGATTACATTATCTGAACAAGAAATAAAATCAGAGTTACGAAAACGATCTTTAAATAATGAAATTACACTGATTACCTGTGGTTCTGCCTTTAAAAACAAGGGAGTACAAGCCTTATTAGATGCGATAATTGAATATTTGCCTGCTCCTAACGACATTCAAGATATTAAGGGGATTTTAAATGATCAAGTCAGCACTGTTTCCGTAAGATCATCAAATGATGAAGCCCCATTTTCAGCGTTAGCATTTAAAATTGCTAGTGATCCGTTTGTAGGAAACTTAACGTTTTTTCGTGTATATTCAGGAATAGTAAAATCTGGAGATACTGTTTTTAATTCTGTTAAATCTCAACGTGAAAGATTTGGTAGGATTGTTCAAATGCATGCAAATAAGAGAGAAGAAATAAAAGAAGTGTATGCAGGAGACATAGCGGCAGCTATTGGTTTAAAAGATGTAACTACTGGTGATACATTATGTGATTTAAATGAACCTATTATTTTAGAACGAATGGAATTCCCAGAACCCGTGATATCTATTTCTGTCGAACCTAAAACAAAGGCTGATCAGGAAAAAATGGGTTTATCATTAGCTAGATTAGCAAAAGAAGATCCTTCTTTTAGAGTTCGAACAGATCAAGAATCTAATCAAACAATCATTTCTGGAATGGGAGAATTACATTTAGAAATAATTGTTGATCGAATGAAACGAGAATTCAGTGTTGATGCTAATGTTGGAAAACCACAAGTTGCATATCGTGAAACTATTCTGAATAAAGTCACAGATATTGAAGGAAAACACATCAAACAATCTGGTGGAAGAGGTCAGTATGGTCATGTTGTTATAGAATTATTTCCATTAGAACCAGGAGGTAAGGGGTATTTATTTGTTAATGACATAAAAGGAGGTGTAATACCTAGTGAATATATTTCAGCAATTGATAAAGGGATTCAAGAACAGTTAAAATATGGGCCTTTAGCCGGATATCCTGTTGTAGATATAGGAGTACGACTATATTTTGGTTCATATCATGATGTTGATTCTTCAGAATTAGCTTTTAAATTAGCAGCTTCTTTAGCGTTTAAAAACGGATTTAAACAAGCAAAACCAATTTTATTAGAACCTATTATGAAAGTAGAAGTAGAAACACCAGATGATTATATGGGAGATGTAATTGGTGATTTAAATCGTCGAAGAGGAATTATTGAAGGAATGAAAGATTTAGAAATGGGTAAAATTATTAATGCATGTGTTCCTTTGTCTGAAATGTTTGGTTATGCTACTGATTTACGTTCTCAAACTCAAGGTAGAGCTTCTTATTCCATGGAGTTTTTAAAATATGTAGAAGCACCATCTGTTATTTCTGAATTAATAATCAAAAAAAGAGAGAGATAGAAAAAATTTTTCTATAAAATAATTTTTGATAAAATTTTAAATTTAAAAGGGTATAATAATGTCAAAAGAAAAATTTCAACGTTTAAAACCTCATATAAACGTAGGAACTATAGGTCACGTGGATCATGGAAAAACAACATTAACTGCAGCAATTACCACTGTCTTATCAAAAAAATATGGAGGTTCCGCTCGTGCTTTTGATCAAATAGATAATGCTCCAGAAGAAAAAGCAAGAGGTATTACCATTAATACTTCTCATGTAGAATATGATACTGAATTTAGGCATTATGCACATGTAGATTGTCCTGGTCATGCTGATTATATAAAAAATATGATTACTGGTGCAGCTCAAATGGATGGTGCAATTTTAGTCGTGGCTGCTACTGATGGACCAATGCCTCAAACTCGAGAACACATTTTACTTGGTAGACAAGTTGGAGTTCCTTATATTATTGTTTTTTTAAATAAATGTGATATGGTAGATGATGAAGAATTACTAGAATTAGTAGAAATGGAAGTTCGTGATTTATTGACACAGTATGATTTTCCTGGAGATGATACTCCTATTATTCGTGGTTCTGCTCTTAAAGCTTTAGAAGGTGATTCGGAATGGGAATCAAAAATACTTGATTTATCTAAATTTTTAGATACTTATATTCCAGAACCAAAAAGAGCGATTGATCAACCGTTTTTATTGCCTATAGAAGATGTTTTTTCTATATCAGGAAGAGGAACTGTTGTTACTGGAAGAGTTGAAAAAGGTATTATTAAAGTCGGAGAAGAAGTAGAAATTGTAGGCATTAAAAAAACAACTAAAACGACTTGTACAGGCGTTGAAATGTTTAGGAAATTATTAGATGAAGGTCGTGCTGGAGAAAATGTAGGTGTTCTGCTTCGTGGTACAAAACGAGATGAAATTGAAAGAGGTCAAGTTTTAGCAAAACCAGGTAGTATTCATCCACATACAACATTTGAGTCTGAAGTCTATGTTTTATCCAAAGAAGAAGGTGGGCGTCATACTCCATTTTTTAAGGGATATCGTCCTCAGTTTTATTTTCGAACTACTGATGTAACAGGTTCTATTGAGTTACCTGAAGGAGTAGAGATGGTCATGCCAGGAGATAATATTAAAATGACTGTTACTTTAATTCATCCAATCGCTATGACAGATGGTTTACGATTTGCTATACGAGAAGGTGGTCGTACTGTTGGAGCCGGTGTCGTTTCTAAAGTTTTAGTTTAATTTTTTATACTGTACTTAGTTGAATTTATTAAGAAAAGAGTATAAAATGCTCTTTTCTTGATTGATTGTAATTAAACATATCATAAATTTTGGATGGATATTTGTGAAATAAAATATTTTTAAAAAAATAAATTTTTATATATTTATATTCTAAAAACCCTACAATACTCCTAATATAGGAGTTATATAAGAGCAATTAATTTCATCTGATCTCTAAAAAATATATATAGAGATAGGATAAAATTTTTATTTTTAAAATAAAATTGGAGTTCTGGTCTAATGCAGAACCAAAGAATTCGTATTCGTTTAAAAGCTTTTGATCATAGATTGATTGATCAATCAACTGCTGAAATTGTTGAGACAGCTAAAAGAACTGGTGCGCAAGTTCGCGGACCAATTCCCTTACCAACTCGTAAAGAACGCTTTACTATTTTAATTTCTCCACATGTAAATAAAGATGCACGTGATCAATACGAAATTCGTACACACAAGCGATTAATCGATATAGTGGAACCTACTGAAAAAACTGTTGATGCGCTTATGCGTCTGGATCTTGCTGCTGGTGTAGATGTTCAAATCAGCCTGGGTTAATCAAATGTGTATATATGATTAAAAAGGGTTTGAAAAATGATTGGTTTAGTTGGCAAAAAACTCGGTATGACTCGTATTTTTACTAAGGAAGGAAGTTCAATTCCTGTTACAGTAATTGAAATACAAGAAAATCGAATAACACAAATAAAGAATATTAAAACTGATAAATATTGTGCCATTCAAGTAACAACTGGTCTAAAAAAATTAAATAGGCTTAAAAAACCAGAGTCAGGTCACTTTTTAAAATCAGGTGTAATTCCTGGTCGTGGTTTATGGGAATTTAGAATTAATAGCAATGAAAACTTTCAAATAGGTCAAAGTATAAAAATTAATATTTTTAATGATGTTAAGAAAGTAGATGTTACAGGTATTTCTAAAGGAAAAGGCTTTTCTGGTACTGTAAAACGTTGGAATTTTCGGACTCAAGATGCAAGTCATGGAAATTCTTTATCTCATAGAGTGCCAGGTTCTATCGGTCAAAATCAAACTCCAGGTAGAGTATTTAAAGGAAAAAAAATGGCAGGGCACTTAGGTAATAATCGTGTTACAGTGCAAAATTTAAACATAGTAAATATTGACCAAAATCGTAACTTACTTTTAGTAAAAGGTGCTGTTCCAGGACCTACCGGTAGTGATCTTATCGTTAAACCAGCTGTTAAGATTTGAGGAATAAGGAGTTAAGCATGGAATTAGTGATTAAAGACGTGCCAAGCCTTCTTAGTGTTTCTGAAATTATTTTTGGTCGAGATTTTAATGAAGCTCTAATTCATCAAGTAGTTGTTGCCTATTCAGCTTCTACTCGTCAAGGTACACGAGCTCAAAAAAGTCGTGCTGATGTTTCTGGATCAGGTAGAAAACCATGGCGTCAAAAAGGTACTGGTCGCGCACGTGCAGGTTCTTTTAGAAGTCCTATCTGGCGGTCAGGAGGAGTAACATTTGCTTCAAAACCACAAGAACATTCTCAGAAAATTAATAAAAAAATGTATCGTGGTGCGCTAAAAAGTATTTTTTCTGAATTAATACGTCAAAAAAGATTAATTATATTTGAAAAATTCTCGTTAAATTTACCTAAAACAAATCTTTTAGTCAAAAAATTGAAAGAAATAAATTTAAATAATGTTCTTATTTTAACTAAAGAGATAGAAAATAATTTATTTCTTGCTTCTAGAAATTTATATTCAGTTGATGTAAAAGATGTATGTTCTATGGATCCAGTTAGTTTAATTGCTTTTGAGCATATTATAATTACTGTTGAAGCATTAAAGAAGGTAGAGGAAATACTTTCATGATTTCTGAAGAACGTTTGCTTAAGATATTACTTTCTCCACATATATCTGAAAAATCGTCTATATCTATGGAAAAATTTAATACTGTCGTTTTAAAAGTTTCTAGAAATGCAACTAAAAATGAAATTAAATTTGCAGTACAAAATTTATTTAATATAGAAGTTGATAGCGTAAAAACAGTATATGTTAAAGGTAAAAAAAAGCGTCAATCTAATCGTGTTATTCATCGAAGCGATTGGAAAAAAGCTTATATTAAAGTCAAAAAAGGTCAAAACTTAGATTTTATGGGTAACATAGAGTAGTCGGAGGAGAAAACAATGGCAATTGTGAAATGCAAACCGACATCTCCCGGTCGTCGCCACGTTATTAAAGTTGTAAATAAAGAACTGTATAAAGGAAAGCCATATTCTTTCCTTTTATCAAAAAAAAGTAAAACTGGAGGACGAAATAATAACGGTAGAATTACAACTCGTCACATTGGTGGAGGACATAAGAGAGCATATCGAATAATAGATTTTAAAAGAAATAAAGATAATATAGAGGCATCTGTAGAACGATTTGAATATGATCCTAATCGTTCATCTAATATTGCATTAATATTGTATAAAGATGGAAAAAGAGATTATATTTTAGCACCTAAAAATTTAAAAGTAGGTGATACTATTTTATCTGGTATAAATATTCCTATTAAAATAGGAAATGCTTTGCCTATAAAAAATATCCCAGTTGGTTCGTTTATTCATAATGTAGAAATGAAACCAGGAAAGGGAGGTCAAATAGCTCGCTCTGCTGGAAGTTATGTACAATTAGTTGCATGTGACAAAGATTATGCCACCTTAAGATTAAGATCAGGTGAAATGAGAAAAACAGAGGCTAATTGTAGAGCTACGATTGGTGAAGTTGGAAATTCTGAACATATGTTGAAAGTTTTAGGAAAAGCAGGTGCTTCACGTTGGATGGGAATTCGACCAACTGTTCGAGGTACAGCTATGAATCCAGTTGATCATCCTCATGGAGGTGGTGAAGGAAGAAATTTTGGAAAACATCCAGTAACACCATGGGGACTTCAAACTAAAGGTAAGAAAACCCGGAAAAACAAGCGTACTGAAAAATTTATTTTGCGTCATCGTCATAAATAACTTTAGAGGATCATTTATGCCACGTTCTCTTAAAAAAGGTCCTTTCATCGATGTCAGTCTGTTAAAAAAAGTAGAAAAAGCAGTAAAGATGAATGATAAGAAACCTTTAAAAACATGGTCTAGACGTTCAACAGTTTTTCCGAATATGGTGGGTTTAACAATATCTGTTCATAATGGACGTCATCATATTCCAATTTTTATTACTGAAGAAATGGTTGGTCATAAATTAGGTGAATTTTCTTTAACTCGGACTTATAGAGGACACGTTGCCGATAAAAAAGTAAAAAAACGTTAGATAAAAAAATGAGGAACAAATGGAAACTTTAGCTCAACATCGTCAAGCCCGTTGTTCTGCTCAAAAAGTTCGTTTAATAGCAGATTTGATTCGTGGTAAAAAAGTCCCTAAAGCACTAAACATTTTAAATTTTAATAATAAAAAAGCTGCTGTTTTAGTAAAAAAAGTTTTGGAATCGGCCATAGCAAATGCTGAACATAATAACGGTTTAGATGTAGATCAATTACGAATAAAAAATATATTTGTTGACGAAGGTTCAACTATGAAAAGAATGATGCCACGTGCTAAAGGACGTGCAGATCGTATTTTAAAACGTACTAGTCATATTACTGTAATTGTGTCTGATCGTTAACATTTTGGAGAAGAGGTAAATGGGTCAAAAAGTACATCCTAATGGTATGCGACTAGGTATAATAAAAAAATGGAATTCTGTATGGTTTGCGAATACTAAAGATTTTGCTGATCATTTAGACAGTGATTATAAAGTTCGTCAATTTTTGATGAAAAAATTAATAAAAGCATCAGTTTCTCGAATTATTATTGAAAGACCAGCTAAAAGTATTCGTGTTACCATTTATACAGCTAGACCAGGTATTGTAATAGGAAAAAAAGGGGAAGATGTAGAAAAACTTAGGATTAAAATCGCAAGAATTACTGGTGTACCAGCTCAGATAAATATTTCTGAAGTTCGTAAACCGGAGTTAGATGCTAAACTTATTTCCGAGAGTATTACCTCTCAATTAGAAAGACGAGTCATGTTTCGACGTGCTATGAAAAGATCTGTCCAAAATGCCATGAGACAAGGTGCAAAAGGTATTAAGGTAGAAGTTAGTGGTCGATTAGGAGGTGCTGAAATCGCCCGAAGAGAATGGTATAGAGAAGGACGAGTTCCATTACATACTCTTCGTGCAGACATTGATTATAGCATTTCAGAAGCACATACAACATATGGTGTAATAGGTGTAAAAGTATGGATTTTTAAAGGAGAAATATTGGGTGGAATGTCAACTGTTGAAAAATTAGAAAAACCTTCTGTTCAAATAAAAAAGCAACATCGCAAAAATCGTAAGTAGGAGAACATATTAATGTTGCAACCAAAACGTACTAAATTTCGTAAAATGCATAAAGGTCGCAATCGTGGACTTGCTATTGGTGCTAATGTTAGTTTTGGTATGTTTGGATTAAAAGCAATTGATCGAGGACGTTTAACAGCTCGACAAATTGAATCTGCACGTAGAGCTATAACTCGCTGTATTAAAAGGCAAGGCAAAATTTGGATACGTGTTTTTCCTGATAAACCTATAACTCAAAAACCATTAGAAGTAAGAATGGGTAAAGGAAAAGGTAATGTTGAATATTGGGTTGCTTTAATTCAACCGGGTAAAATTCTTTATGAAATGGATGGAGTTTCTGAAGAAGAATCACGTGAAGCATTCAAATTAGCGGCAGCAAAATTACCTATTAAAACTACTTTTGTAACTAAAATGGTGATGTAATGAAGGAAATACTAAAATTGCGCAAAAAAAATCACCAAGATCTTAATGTAGAACTCTTACAATTATTAAGAGAACAATTTAATCTTCGTATGCAATCTGCATCTGGAAAATTAAAGCAACCACATTTATTGCGTAAAGTTAGAAGAAATATTGCACAGGTAAAGATGTTATTAACGGAAAAGGAATGTGCAAAATGAAAGAAAAAATCAGCACTTTACAAGGTCGTGTTACAAGCAATAAGATGAACAAATCTGCTGTTGTTGCAATTGAACGTTTTGTAAAACATCCAATTTACGGAAAATTTGTTAAAAAAACAACAAAATTACATATCCATGATGAAAAAAATGAATGTTCTCTTGGTGATTTAATAGAAATTCGTGAATCTAGACCCATTTCTAAAACTAAGTCTTGGGTTTTAGTTAGAATTATTGAAAAGAATATTTTTTAAAAATTATTTTTAAAAACATGAACAAACTTAGGTCTGCTCATGTTTTCTATTCATTCAAGATAACTGATGTTATAATATTTTAAACTTTTTTTTAATCAAATTACTATAATTATTCGGAATTTTATAAAAATGATTCAAGAACAAACTATTTTAAACGTAGCTGATAATTCTGGTGCTCGTTCGGCTATGTGCATTAAAGTACTCGGTGGTTCCCGTCGTCGATATGCTCGTGTTGGTGATATAATTAAAATTACAATTAAAGAAGCAATACCTCGTGGAAAAGTAAAAAAAGGAGAGGTATTAAAAGCTGTGGTTGTTAGAACAAAAAAAGGAGTAAGACGACCTGATGGTTCGATTATTCGTTTTGATAATAATGCTTGTGTTGTTTTAAATAACAATGAACAACCTGTTGGTACTCGTATTTTTGGACCAGTGACTCGTGAACTTAGAACTGAAAAATTTATGAAAATTATTTCCTTGGCTCCTGAGGTCTTATAACATAAAATTTTTTTAAGGAATAAAAAATGGCATTAAAATTACGTCGTAATGATGAAATTATTATTTTGACAGGAAAAGATAAAGGAAAAAAAGGTATTATTAAAAATATTTTATCTTCAAATAAAGCTATTATTAATGGTTTAAATTTAATTAAAAAACATCAAAAACCACTTCCTTCTCAAAATAAAAATGGTGGTATTCTTGAAAAAGAAGCACCTATTCACATATCAAATATTGCTATTTTCAATCCCGAATTAAGCAAATCTGATCGAATTGGTTTTAGATTTGAAGAAGGAAAAAAAGTTCGTTTTTTTAAATCTAATAGAAAAACGATTAAATAGTTTTGGAGTAATTTAATGGCTACATTTTATGATTATTATAAATCAAAAATAATTAAAAAACTTATGATGGAATTAAATTATAGTTCTGTTATGCAAGTTCCTAAAATTGATAAAATTACTTTAAACATGGGAGTAGGTGCTGCTTCTTCTGATAAAAAAGCACTAGATAATGCTGTTTTAGATTTGACCGCAATTTCTGGACAGAAACCTCTTATCACCAAAGCTCGAAAATCCGTAGCTGGTTTTAAAATTCGTCAAGGTTATCCTATTGGTTGCAAAGTAACTTTACGTAAAAAAAGAAAATGGGATTTTTTTGAGCGTTTAATTGTTATTGCTATTCCGCGTATTCGAGATTTTAGAGGTTTGTCGATAAATGCTTTTGATGGAAACGGAAATTATAGTTTAGGAATACGAGAACAAATTATTTTTCCTGAAATTGATTACGATAAAATTGATCGTGTTCGTGGTTTAGATATTACTATTACTACTACTGCAAAGTCTAATCATGAAGCTCGTTTGTTATTATCTTCTTTTAACTTCCCTTTTCGTAAGTAAATTAATAGGGTTATTCAATGGCTAAAGAATCAATGAAAGCACGTGAAATTAAACGTGTAAAATTAGCTAATAAATTTTACGCACAACGTGTTGCATTAAAAAATATTATTACTAATGTTAAATTGTCAGAAGAAGAGCGTTGGGATGCAGTTCTTAAATTACAAGTGTTTCCACGAGATTCAAGTCCATCTCGTCAGAGAAATAGATGCCGTCAAACTGGTCGTCCACATGCTTTTCTCCGAAAATTTGGACTTAGTCGTATTAAAGTTAGAGAAGCAGCTATGAAGGGTGAAATTCCTGGTTTAAAAAAAGCTAGTTGGTAATTTTTTTATAAATTTTGGAGTAGTTTAAAAATGAGTATGCAAGATCCAGTCGCAGATATGCTCACTCGAATTCGAAATGGTCAATCAGCGAATAAGTATTCTGTTAAAATTCCTTGTTCTAAATTAAAAAGTTCTATCATTAAATTATTAAAACAAGAAGGTTACATTAAAAATTTTAATATTCAAGGTAATAATAAATTAGAGATAGAAGTTATTTTAAAGTATTTTAAAGGAAAGTCTGTAATAGAGACAATTCAACGTGTTAGTAGACCTAGTTTAAGAATATATAAAAAAAAGAATAATTTACCTAAAGTAATGGCAGGTTTAGGAATAGCAATAATTTCTACTTCTAAGGGAATTATGACAGACCGTTCAGCACGTCGACTTGGTCTTGGTGGTGAAATTATATGTTATGTAGCTTAATGGAGGAAAAATGTCTCGTGTTGCTAAACGTCCAATCTTAATTCCTGAAGATATAAAAATTGAATTAAATTTACAATCAATATCTATTAAAGGAAAATATGGTCATCTCTTACGTACTATTCATGATTCAGTTAAGATGGAATATTTAAATGATAAAATAACTTTTTCAGTACGTTCAGGTTTTTCTGATGCTTGGGCTCAAGCAGGAACTTCAAGGGCTCTTGTAAATTCAATGATTATAGGAGTTTCAAGGAAATTTAGTAAAAAATTGCAATTTTCTGGAGTAGGATATCGTGTTTCAATAACAAAAGGCAATATTATTAATATGTCATTAGGTTATTCTCATCCTATTGTTTATTCTTTGCCTCCTTATATTGAAGCAGAAAACCCATCTCCAACAGAGATTATTATCAAAGGAGTAGATAAGCAATTAGTTGGTCAAATAGCTGCTAATTTAAGATCTTATCGTAGACCTGAACCTTATAAAGGAAAAGGAATTAGATATTCAAATGAAATTGTTCGTATAAAAGAGGCGAAGAAAAAATAAAATGATATTTCATAGAAATAAAAAAATAATTTCTCGTATACGTCGATCTGTTAAAGCACGTTGTAAAATGAAATCATTAGGTGCGATGCGTTTAGTTGTACATCGAACTTCTCGTCATATGTATGCTCAAATAATTTCTTCCAAATCAGAAGTTTTAGCTTTTGCTTCGACTTTAGAGAAAAACATTAAATTAGATTTACAACATACTGGAAACAAAAAAGCTGCAGAAATTATTGGTAAAATCATTGCTGAAAGAGCTTTATCAAAAGGGATATCCAATGTTTCTTTTGATCGATCTGGATTTAAATATCACGGACGCGTAAAAAAATTAGCAGATTCTGCACGTAATTTTGGATTAAAGTTTTAGGGTGAAAATATAGAATGGCTAACATCGAAAAAAAAAATAATAGTGAATTACAAGAAAAGTTAATTACTGTAAATCGTGTTTCAAAAACAGTGAAAGGTGGTCGTATATTTTCATTTACTGCTTTAACAGTTGTTGGGAACGGAGAAGGGCGCGTTGGTTTTGGTTATGGAAAAGCTCGTGAGGTTCCAGCTGCAATTCAAAAAGCTATGGAAAAAGCTAGACGAAATATGATCACTATACCATTAGTAAATAAAACTTTACAACATTCATTAAAAGGCTCACATACTGGATCTAATGTTTTTATGAAGCCAGCTTCAGATGGAACGGGGATAATTGCAGGTGGAGCTATGCGTGCAGTATTAGAAGTGGCCGGTGTGCATAATGTATTAGCTAAAACTTATGGTTCAACGAATCCTATTAATGTAGTTCGTGCTACTATGAATGGTTTAACTAACATGAAATCTCCAGAAATGATAGCTGCTAAAAGAAATAAATCTATTGAAGATATAATAGGATAAATTTTTTAATGAAAACAATCAAAATAACTCAAACTAAAAGTTCAATAGGACGAATACCTAAGCATAAAAAAACATTATTAGGACTCGGTTTGCGTCATATTGGGCATAGTGTAATACGTCAAGATACTCCTGCTATTAGAGGTATGATAAAAAAAATATCTTATATTTTAAAAATAAAAGAGGAATAATAAGATGCGTTTGAATACTCTTTCTCCAGCTTTAGGAGCTCGAAAAAACCACAAAAGATTAGGTCGTGGTATTGGTTCTGGTTTTGGAAAAACTTCAGGTCGAGGTCATAAAGGTCAAAAATCTAGATCTGGAGGTCATGTAAATCGTGGTTTTGAAGGAGGTCAAATGCCTCTTTATAGAAGACTTCCTAAATTTGGATTTAATTCCCGTAAAAAGAATATCACAACAGAAGTTCGTTTATCAGATATATCAAATTTATCTACTAGTATCATTGATTTAAGAGTTTTAAAAAAAGAAAAAATTATTAATAAAAACATTAAATATGTAAAAATCATTCTTTCAGGAAAATTAGAAGTTCCTTTAACATTACACGGCTTACGTGTAACTCGAGGTGCTCGTCTTGCAATTGAAAACTATGGCGGTAAAATTGAAGGATAAGCGGTAAATAATGATCAAGAAATTAGGATTAAATTTTAAAAACACTCAGAAAGGCACAAATGAACTTAAGCAAAGAATTATTTCTGTAATTATTGCATTAATTATTTTTCGTATTGGTTCTTTTATTCCTATTCCTGGAATTGACACTACAATTTTATCTAGAATATTAAATGATCAGAAAGGCACTATTATTGAAATGTTTAATATGTTTTCTGGTGGTGCTTTAAGTCGTGCCTCTATCTTTGCATTAGGTATTATGCCGTATATATCATCTTCTATTATTATTCAGTTGTTAACATTAGTCATTCCTTCTTTATCTGAAATTAAAAAAGAAGGAGAAGTTGGACGTAACAAAATCAACCAATACACACGGTATACTACTTTAGTGTTAGCACTATTTCAATCAATTGGTATTATTACAAGTCTACCTAAAATATCAGGTATGCATCAAATTATAATTCATCCTGATTTTTATTTTTATTTTACTGCTATTATTATTTTAGTTACTGGTACAATGTTTTTAATGTGGTTAGGAGAATTAATTACAGAATGTGGTATTGGTAATGGAATTTCTATTATCATTTTTATAGGTATAATAGCAGGTTTACCATCAGCCATTGTTCATACAATTGAACAAACTAGACAAGGCAATTTACATATATTATTATTTTTGTGTATTTTAATATTAATTTTTTGTGTTGTTTTTTTTGTCGTGTTTATTGAACGTAGTCAAAGAAAAATTATTATTCATTATGCTCAACGTCAAAAAGGTCGTCGTATTTATTCCACTCAAAGTACTCATTTACCTTTAAAAATAAATATGGCAGGTGTTATACCAGCTATTTTTGCTTCTAGTGTTGTCTTATTTCCTGTAACAATTATATCTTGGTTTGGAATAGATCGAAAATGGCCTTTACTAAAAACTATTTTTTTTTATTTTCAACCTAATCAACCTTTATATTTAGTATTATATATTTTTTCTATAATGTTTTTTTGTTTTTTTTATACTGGATTAGCTTTCAATCCTCGTGAAACTGCAGATAATTTAAAAAAGTCAGGTGGTTTTATTTCAGGAATTCGACCAGGTGAACAAACGGCTAAATATATTGATAAGATTATGATTCGATTAACACTTTTTGGTTCTTTATATATGACATTTATTTGTTTAATGCCTGAATTTATGAGAAGTGCTATGAATGTTCCATTTTATTTTGGTGGAACATCGTTATTGATTGTTGTTGTTGTGATTATGGATTTCATTTCTCAAATTCAAACTTTAATTATGTCTAGTCAGTATGAATCTGTATTAAAAAAAGCCAATTTAAATTAAACCATTTCTCGTTAAAGAAAAGGAAAATAGAGTGAAAGTTAAAGCTTCTGTAAAAATTCTTTGTCGAAATTGTAAAATAGTACGAAGAAACAATGTTGTTCGAGTTATTTGTAGTAATGATCCTAAGCATAAGCAGCGTCAGGGTTAAAGTTGTCTTTGTTAATAAAATATTCTAATAAGATACTTTATTAAAATTTATTAATATATTTTAAGAAAATTATTATATCAATAATTTTCATCAATTTAAAAGGTTTTATAAAATGGCTCGTATTGCAGGTATTAATATTCCTGAACATAAACATACTTTAATTGCATTAACCTCAATATATGGAATTGGAAAAAAACGTTCTAAAATAATTTGTTTTAATTCAAATATTTCTGAGAACTCTAAAATTTCTGATTTGAAAGAAGAAGAAATAGAATTATTAAGAGAAAACGTTGCTAAATATGTTGTTGAGGGTGATTTAAGAAGAGAAAAAACTTTAAATATTAAACGTTTAATTGATTTAAATTGTTATCGTGGCTTACGTCATCGAAGAGGTTTGCCAGTCCGTGGGCAAAGAACAAAAACTAATGCTCGAACTTGTAAAGGTCCTCGAAAAGCAATAAAAAAATAATTTAGGTGATATTAATTATGGTAAAAAATTCAGCTGTTCGAACACGAAAACGTGTAAAAAAACAAATTACAGATGGTATAGCTCATATTCATGCTTCATTTAACAATACTATTGTTACGATTACTGATAGGCAAGGTAATGCTTTAGGTTGGGCAACTTCCGGAGGATCAGGTTTTAGAGGTTCTCGGAAATCAACTCCTTTTGCAGCACAGATTGCTGCTGAACGATGTGCTGAAATAGTTAAAGATTATGGTATAAAAAATTTAGAAGTTATGGTTAAAGGACCTGGACCAGGTAGAGAATCTACTATTCGAGCTTTGAATGCCGCTGGTTTTCGTATTACAAATATTACTGACGTAACACCTATTCCTCATAACGGTTGTCGTCCTCCTAAAAAACGTCGTGTTTAAATTTTAGGAAATATTGGAGAATAAAATGGCAAGATATTTAGGTCCTAAATTAAAGTTAAGTCGACGTGAAGGTACTGATTTATTTTTAAAATCAGGATTTCGTTCAATAGATTCTAAATGTAAGTTAGAACATCCACCTGGACAGCATGGAATTAGAAAACCAAGATTATCAGATTATGCTATTCAATTACGCGAAAAGCAAAAGGTTCGTCGTTTTTATGGTGTTTTAGAACGTCAATTTAGAATATATTATAAAAAAGCGTCTCGTTTAAAAGGTAATACTGGAGAAAATTTATTACAATTGTTAGAAAGAAGACTTGATAACGTAGTTTATAGAATGGGATTTGGCTGTACTCGTTCTGAATCCAGACAATTAATAAATCATAAATCAATTAAAGTGAACAATAATATTGTTAATATTGCTTCGTATCAAATATCTCCTAATGATCGTATCTCTGTACGCGATAAATCTAAAAATCAATCTAGAATAAAAGCTGCTTTAGAACTTACTGAACAAAGAGAAAAATCAATATGGATTGAAGTTGATGCAACTAAAATGGAAGGAATTTTTAAACGATTTCCTGAACGTTCTGATTTATCTGCAGAAATTAATGAGCATTTAATTGTTGAACTTTATTCTAAATAAGAAGTTCACTCTTAATAGAGAGGATATTATGCAGAATTCTATTATCGGTTTTTTAAAACCACGTTTAGTAGAAATTGAACAAATTACTGCAACTCATACTAAAGTTACTTTAGAACCATTGGAAAGAGGTTTTGGTCATACACTTGGTAATGCACTTCGTAGAATTCTTCTTTCTTCTATGCCAGGATGTGCTGTAACTGAAGTTGAAATCGATGGAGTACTACATGAATATAGTACTAAAGAAGGTGTACAAGAAGATATTCTAGAAATTTTATTGAATTTAAAAGGATTGGCAGTAAAAGTACATGGAAAAGACGAAGTTTTTATTTCTTTAAAGAAATCAGGCATTGGTTCTGTAACGGCGGCTGACATAATTCATGATGGTGACGTAGAAATTATTAAACCAGATCATTTAATTTGTCATTTAACTGATGAAAATGCTTCTATTCAAATGAGAATTAAGGTACAACGTGGAAGAGGCTATATTCCCGCTTCTTCTAGAATTCATATGGAAGATGACTTAAGACCAATAGGTTGTTTGTTAGTAGATGCATGCTATAGTCCAATAAATCGTATTTCTTATAATGTAGAAGCTGCACGTGTAGAACAAAGAACAGATTTGGATAAATTAATTATCGAAATGAAGACAAACGGAACAATAGATCCTGAAGAAGCAATTCGACGTGCTGCTACTATTTTATCAGAACAATTAGAAGCATTTGTTGATTTAAGAGATGTGAGAGAGCCTGAAATAAAAGAAGAAAAACCTGAATTTGAACCTATTTTATTACGCCCTGTAGACGATTTGGAATTAACTGTTCGTTCTGCAAACTGTCTTAAAGCTGAATCAATACATTATATTGGCGACTTAGTTCAAAGAACAGAAGTCGAACTTTTAAAAACTCCTAACTTAGGTAAGAAATCGTTAACTGAAATTAAGGATATATTAGCAGCTCGAAATTTATCTCTTGGAATGAAATTAGAAAAATGGCCTCCATTAAGTATTTTAGAAGAATAATATTAAATATCAATTTAAAATTATTTCTCTTCTTTTTTTTAAAAAGGATAAATTCATGCGCCATCGAAAAATTGGTCGTAAATTAAACTGTAAGAGTAATCATCGTAATGCCATATTCAAAAACATGGCCTGTTCGTTGATTCTTAATGAGATTATTAAAACTACATTAGCAAAAGCAAAAGAATTACGAAGAATTGTGGAACCTATGATTACTCTATCTAAAATAGATAGCGTAGCACATAGAAGGTTGTTATTTTCTCGTATTCGTAATAATGAAGTAGTCGCTAAATTATTTAAAAAAATAGGTCCTGTTTTTTATAATAGATCAGGTGGTTATACTCGTATTTTAAAGTGTGGATTCCGATCTGGAGACAAGGCACCTATGGCTTATATTGAGTTAGTTGATCGTGTTAAAAAAAATGAAGAAAAAAAGAAATTGTTGAGTAATAAAACTCCTATAAAAAATAATTAAAATTTTTAAGAAAAGTATATTGACAGTTTTGATAATCAAAAGCAAACGGAAGTTCACCGTTTGCTCATCTTTTTAATAAACATTAAAGTAGTATATATTTTTATATATAATTTAGATAATTTTTCCTACATTAAACCAATCTTTCTTAGAAAAAACTATTTTTTCTATATTTGTAATTTTTTTTCCAGGAAATTGTATTTTTTGAAGGTTTAATATTTGATGAGCTGTATTTATTTGAATTCCATATTTGTCAAAAGAAAGAATTTCTCCTATATTAGCACTTTTTTTAATATTTTGTATAACGTTTGCTTTCCATACTCTTATTCGTGTTTGATTTATTATAAAGTAGCAGATAGGCCAAGGATTGAAAGCACGTATTAATCTTTCTAAAAGATACGCTTCAGTATTCCAATTTAGTAAAGCATCTTTTTTACATATTTTTTTTGAAAAAGTTGCATTTTTTTCATTTTGTTTTTTTTCAAAAACAATGTTTTTATTTATAAAATATAAAGTTTCTAATAATGCTTGAATTCCAATTTCAATTAATTTAAATGTTAATGTTTCAGTTGTATCTTCAGATGAAATATTACATTTAACTGAATTTATTATAGTTCCAGTATCTATTTTTTCATTCATTTTAATAATACTTATACCTGTTTCTTTATCTCCAAATAAAATTGCTGATTGAATGGGAGTTGCGCCTCTCCATCTAGGCAATAAAGAAGTATGAACATTAATGCAACCTTTTGGAAACATATTTAGTATTTTTTTTGGTATTAGTTTTCCATAGGAAACTACTATCATAATATCTGCATTAAGATTGAATATTTCATTTTGTATTTTCTCATTATTTAATTCTAATGGTTGAAAAAAAGGAATATTTTTTTTTATAGATAATATTTTTACAGGAGAAAAAGTTATTTTTTGACCTCTTCCCGAAGGACGATCAGGTTGAGTAATTACAGCTATTACTTCGTGTTTAGATTCTATTAATTCATTTAAATATTTCATAGAAAAATATGACGTTCCGGCAAAAATAATTTTTAGTTTTTTCAAATTTATTTTCTCTTTTCTACTTTTTTTAAAAATTATTGTTTTATTCTTTTTTTAATTTTATTGATTCTTTTTAAAATTCTTTCTTTTTTAAGTTCAGAAAGATAATCTATAAATAGTTTTCCATTTAAATGATCTATTTCATGTTGTATACAAATTGACAGAATTGAATCTGCTTCTATTTCTTTTTTATCTCCATTTAAATTTAAAGCTTGAATTTTGATATAATTAAAACGTGGTACAAAAGCACGATATTCTGGAATTGATAAACATCCTTCTTCAATACTGATACTGCCTTTTCTTTCAATGATTTTTGGATTGATAAGAATTAAATGATCTTCTTTTTGATTGATTTTATTAATTACAATTATTTGTAATTGAATATTTACTTGTATTGCCGCTAAACCAATTCCTTCCTCTTGATACATGGTATCTATCATGTTATTTGCAATGTTATGTATTTCTTTAGTTATTTTTTTAATAGGTTTAGCGATGAGTCTTAATCTTTGGTCAGGATATTGTAGTATTTTTAAAACAGACATGTTTTTAGATATAAAATAATTTAATTTTATATTAGTATAAACTTTTTTATTATAATTAAAAGTTAACTTTTAATTCTTTTTAAAATTTTTAGAAAAAAATCCAATGATTTTTTAATAAAAATTTATACCTAATTAAACATTACATGTTATGTATATAACAATATTGATGAAAAAGTAATATAATATATAAAATATTCTATAAAAATTTAAACTTTTTAATATGCAATTGAGGATGTAATGTTTGAAATATTAATATATTTATTTGAAACTTATGTTCATAGTGAATCAGAAATTTCTATTGATTATGAAAGTTTAACTAATGATTTGTCGGATATAGGTTTTCAATCAAAAGATATTTATAAAGCTTTACATTGGTTGAAAAATTTATCTTGCTGTAAAAAAAATATAATTTCATCAATTAACTTATCTTTAAATCATACTACAACTCGAATTTATACTAAAGAAGAAGAATTTAAATTAAATTCTGATTGTCGTGGTTTTATACTTTTTTTAGAACAGTTAGAAATATTAACATTAGATACACGCGAGATAATTATTGAAAAAATTATGGCTTTAGATATTAGTTGCTTAAATCTTGAGGATTTAAAATGGATTGTTTTAATTATATTGTTTAACATTCCAGGATGTGAAATTGTTTATAGAAAACTTGAAAATTTATTATTTAATTTTAAGACAGAAATTGTTCATTAAATTTTTATCACGAGAAATGTTTTAATGAGTAAAGACTATACTTTAAGTTCGTTAATTAAATGTGTGCGTATGCTATATGATAAAAAAATCATTGCATATCCTACAGAAGCAATGTTTGGATTAGGATGTGATCCTAGTAGTGAAAAAGCTGTTAAAAGGCTATTAGATTTAAAAAAGAGAAGTATAAAAAAAGGATTAATATTAGTTGCTTCAAATTATAATCAAATCAAAATGTATATTAATGAAAATAAATTATCGGTACAACAAAAAAAAATGATGTTTTTTTATTGGCCTGGACCTTATACATTTTTAGTTCCTGCGAATTCTTTAGTTCCTTATTGGTTGACTGGTGAATTTGATACAATAGCTGTTCGCATAAGTGCTCATTTAAGCATAATTAAGTTATGCAATGTTTTTGGAAAAGCATTAATATCTACAAGTGCTAATTTTTCAAACATGTCTCCATGTCTTACTCAAGAGGATGTTTTTAAAAATTTTGGAAAAGATTTTCCATTATTATGTGGTCATATCGGAAATGAACGTCATCCTTCTAAAATAATCAATGTTATTAATGGAAAATTAATTCGTTATGTGCAAACTTGAAAAATTTAATTATGCTTTATTTGGAAATCCTATTGATCATAGTGAATCTCCTAAAATACACAATTTTTTTTCTGTACAGACAGGTATTTTACATACTTATAAAGCCATTAATATTCCACTAGATCAATTTTCTTCAGTAGTTTCTGACTTTTTTAAAAAAAATGTTAAAGGTGCTAATGTTACAGCACCTTTTAAAAAAGAAGCGTATTTTTTTTCTAATAAGTTAACTGAAAGAGCAAAGATTGCTCAATCTGTAAATACCTTAAAGAAGATCAATAATAAATGTATTTTAGGAGATAATACTGATGGTGTAGGATTGTTGTCTGATTTAGTTAGATTAAAGTTTATAAAAAAAAATTTTTCTATATTAATACTTGGTGCAGGAGGTGCTGTTAAAGGAGTTCTTTTACCACTTTTATCATTAGGATGTTCAATTTATATTTTGAATCGAACTGTTTTAAATGCTAATAATTTAGTTAAACAATTTTATAAGTATGGAAAAATTTATGTTTTTGAAGAAAAAGTTTTTAAAAAACAAAATTTTGATTTAGTCATTAATGCTATGTCAAGAAATACTAAGAAAAAAAATTTCGCACCATTATCTTTGATTTCTTCTAAAACTTTTTTTTATGACATGAATTATAGTACAGAAAATACACCTTTTATTGATTGGTGTTCTAAAATAGGAGCAGATTCCATTTCTAATGGAATAGGAATGTTAGTTTTTCAAGCAGCTTATTCTTTTTTAGAATGGCATGATGTATTTCCAGAAACAAATTATGTTATTGATGCTTTAAGCATAAACTAATTTTTTGTGTTTATTTTTTTTTTAATTTTTAAAATTATATTTTTTTTATATATTCTATTATATATTAAAGAAAATACTTGACTCTTTTTTTTCGATCTGTATTATTTAATGTAATACTTTTTAAAATAATAAATTAAAAATTTGTTTGATATTTAAAAAAAGTCCCCTTCGTCTAGAGGTTAGGACATCGCCCTTTCACGGCGGCAACAGGGGTTCAAATCCCCTAGGGGACGAAAAATAAAAATATTTTAAAAAATATTGTATACTATTTTAAATTCTTGTGTTATGATTAAAAAAATATTGAAAGATATTTTAATTTTTTTAAAAAGCTCTTTAAAAATTCGGAAAACAAGCATATAAATTATATTTTATTGCAAAAAAAACACCTGTGGGTTGTAAGGTTAAGCAAATAAGCGTACATGGTGAATGCCTTGGCAGTCAGAGGCGACGAAGGACGTGCTAATCTGCGAAAAGCGACGGCAAGCTGATATGAAGCGCTACAACCGTCGATCTCCGAATGGGGAAACCCGATGCATTTTATGCATCATTATTAGTTGAATTAAATAGGCTAATAAAGCAAACCAAGGGAACTGAAACATCTAAGTACCTTGAGGAAAAGAAATCAACCGAGATTCCCCTAGTAGTGGCGAGCGAAAAGGGAAAAGCCCAGAACTATAATCAATTCTATATTATAGCAGAATGATTTGGAAAATTCAGCGATACAAGGTGATAGCCCCGTATGCGAAATAATTTTTATTGTGAGTTCAAAAAGTAGAGCGGGACACGAGAAATCCTGTTTGAATATGGGGGGACCATCCTCCAAGGCTAAATACTCCTGACTGACCGATAGTGAACTAGTACCGTAAGGGAAAGGCGAAAAGAACCCCGGCGAGGGGAGTGAAATAGAACCTGAAACCGTGTACGTACAAGCAGTGGAAGCATTGAGAATTTTTAAAAATGTGACTGCGTACCTTTTGTATAATGGGTCAGCGACTTGTACTCTGTAGCAAGGTTAACCGAATAGGGGAGCCGAAGGGAAACCGAGTCCTAAATAGGCGTTAAGTTTCAGGGTACAGACCCGAAACCCGGTGATCTAGCCATGGGCAGGTTGAAGGTTGGGTAAAACCAACTGGAGGACCGAACCGACTGATGTTGAAAAATCAGCGGATGACCTGTGGCTAGGGGTGAAAGGCCAATCAAACCGGGAGATAGCTGGTTCTCCCCGAAAGCTATTTAGGTAGCGCCTCGTGAATTCATCTGCGGGGGTAGAGCACTGTTTCGGTTAGGGGGCCATCCCGGCTTACCAATCCGATGCAAACTCCGAATACCGTAGAATGTTATCACGGGAGACACACAGCGGGTGCTAACGTTCGTTGTGGAAAGGGAAACAACCCAGACCGCCAGCTAAGGTCCCAAAGTCATAGTTAAGTGGGAAACGATGTGGGAAGGCATAAACAGCCAGGATGTTGGCTTAGAAGCAGCCATCATTTAAAGAAAGCGTAATAGCTCACTGGTCAAGTCGGCCTGCGCGGAAGATGTAACGGGGCTCAAACTATGCACCGAAGCTGCGGCAGTAAAAAATTATTTTTTTACTGGGTAGGGGAGCGTTCTGTAAGCCAATGAAGATATATTGTAAAATATGTTGGAGGTATCAGAAGTGCGAATGCTGACATGAGTAACGATAAAGCAGGTGAAAAACCTGCTCGCCGAAAAACTAAGGTTTCCTGTCCAACGTTAATCGGGGCAGGGTAAGCCGACCCCTAAGGCGAGGCTGTAAAGCGTAGTCGATGGAAAACAGGTTAATATTCCTGTGCTTGATTTTACTGCGAAGGGGGGACGAAGAAGGTTAGGTTATCCAGGTGACGGTAATCCTGGTTTAAATGTGTAGGTATGATAATTAGGCAAATCCGATTATCTTTAATCTGAGGCATGATGACGAGTCATTAAGGTGATGAAGTAACTAATACCACGCTTCCAAGAAAATCCTCTAAGCATCAGGTAAAATTAAATCGTACCCTAAACCGACACAGGTAGTTAGGTAGAGAATACTAAGGCGCTTGAGAGAACCCAGGTGAAGGAACTAGGCAAAATAGTGCCGTAACTTCGGGAGAAGGCACGCTAGTTTTAAGTGAAAGGATTTTACTCCTATAGCTGAAGCTAGTCGAAGATACCAGCTGGCTGCAACTGTTTATTAAAAACACAGCACTGTGCAAACACGAAAGTGGAAGTATACGGTGTGACGCCTGCCCGGTGCCGGAAGGTTAATCGAAGGGGTTAAAGGAAACTTGAAGCTCCAGACTGAAGCCCCGGTAAACGGCGGCCGTAACTATAACGGTCCTAAGGTAGCGAAATTCCTTGTCGGGTAAGTTCCGACCTGCACGAATGGCGTAATGATGGCCAGGCTGTCTCCACCTGGGACTCAGTGAAATTGAAATTGCTGTGAAGATGCAGTATATCCGCGGCAAGACGGAAAGACCCCGTGAACCTTTACTATAGCTTGACACTGAATTCTGAATTTTAATGTGTAGGATAGGTGGGAGGCTAAGAAGTTAAAACGCCAGTTTTAATGGAGCCAAACTTGAAATACCACCCTTTACAATTCGGTATTCTAACCTAGCGCCGTAATCCGGTGCAGAGACAGTGTCTGGTGGGTAGTTTGACTGGGGCGGTCTCCTCCCAAAGAGTAACGGAGGAGTACGAAGATTGGCTAATCACGGTCGGACATCGTGAGGTTAGTGCAAAGGCATAAGCCAGTTTGACTGTGAGCGTGATGACGCGAGCAGGTGCGAAAGCAGGTCTTAGTGATCCGGTGGTTCTGTATGGAAGGGCCATCGCTCAACGGATAAAAGGTACTCCGGGGATAACAGGCTGATACCGCCCAAGAGTTCATATCGACGGCGGTGTTTGGCACCTCGATGTCGGCTCATCACATCCTGGGGCTGAAGCAGGTCCCAAGGGTATGGCTGTTCGCCATTTAAAGTGGTACGCGAGCTGGGTTTAGAACGTCGTGAGACAGTTCGGTCCCTATCTGCCGTGGGCGTTGGAAGATTGAGGGGGGCTGCTTCTAGTACGAGAGGACCGAAGTGGACGCATCACTGGTGTTCGGGTTGTCATGCCAATGGCATCGCCCGGTAGCTACATGCGGAAAAGATAAGTGCTGAACGCATATAAGCACGAAACTTGCCCCAAGATTAATCTTCCCTGAAACAGAAATGTTTACTGTAGGGACGTTGAAGACTACAACGTTAATAGGCTAGATGTGTAAGCATAGTAATATGTTGAGCTAACTAGTACTAATGACCCGAGAGGCTTAACCTTACAACACCAGAGGTGTTTTTTTATAAAAAATGTAAAAAAAGCTTGTTTTACTGAATTTATTGTTGTATTAATATATATATATTATAATAGCATTAAAAATGCCTGGTAAAAATAGTATAGTGGTACCACCTGAATCCATTCCGAACTCAGAAGTGAAACGCTACAACGCCAATGGTAGTACGGGGTCTCCCCGTGTGAGAGTAGGTATTAGCCAGGCAAATACAAAAAAACCCGAAAATTTTCGGGTTTTTTTGTATTTGAAACAAAATCGTGTTAAATATTTATTTAAATAAATAATGTTAATATGTAAAAAAAGCAATATAATTTTTTTTAAATGAATGTAAATATTTTTTTAAAATAAATTACTTTCTAGCTAACAATAGATTTACATGTTAATCTATTAAAAAATTTCTATTATTTTTGATTTTTATTTTTTTTATAAAAAAATCATTTATAATTGTTCCAATGCGTTTTTTCAATTTAGTATATTTTTTTCATGTGAAGGTAATATAGATGTCCAAGATTAAAGGTAATGTTAAGTGGTTTAATGAATCTAAAGGGTTTGGCTTTATTACTCCGGAAGATGGAAGTAAAGATGTATTTGTTCACTTCTCAGCTATACAAAGTAATGGATTTAAAACTCTAGCAGAAGGTCAAAGTGTTGAATTTGAAATTACTGAGGGAGCAAAAGGGCCATCTGCTGCTAATGTTATTAGTTTATAGATTTTATTTTATTTTTTAACTAAAAAATAAAAATCTTTTCTAGTACGGCTCTTTATCGAGCTGTACTATGTAAGATTTTATATATTTTTATAAAACCATTCTAACCATATTTATTTTACTAATATCATGATACAACGTTTCAATTTGCTCAAAATTTTTTGCACATATTGTAATGGAAACAGAAAGATAATTACCTCTATTACTTGATTTTACTTGAGGTGTATAATCTCCAGGAATCTGAATTTGAATGACTTTTATTATTTGATCAACAAGTTCGGGTTGTGCTAAACCAATGATCTTATAAGTAAAAAAACAAGGGAATTTTAACATTTCTCGTAATTTTGTCTTCATTAATTAATCCTGGTTTTATTTTTAATGAATTTTTTAAATTTTAAAAAAATTAATTAATCTGTTATATTTTCATATAAACATATCATTTAAAAATTTTTTATAAAAAAATAGATATTAATATATATAATTAGTTTAGCATATTGATTATATAGAAAATAACATATTTTATATTATTTTTTTTAAACATTTCATGAGAAATTTATGTTAAAAATTTTTAACACAGCAACATCTAAAAAAGAAATTTTTAAACCTATCAAAAATAAAAAGATTAATTTATATGTTTGTGGAGTTACTGTATATGATTTTTGTCATATCGGTCACGCACGTACTTTTGTTGTTTTTGACATGATAGTACGTTATTTGCGCTTAGTAGGATTTCAAGTAAAATACGTTCGTAATATTACAGATATTGATGATAAAATTATTTTAAAATCATTAAAAGAAAAAATAGATATTAATACTTTTACAAATACTATGATAAAGGAAATGAATAAAGATTTTTCTTTATTAGGTATTTCCCCTCCTGATGTAGAACCTCGTGTTACCACTCATATTAGTGACATAATTACAGTTATTAAAAAACTAATTAAAAGTAAAAACGCATATATTAGTGATCAGGGTGACGTAGTTTTCTCAATAAATAGTGATAAGTTGTATGGGACTTTGTCTGGTCAATTCTTAGATAGATTAATATCTGGAACACGTATTGCAATAAATAAAACAAAAAAAAATTCGTTAGATTTTATACTTTGGAAAAAATATAAAAAAGAAGAAAAATTTTTCTGGGATTCGCCTTGGGGTAAGGGACGTCCTGGTTGGCATATTGAATGTACAGCTATTACTAATGTTTTTTTTAAAGATTACATAGATATTCATGGAGGGGGGGCAGATCTTCTTTTTCCTCATCATGAAAACGAAATATCTCAGTCAAGATGTTTAAACAAAAAATTCCGAGTAAAACTCTGGATGCATTCAGGATTGGTAATAATTAAAAATCAAAAAATGTCTAAATCTTTAGGTAATTCATTTTTTTTAAAAGATATTTTAATAAAATATGAGGCTGAAGTTTTGCGTTTTTTCTTTTTATCTACTCATTATCGGCATCCTATTTATTATACTGAAGAAAATTTAAAAAAATCTCAAATATCATTAAAATATTTATATATGACATTGTATGGTACAAAGCCTGTATTTGATCCTGTAGAAGGTTTAAATTTTGAAATGGATTTTTATAAAGCTTTGAATGATGATTTTAATACACCTCAAGCGTTTTCTGTTTTATTTAAATTAGCTCGAAAAATTAATTATTTAAAAAAAATAGATTTGTCTAAATCAAATTTTTTTGCTTTTAGATTACAAAAATTAGCTGGTTGTTTAGGTTTTTTGTTGAATACATCACGATTTTTCTTACAAAAAACACCATTTCTTGATAAGAAAACTATAGAAAAAATCGAATTTTTAATTGAAAAAAGAAATTTTGCCAGAAAATCAAAGTTATGGAAAGAAGCTGATAAATTACGTGATGAATTGACAAAATTAAATGTCTTTTTAGAAGATTTTCCTGAAAAAACCTTATGGTATTTCAAAAAATAATATATTTTTTGAAATTAAAAATCATGATATTTTTCACAAGCTTCTAAAGTATTTTCAAGTAATGAGATAACTGTCATAGGACCAACTCCTCCTGGAACTGGAGTAATATAAGAAGCTTTTAGACATGCTGATTTAAAATCTACATCACCTACTATAGATCCATTTTTTAATCTATTAATACCTACGTCTATCACTATAGCACCTTCTTTTATCAAATCTCCATGTAAAAAATTTGGTTTTCCAATTGCTACGACCAATAGATCAGCATTTTTGATATGATTTTCTAAATTTCTAGTAAATCTGTGTGTAACTGTAGTTGTACACCCAGCTAATAATAGTTCCATACTCATAGGTCTTCCTACTATATTAGAAGCTCCAATCACGACTGCATTTAATCCATGAGTTTTAATTTTTTTATAGTTTAACATTGTAATTATCCCCTTAGGTGTACAAGCTCTTAAAGTAGGATTTCTTTGACATAAAGAACCTGTATTGTAGGGATGAAAACCATCTACATCTTTATCAGCTCTTATACTGCTGAATATTTTATAATAATTTATTTTTTCAGGTATAGGTAGTTGTACTAAAATACCATCTATATTGACATCGTTATTTAATTTTTCAATAAGATTTAATATTTCTTTTTCACTAACATTTATAGGAAAACTCCAATATTTAGAAATAAACCCAATATTTTTACATGCGGATATTTTTCTTTTTACATAAATCTCGGAAGCAGGATTCTTTCCTATTAAAATTACTGCTAATCCTGGTATTCTTTTTTTATTTTTTTTTCTTTTTTCTATTTTTTTTAAAATATCTATCTCTATTTTTTTTGCAATTTTATTGCCATTTATGATTATTGCTGACATTGTCTCATAGCTCAGTTAATTTTTTTTAAAATAAAAGATTATTTAAATTTTAAATATAATTTATTTGTATTAATATATAACATATTAATATTAATTTAGTTGCATATATGTTGTTTTAGTGTTAAATTTTACTTTCATCAATTTTATGTGCGTTCTTAGCTCAGCTGGATAGAGCAACGGCCTTCTAAGCCGTAGGTCACAGGTTCGAATCCTGTAGAACGCAAAAATAAATATTTATCTTTTTTTTAAAACCATTGCTATTTTTTCTTGAATATTCCAAATATCTTGTTTTCCATCAATTTTAAAATAGTTTATTTTTTTTTGTTTTGAATAATATTGATTTAACAAATAAGCATTTTCTTCGTAAGTTTCTAATCTTTTTTTAACAATTTCAATCTTATCGTCTTCTCTTATAGTTAATTTTTCCTGAGTTAAATCATCTTTTCCTTCTTCTTTTGGAGGATTATAATTTATGTTATAAATTCTTCCAGATGCAGTATGTACTCTCCTTCCGCATATTCTTTTTAATATTAATTCATATGGAACTATTAATTCTAAAACATAATCAATTTTTATTTTAAGATTTGATATATATTCAGCTTGTTCCTGTGTTCTCGGAAATCCGTCTAATAAAAAACCATTAATACAATCTTTTTTTTGAATTCTTTCTCCTATTAAATTACATACAATTTTATTGGGAACTAATTCTCCATTCTTTAAAAGATTATTTATTTTTTTACCAATTATATTTTTTTTTTGAATATTTTCTCTTAAAATATCTCCTGTTGATATTTTAGAAATATTATAATTTTCTGCAATCAATTTTGCTTGTGTTCCTTTTCCCGTACCAGGAGCACCTAATAAAATAATACGCATAATTATCTTTTCATATTTAAAAAGTTATGTTGAAAGTAAGATTACTACTATAAAAAAGTAGTAATCATATTTTTATTGTTCTAAAATCAATTTATTCATTCTAGCAATAAATTTATGTGGATTTTCTAAACTTCCTTTTTCAGCAAATAGTGCTTGATCTAACAATAATTTAATCCATTCATCAAATTTTTTATTTTCTTCTATTTTACATATTTTTTTTATTAATTTATGTTCTGCATTAATTTCAAATATATATTTTAATTCTGGAACAGTTTGTCCTGCTGCACTAAAAAGTTTTGCCATTTGAGTACTCATTGCATTTGAGTCACTTAATACAATACACGGAGTTTCTGTTAATCGATATGTTAATCGTACTGATTTAACTTTATCACCTAAAGTTTTTTTTACTTTTTTTAAAAATTCCATCATTTCTGTTGATGTTTCTTTTTTATTTTCGTCATCTTTTGTTAATTTATTTAATGATAAATCTTCTTTACTGATAGATTGAAATTTCTTTCCTTCAAATTCAGTAAGATAATTCATCATCCATTCATCAATTCTATCTGATAGTAATAAAACATCAATATTTTCCTTATTAAACAATTCTAAATGAGGACTATTCTTTGCCGACATATAGCTATCTGCAGTAATATAATATATTTTTTCTTGTTTCTCATGCATATTAGATATATAATTTTCTAGTGAAATAGTTTGTTCAGAACTTTTGTTTTTAATAGATGTAAAGCGCAAAAGACTGGTAATTAAATTTAAATTTTTACTATCTTCTGCAGGTCCTTCTTTTAAAACTAATCCGAATTGATTCCAAAATGTTTGATATTTTTTATTATCTTTTTTTGATAACGTTTGAAGCATTTTTAATGATCTTTTTATTAGTGCTTTTTTTAGATTTCTTGTAATAGAGTTATCTTGTAATATTTCTCGAGAAACATTTAAAGGTAAATTGTTTGAATCTATTAATCCTCTAATAAATCTTAAGTAGTTTGGAAGAAACTCTTGGGAGTTATCCATAATATAAACACGTTTTACATACAATTTTAAACCAGATTTATTATCTCTATTCCAAATATCCCAGGCTGCTTTTTCAGGAACAAATAACAAACTAATATATTCATTAGTTCCCTCTACATGATTATGAGTCCAAAAAAGTGGATCATTTTGATCATTTGTAAGATGTTTATAAAAATCTTGATATTCTTTTTCACTTATAGAGGATTTATTTTGTGTCCACAATGCTTTAGCTTTATTAATTTTTTCCCAAAAATATATTTTGTTTTTTTCGTCATATTTTTGTATTTGTACTGGTACAGTAATATGATCAGAATATTTACTAACTATATTTTGAATTCTCCATAATTCTAAAAATTCTTCTTCTTCTTTTTTTAAAAATAAAGTAATTTCAGTACCTCTTGTTTTTTTCTTTACGTTAGTAACGTTATATTCCCCTTCTCCCGATGATTCCCATAATACACCTAGATCAGATTTATTTCCTGCAAATCTAGTTCTTACTGATACTTTTTTTGATACTATAAAAGACGAATAAAAACCAACTCCAAATTCTCCAATTAGTTCGTTTTTTACATTTTTTTCTTTTTTTTCTAAAGATTTTATAAATGACTTAGTTCCTGATTTAGCAATTGTTCCTAAATTTTCAATTACGTCTTGCCGTGTCATTCCAATACCATTGTCACTAATAATTAAAGTTTTTTGAGATTTATTAATAGAAATTTGAATTTTAACGTCACTATCATTTTCATACAACTCTGGATTTGATATAGATTGAAATCTTAATTTATCTATTGCATCAGATGCGTTAGATATTAGTTCTCTTAGAAATATTTCTTTATTTGAGTATAAAGAATGAATCATTAAATGTAATAGTTGTTTTACTTCCGATTGAAAACTATATACTTCTTTTTTTTGTACATTCATATAAAATATCTCTTTTTAAAAAATAAAATGTATAATTCTTTTTAAAAATTTTTTTATTAAAAATTCAAATGAACTTTTAATAGATTTTAATCTTTTAAGTGTATTAAACAGAAAAATATGAAGTATAATATTAATTATAAATTTTAAAAAAATTACTTATTAAAAAGTTATAATCTAATTAATAATATTTTTTATTGTCTTATACAATGTGTTTATATTGGTAAGTTAAATCCTGTAGGCAATTGCATTCCTGTAGATATAGCAGACATCTTTTTCTTTTGAACTTCAGATATTCTTCTAGTTGCATCATTAAAAGCAGCTGCAGCTAAATCTTCTAGCATATCTTTATCATCCTTTAGTAAACTGGGATCTACTTCTACACGTCTGCAATTATGCGCTCCATTAATAGTTACTTTTACTAATCCTGCACCTGCTTCTCCTGTAACTTCCATTTTAGCTATTTCTTCTTGTATCTTGGCCATTTTTTCTTGCATTTGTTGAGCTTGTTTCATAAGATTTCCTAATCCACCTTTAGTAAACATATTTATTCTCTCTTTTTAAATTGTGATAATAATCAGTGTTATAGATAACTTCTATAGAATATATTTTTATTTTTTTATTTCTGTAATGGCTCGGAGTAAAGTCATTTCTACTCCTATTTTATGATTAGGTGAAAAAAATAATTCTTTTCTACCGTTTAATAGAATTTTATAGCATAACTGAATATTATATTTGCTGTTATTTTCTGCAATTTTTTTAATTTCATTTTCGCTGTTTTTTATAAAAATTTGATTCCATGTCTTTGGATAAGATTTTACCATAGCAATATGGTGTAAAAAACGTAACATTTCTATTAAAACATTTTTCCATTCTAAACCTATCTTACTTATTTTATTTAATAAACACATCATTTTTTTTGAATCTTTTTCTAACAAAAATTTTGTTAACAAAAAAGCATTTTTTTTGTTTGGTATACCTAACATTTCAGTTGTGTTTTTTAAATTAATATTATTTTTACTTAAATGTATAGCATGTTCTAATAAGTTTAGTGCATCTCTCATGCTTCCATTGGCATAATAAGTTATTATTTTTAATGCTTCTTCATCAAAATTATAATTTTCTTTTTCTAAAATATATTTTATAAAATTAAAAATATCTTCTTCAGACAATATATTTAATTTAAAATGCAAACAACGAGATATAATAGTTTTAGGTATTTTTTCTACATTTGTTGTAGCTAAAATAAATTTTATATGTTCAGGAGGTTCTTCAAGAGTTTTAAGAAGTGCATTAAAACTATGTCTAGATAGCATGTGAACTTCGTCAATTAAATATATTTTAAAACGACTTTTAGAAGGAGAGTAATAAATATTATCCAAAATTTCTCGAATTTCTTCTACTTTTGTACGTGAAGCAGCATCTATTTCAATAAAATCGAGACAAATACCTTTTTCTATTTCTTGACAAATAGTACATTTTCTGCATGGAAAAGGTGTAATACCTATTTTACAATTTAAGCTTTTAGCAATTAGACGAGCAATTGTAGTTTTTCCTACACCTCTTGTTCCAGACAATAACCATGCATGATGAATTTTTTTAAGAGAAAATCCATTAGATATAGCTTTAACAATATATTTTTGACCTATTATTTCTTTAAAAGATTGAGGGCGCCATTTTCTTGCTAGTATTTGATAATTCATATGTTATTTTTTTTTATAGAAATACTATTATGCTATCAACATTTCTTAGAATATGAAAGTATTCTCTTTTTTTTATAAAAATTTTATTTAATTTTTATAATATTAAAAATATTAGTTGTCAAATATATATTTGGTCTATAAAATATAGAGTTATATTCTATGTTATAGAATTTAAAAATTAATTATAAACTGGAGTTTTCTGTTAGCCCTAAACACTGTTAAATTGAAAAATTGGTCAGATCTGGAAAGAAGCAGCCACATCAATCGATACAGGTGTTTTGTACAGCTAACAGAATCTCCCGTATTTTAGCACTTAGATAGTTGAAAGTTATACATTTTCCAATAAAAACCCTTTTTTTCTAATAGTTGATTATGTGTTCCAAATTCAACAACTTTTCCTTTATTTAGTACGACAATAGTATCTGCTTCAATAATAGTCGAAAGTCTATGAGCTATGACGATTAACGTGGTTTTTTTCCGTATGGAAGATAAAGTTTTTTGAATTAATTGTTCAGTTCCTGAATCAATATTAGCAGTTGCTTCGTCTAATATGAGTATTTTAGGATTTCGTACTAGTATTCTCGCAATAGCCAATAATTGCTTTTGTCCAAGAGATAAATTATTTCCTTCTTCTCCTAATATAGAGTAAATACCTTGTGGCATTGATTGCACTAAAGAAGAAAGATGAACAGTTTTTAACACGTCCCATATTTTTTCTTCAGATATTTCTTTTCCTAGTGAAATATTAGAAAAGAAAGTATCTGCTAGAACTATTGGATCTTGTTGTACCATTAATATATTTTTTCGTAAAACATCATGAGATATGCAATCAATAGATGTATTATCTAAATATATTTTACCATTTTTTATAGGATAATATCCCATTAATAAATTAGCTAAAGTGCTTTTTCCACTTCCAGTCTGACCTACAAATGCAACAAAACTTTTAGACGGAATATATATGTTAATATTATTAAGTATATTTTTTTCATTTTTTTTGTATTTAAAGCTGAGATTTTTAATATTTATTTTACCACTTTTTAGTTCTTCTTTATTTTTTCCATATTTTTGTTTTGGTGAATCTATAAGAGAAAATATTCTTTCTCCTGCTACTATGGCTTGTTGTAATATAGATTGTTGAATAGTAATTGAAATCAAAGGCTCATTGAGACGACCAAGATACGTAATAAAAGCGTATAGTACACCTACTTCAAAAACTCCAATAGAAAAATAACTAAATAAAAACATAAAACTACAAAGTACTAAAGCTGACAATAAACTTAATAATGGTCTTAATAAAAAACCATCTAATTTTAATATTTTCATTCTAGCTAAATAATGTAATTCACTGCTTTCTTTTATGTTTTTTTCAAATCTCATTTGTTGTCTAAACTGTTGAATAACGTTCATTCCATTGATGGTTTCATTGAATTTATTATTAATATTGGCTACATAATAGCGTACATTTCTTAATAATGGAGTACTATAATGTTGATATAGTGACATTAAGATAATTACTAAAGGAATAATCAATATAGCTATTATTGCCATATGCCATTCGAGAGTAAACATTGCAAATAATATAATTATAATTAAAGTAATACTTCGAAAGAAAGTAGGACCAACAGTATCATATAGTTCTTTAATGACTTCAGTATCATTAGTAACTTTCGAAATCATTTGTCCAATAGGTTGAGAATCAAATTGATTTATAGGTTGATTTAATGCTGCGTTCATGACATCATTGCGGAGTTTATTAATAATTCCTACAGCTATTTTATTAAAGAAAATACTTTGAAAATAATTAAAAAAAACTGCTAATATTTGTAATATAATAAATATTATTATAATAATAAGTATTAACTCAAAATTTAATTTATGTTTAGATAAAACATTATTAATAAAATAACTTATTAAAATTGGTCCTAAAACTTCAGAAGTTGCACCGCTGAAAAGTAAAAAAAATGCTAATATTATTTTTTTTTTCCAAGGTATTGCATAAATTATTAAACGTTTTAAAATTGGCCAAAATTGTATTAAATGATCCATGTTATAAATTTCTCACCTATTTTTTAAATATCCTCAATTTCTGTTTCTAACTTTTGATAGTCATACATAGATTTATACCAATTTTCTTCTTTTATTAGTTTTTTATGATTTCCTCTTTGAATAATAGTACCTTTTTTTATGACTATAATTTCATCTGCATTAATCAATGCAGATAATCGATGTGCTACAATTATTAAAGAATATCCTTTATCTTTCCATTTTTTCAAATTTTTTAAAATATTATTTTCTGTTTTACCGTCTACAGCAGACAAAGCATCATCTAAGATTAATATTTCTGTATTTAATAACAGTGCACGTGCTATAGCAATTCGTTGTTTTTGACCACCAGATAGCATTACACCACGTTCTCCTACTTGAGTGTTATATCCTTGAGGTAAAGAGATAATATCTTTGTGTATATCGGCTAATTTAGCTGCTTTTTCAATTTCTTTTTTTGAAGCATTAGGTTTACCTAAAGAAATATTGTTTGACACACTATCTGAAAATAAAAATGAAGTTTGATTGACAACTGCTATTTTACTTCTCCAAGAATCAATTTTTAATTCTAATAATGATAAAGAATTATAAAGTATTTCTCCTTTATTAATTTTAAATTGTCGTTGAATTAGTTTTAATAGAGTACTTTTTCCAGATCCTGTAGGACCACAAATTCCCAAAGTTTTTCCTGGATTAAGATTTAAATAAATGTTTTTTAAAGATGGCATTTTGCTTTTAGGATAAAAAAACATATCAATATTAATACTTAATTTTCCATTTATATTTATAATTGTTTTGTTTCCATCTTCTATATATAAATTTTTATTAATAATAGAATGGATTCTATCCCATGCTGCGCTACCTCTTTCAACAATATTAAACATCCATGCTAAAGCCAACATTGGCCAAATCATTAGACCTAAATACATAATGAAACTAGTTAATTGTCCGATCGTAATAGTATTATTCCAAACCAACCATCCTCCTGCTGTAATAGCTAATAAATTAGAAAATGCAACTGACAAGTAAATTACTGGATCAAAACGAGCATCTATCTCTGCAACTTGCATGTTTTTTTTTCCAGTTTCATTGACAATCTTATTAAACTTTTTTAATTGATTTTTTTCCAATCCAAATGCTCTAATCATTCGAATACTAGTTAATATTTCTTGTGTTTGATTGTTTAATAGAGAAAACGCACTTTGAGCATTGCGGAAAGTATTATGGAGTTCCTTCCCATATTTTTTTATTAAAATCGCCATGATTGGCATTGGTATTAATGAAATTATCGTTAATAACCAACTAATTTGAGTCACCATTACTATTAATACTGAAAAACCCATTACAGATGAATCTACTAATGTTAAAACTCCTTCTCCTGCCGCAAATACGACACGATCAACATCATTAGTAGCTCTGGCTATTAGATCTCCAGTACGATTCTTTAAAAAAAATATTTCACTTTGTTTACTAAGGTAAGAATAAAATTTTACTCGTAATTCTGTAGCTAATTGGTATGAGGCACCAAATAAAAGAATTCTCCATAGATAACGTAGGATATAAACTACAATGGCAATTAAAAGGATAATTGAAATCCAAGGTAGTATTTTAAAACCGCTCATTTTTTCTTTTATAATTAAATCTATTAAAATTCCAATTATCTTAGGTGGTAACAATTGTAAAAAAGCTATTATTATCAATAATACAATTGATCCTAAATAGCGTTTCCATTCTTTTATAAAATACCATTTTAGTTGATTGAACAATCTCACAAAGAAATCCTAAAATTTAAACATTTAAAATATATATTTTTAATATTACATGTTTTTTTTCTTTATTTTTAATTTTTTATAAATTAAAGAAAAATTATATTTAAATTACTTTTATTAAATTAGAAACTTAAATTTTTGTTAAAAAATGAATTCATATTTAAATATATTTTTGTAAATTAATCATATACAATATTAATTTCTAAATCATTTTGATAAATTACCTATAAATAGTTTAATGACTTAAAAATCATGAAAAAAGTACTAATTATTTTTAGTGGTGGACAAGATTCAACTACTTGTTTAATACATTACACTAATATATATAAAGAAGTTTACTGTATTACATTTGATTATAATCAATTACATAAATCTGAAATCGATTCTGCTCGTTTTATATCAAATTATTTTAATGTTAAAAAACATATATTTGTAGATATTAAATGTTTAAAAAATCTTTCAATAAGTAGTTTAACAGATGAAAAAATTTCTATTCTTGATAATCATCCGTTAAATTGCTTATTACCAAGTACTTTTGTTCCAGGTCGTAATATTTTATTTTTAACTTTATCTTCTATATATGCTTTTAACAATCAAATTGATTCAGTTGTTTTAGGGGTAAATGAAATTGATTTTTCTGGTTATCCAGATTGTAGAAACGAATTTTTAAAAAAAATGAATGATGTCATTCAAATTGGTATGAATTGTAAGATTAACTTTGAATCTCCTTTAATTAATTTAAGTAAAGCAGAAATATGGGCTTTATCAGACTACTGGAATTCTACTCAATTTATTCTTGATAATACAGTAACTTGTTATAAAGGTGTTCAAGGAAAAGGATGTAGTCAATGTCAATCATGTATTCTTCGGAACGATGGATTTAATAAGTGGAAATCCAATCCTTCTTATTATATGAAAAGATTAAAAGAAAAATTTAATTTCTATAATTAATTTAAAAAAAATATATTTAATGATTTAAACTTATAAAAAAATTATACTTAATAATTTTTTAAAAATTATCTATTTTATTATATAAAATTGTTGATTTTTTATGTAAATTTTGAAGAACACATTGAAATATTGTATCTATATTATTTTTTTCTAAATATTTTATAATAATTTTTTCTTCTTCTTTTGAAAATTTTTCATTATAAACTCTATCTAACAATGCGATAACAAAATTTTTATTTTTATCTTGATAAACAGTATAAATTTTTTTCCCTTTTACTGGATATGGCATTGAAAAGATTATAGATAAATTTGGATTTTCATCATATCGAGATATAGTTTCATATTCTTTAAAAACAACATTTTCTTTTTTTAAAATATTTTCATTTCCATTTTTTAACTGAAACAAAATTTTTTTCGATTTATTTTTTGTTTTTTCTATAGCCTTTATATATTGAAGTTTACTTATAATATTTTTTTTAACATCTTTCAGTTCTTTATTTTTTTTCTTTTGGAAATTTTTTATACTTAATAAAAAAGATTGACGATTATTTAATATAATTAGACCAGAATGCGATTTTAGTTTTTTTTGTCGGTCTAGTAGACCTTTTTTAAAAATAAATTTTTTTAATATAGGATTTTGTAACTCTTTAGGAATAGTATTTTCATCAAACCAATTAGTTTCTGAAGGAATGATATTAGTCTCTTTAAGAATTAAATCAAATCTGTTAATATTTTTCTTTGCAATGAGAGAAATTTTATTTTGTAATTTTTTATACATATTTAAAGATTTTTTATATTTTATTTCGTTTTCAATAATATCTGATACTTCATATATTTTCTTATATTTTTTTGGTAATATTTTGTTTAATTTAATTATTAAAAAGTTATTGTTAAATTTAATAATATTAGAAATTTGATTTATTTTTTCTAAATTAGAAATTTTTATTTCATTTGGTATTGAGTTTTTTGCTATCCATCCAATATTGCCTCCTTTTTTAGAAGAAATAGGATCTATTGATTGTTCTTTTGCTATTTTTGAAAAATCTGCTCCTTTTTTTAATTTTGATAAAATTGATAATGCTTCATTCTGATTACTAGTTTGAATAATACTGTATTGTCTTTTTTCTTGATTTAAATATTTATTTATATTTTTTTTATACCAATTTTTTATTTCTTTATTATTGCATTTTATTTTAAATTGATTAGGTGTAAGCTGAATGTAACTAATTTTAAATTTTTCTGGAACATAAAATTTGTTTTTATGTTGATTGAAATAATCATGTATTTCTGATTCACTTACTTTCTGACTATTAACAATAGGATTGATTTTTAGAATTGCTTTTTTTATAATTCTTTTTTCAGATAATAATTCTATTATCTTTGTTTTTTCATTATCTAATATAAAGTTTGTATTAGAAATGGCGTTTATCAAATATGTAGTGTTAAGTTTTTTTCTAATTAAATTTATATATTCATAATGTGTTAAATTTTTTGAAGAAAGATAATTTAAATATTTCTTTTTATTAAATTCATTGTTTTCTTGAAATATCGACATGTTTAATATTATTTTTTTTATTTCATTATCTTGTATATTAAAATGAATTTTTTCCGCATATTGTTCTAAAAGAATATTATTTATTAATTGAGATAATACATAGTTATATGTTTCTTCTTTAAATTTTTTATTTTTTTTAATTTTAAAAAAATTTTTTCCTAGTATTTTTTCTTGTTTTTCTCTTTCATCAATATACATTTTTTGTAATGTTGTAAAACTAATTTCTTCTCCATTTACTTTGGCAATGTATTTTGCTGTATCTCTATTAAAATAATTATTTATAGTACCAAAAACTAATGATAAAATAATTATTCCCAAAATAGATTTAATTATAATAACATTTAATTGGGATTTTAAATATTTAAGCATAATATAACTATCCTAGATAGTTTCAATTTTATATTGAAATTATTATTTTTTTTTATTTAAATTATAAAGGCTGACGGTTTTTTGTCAGCCAGATTTAGATTTTTTTATACGTAAGGTGTATTTTCTAGTGATATTGTTAAAACTTCTTCAATGTTTTTTACCGGATGAATTATTAGTCCTTCAATAATATTTTTTGGTATTTCTTCTAAATTACGTTTGTTTTCATATGGTATTAATACAGTTTTGACGCCTCCACGATGTGCTGCAAGCAATTTTTCTTTTAGTCCTCCAATTGTTAATACCTTTCCTTGTAATGTAATTTCTCCTGTCATAGCAATATTAGATTTGACAGGGTTTTTTGTTAAAGAAGACACTATAGCTGTACACATTGCAATACCTGCACTCGGTCCGTCTTTTGGCGTGGCACCTTCAGGAACGTGGACATGAATATCATGTTTTTCATGGAAATCTTTTTTAATTCCTAATTTTTTAGCTTGAGAACGAACTACAGTTAATGCCGCTTGAATTGATTCTTGCATGACTTCACCTAAAGAACCTGTATAAGTGAGTTTACCTTTTCCTGAAACACATGCTGTTTCAATTGTTAACAATTCTCCGCCCACTTCTGTCCATGCCAATCCAACTACTTGTCCAATTTGATTAGAATTATTTGTTTTACCATAATCAAATCGTTTTATTCCTAAAAATTTTTTTAAATTTTTACTGTTTATTTCTATGTTTTTTAAAGATTTATTTAAAATTAATAGTTTTACTACTTTTCTGCATATTTTAGAAATTTCACGTTCTAAACTACGAACGCCTGCTTCACGAGTATAATATTGAATTATACTAATTATAGCGCAATCAGTAATTGTAAGCTCATTCTTCTTTAATGCATTTCTTTCTATTTGTTTGGGATATAAATAGCACTTTGCTATATTTAATTTTTCGTTTTCTGTATAACCTGAAAGACGAATTATTTCCATTCGATCAAGTAATGGTGCAGGTATATTCATAGAGTTGGAAGTTGCTACAAACATAACATCTGAAAGATCGTAGTCTACTTCTAGATAATGATCGTTAAAATTTATGTTTTGTTCAGGATCTAGTACTTCTAATAATGCAGATGCTGGATCGACTCTTATATCACAAGACATTTTATCAATTTCATCAAGTAAAAATAAAGGATTTTTTACCTTTGCTTTTACCATTTTTTGGATTAATTTTCCAGGCATTGATCCAATATATGTACGACGATGACCTCTAATTTCAGCTTCGTCTCGTATCCCACCTAAAGCCATTCTTACATATTTTCTACCTGTTGACCTTGCAATAGATTTTCCTAACGATGTTTTACCTACTCCAGGAGGACCTATTAAACATAAAATAGGACCTTTGACTTTATTAGTTCTACTTTGTACAGCTAAGTATTCTAATATTCGTTCCTTTACCTTTTCTAAACCAAAATGGTCTATATCAAGAATTTTTTTAGCTTCTTGAATATCTTTCTTTATTTTTGTTTTTATATTCCAAGGAACTTGTATCATCCAATCAATGTAACTTCGTACTACTGTTGCCTCTGCTGACATTGGTGACATCATTTTTAATTTTTGTAATTCTGATTCTGTTTTTTCTTTTGCTTCTTTTGGCATTTTTGAGTTTTTAATTTTACGTTTTAAAACTTTATTTTCATCTGGAATTTCATCCATATCGCCAAGTTCTTTTTGAATAGCTTTTATTTGTTCATTTAAATAGTATTCTCTTTGACTCTTTTCCATTTGTTTTTTAACACGATTTCTAATTCTTTTTTCAACTTTTAATAAATCTATTTCTGTTTCCATTATAGCCATTAAGAATTCCAATCTTTCATTTACGTTGTATATTTCTAGTACTGATTGTTTATCAGCTAGTTTTAATGGCATATGAGCAGCAATTGTATCTGCAAGTTTTTCTGCATTTTTTGTATTGCTAAGGGTATTAAGTATTTCTGATGGAATTTTTTTATTCAGTTTAATATAAGACTCAAATTGATTAACTGTTGTTCGAATTAATACTTCTTGTTCTTTATTTATATTAGTAGGAGAAGTAATGAGTTCTACTTCTGCAAAGAAATGTTCACCGTTATTTTCTATATCTTTAATACAAGCACGTTGTAAACCTTCTACAAGTACTTTCATTGTGCCATCAGGCAGTTTTAACATTTGTAAAATAGAGCTAATGGTTCCTATATTAAATAAATCATTTTTGCTAGGTTCGTCTTTTGATGCTTCTTTTTGTGCAATTAACATGATTTTTTTATCATTATTCATAGATGTTTCAATACATTGAATTGATTTTTTGCGACCTACAAATAATGGAATAACCATATGAGGATACACAACTACATCTCTTAATGGTAAAACGGGAATTTTAATGCGTTCAGAACGCTCAGAATTCATAGAGCTCTCTCTTAGTTGAATTTCCGCTATTTATATTTATTAAAAACTGCAATATATTGAAATATGCAGCTATATTTATAATTAAGCCAAGTATATTGGAATGGTCGCTTGACATTTTAATCTGAAGCGTTTGGCAAAATAAAGGGAGAATGCCCTTTTTTGAGATTATCTGATGTCTTTATTTTTTATTCACCGGATGCTTTTTTGGATTTGTTTTTTTCTTCATATATTATTTTTGGTAACGAATGAGAATTTACAACTAATTCATTGATTAATACTTTTTCTACATTTTTCATAGACGGTAACTCATACATGATATCTAATAAGATGTTTTCAATAATAGATCTTAATCCTCTGGCTCCTGTTTTTTTAGACAGTGCTTTTTTTGCAATTGATATAATAGCTTCTTTTGTAAATTCTAATTTTACTTTTTCTAGATTAAACAATGTTTGGTATTGTTTGATTAAAGCATTTTTAGGTTTACATAATATCTTAACGAGAGCATCTTCATTTAATTCGTTTAAAATAGTAACTATAGGTAAACGACCAATAAATTCAGGAATTAATCCAAATTTTATTAAATCTTTTGATTCGACTTGTTGCAACAAATATTGTTCTGATTCTTTCTTTTTTTTCTTTTTAAGACTAGTATTAAAACCAATTGTATTACCAGTATCAATTCTTTTAGAAATAATTTTAGAAAGTTCTGAAAATGCCCCTGCACATATAAATAAAATATTTGAAGTATTAACTTGTAAAAATTCTTGTTGTGGATGTTTTCTTCCACCTTGTGGTGGAATTGATGCTAAGGTACCTTCAATTAATTTTAACAAAGCTTGTTGTACTCCTTCCCCAGAAACATCTCTAGTAATAGAAGGATTATCAGATTTTCTTGAAATTTTATCTATTTCGTCTATATAAACAATCCCTAATTCTGCTTTTTTGACATTGTATTTACATTTTTGCAATAGTTTTTGTATGACATTTTCTACGTCTTCTCCGACGTATCCTGCTTCAGTTAAAGTAGTTGCGTCAGCAATGCTAAATGGTACATTTAATAATTTTGCCAGTGTTTCTGCTAATAAAGTTTTTCCACTACCAGTTGGTCCAATTAATAAAATATTACTTTTACCAAGTTCAACATTATCTGAATTTTTAGAAATGTTACGGATACGTTGATAATGATTGTAAACAGCTACAGATAAAACTTTTTTTGTATGGTTTTGACCTACTACATAATTGTCAAGATGTTTTTTAATTTCACGTGGTGTAGGTAAGTAACTTAGTTCATCATCTTCTATTTCTTTTGTGGTTTTTGTTTCTTTAATAATATTATTACATAATCTTATGCATTCATCGCATATATAGACTGCTGGACCGGCTATTAATTTTTCTACTTCTTTTTGATTTTTCCCACAAAAAGAGCATTGAAGCAGTTTTTTAGAATTGTCTTTACTCTTATCTGTCATATTTTTTAACCTTTTTATTAATATATTTATTGATTTTTTGAGTAAATAGATTCTATTTTATTCTCTTTAATAAAAAATTTTTGTTAACGTTGAGTTAAAATTAAATCAATTAATCCATATTTTATAGACTCTTTTGCTGATAAAAAACAATCTCGTTCTGTATCTTTATTGATTTTTTTAATAGATTGACCGGTATGAAAAGACATTAATTGATTTAATTTCTTTTTCATTTTTATAATCTCTTGTGCATGAATTGCAATATCTGATGCTTGTCCTTGATATCCACCCAATGGTTGATGAATCATAATTCTTGAATTTGGTAAACAAGATCGTTTACCCTTAGTTCCAGATGAAAGTAAAAAAGCTGCCATTGAACATGCTTGTCCTATACAAATAGTATTAACATCAGGTTTTATAAATTGCATGGTATCGTAAATAGACATTCCTGATGTAATAATTCCACCTGGTGAATTGATATACAAAAATATATCTTTTTCTGAATCTTCTGCTTCTAGAAATAGCATTTGTGCTACAATAGTGCTTGCCATGTTATCTTCAATGGTACTTGTTATAAAAATTATCCGTTCTTTCAATAATCTAGAATATATATCATATGAACGTTCCCCTCTTGAATGTTGTTCAACTACCATGGGAACTAATACTGAATTAGATGTCATTTAATTTTCTCTGTAGAATATTGTAGTATATATTTCAATTAAAATTATTTAAAATTTAATTTTTTAATATAAAGTATATTTTTTAAAAATTATATTCTTAATATATTAGAATTTAAAAAACTAATTTTAGATAAAAGTTTCTTCATTATGTCTCCAGTTATAATTCATAATTTCATCCAGAGTCCACTGTTTTTTAATAATTTTAATGTTTTTTATCAGGAATTCCATAACTTGCATTTCTAATTCTATATCTTTTATAGTTTGTTTTAATCTTGCGTTATTTTTATATATATTAATAATTTCTAATGGTTTTTTATAGTTTAAAGATATTTTTTTTATTAACAATTCTACTCTTTTTTCATTTACTAACATTTTATTATTATTGATAATTTTTTCTATAATTAATTTTATTTGTAATCTTTTTTTAGCTTTTGATTCGAGATCAGTATGATATTTTTTTTCTAAAATATTATCTTTTTTTTCTTTATATTCTTTTGTATATTTATTATATAAAAAATTTATTTCTTCTTTTAATAAAATTGAAGGTATGTTTATAGGATTTTCTATTGTTAATTTTTTTATGATTTGATTTTGTAAATGATTTTGAGTTAAATTTTTTATTTGATCAATAATATTTTTTTTTATAGTTTTATAGTTTAATTCGGTCAGTTCATTTTCTTTAATTTTTTTTATGTTTTGTTGTATTTCAATATTTTCTTCTTTTTCTTCAATATTTAATATTTTAATTTTAAATGTAATGTCTTTACTACGTAATTCTTCTTCTGGATGAAATTTATAAAAATTTATTTTTAAAAAAATAACATCGTTGATAAAATGGTTTATTATTTTATTATTTAATTCAGGTATAAAATTATTTTGAGAAACGATAAACTTAACTTCTTCTGTATCGAATTTTTCTATTTTTTTATTGTTTTCATAAATACAATAATTAATTGTTACTAGATCGTTAATTTTAACTGCTCTATTAACTTTATTCCACTTATCTTCTTTATATTTTTGTTTATCTACGTTTTTTCTTATATCTTCATCTGTAACATTCACTATTATTTTTTCTGCTGTAATAAGTTTTACATCTTTTATTTTAAATTCTGGATAAACTTCGTAGTCTACAGAATATTTAAAATATTCTTTTTCATCTTCATTTTCGTGCATAAAATATTTTGGAAAACCAATAATTTTTATTTTTTCTTTTTTTATAAATTCATAAAAAAATTTTTGCATTAGTTTATTAAATACATCATAATAAACTTCATTACCATATTTTTCTTGTATAATTTTAATAGGAGTTTTTCCTTTTCTAAAACCATTTATTTTTGTTGTTTTATTAATTTGAACAAATTTTTGTATAAGATCGTTATTAACTAGCTTTTTTGGAATCTTAATTGTGACACGATCACTATTTTTTTTATTTTTTTCCATAAAAAATTTCATTTTTTGCCTCAAATTGTTTTAGATATTCTATAACTTTAAAAAATATTCTACATTTTTAATATTTCATATTCTTTATGAGATTTATTTTAAATAAAAATCAATTTTTTCAAATCTATAAAAATTTCTAGTATATTTTTAATTTAATTAATTATTTTTAGATATTTTTTTAAAAACTTTATAATTTAAAGTTTATCTTGCTAGATAATTTTTTTAAACATTTGTTTTCATAATTTGAAAAATATATTAAATAATTGGCTTCTTAAAACAAAATTTTTTGTTATTTTTTAACACATTTTATAGAATTAAATTCTTGATATTTTTTATCTTTCCATTCGTTTAGAGTATAAGTATATAGTGTAATTGAATATATACTTTCCTTTTCTATTTCTTTTAAAGATTTAAAAATTATACGGTGTCTAAAAACTAAATTTTTATCAATAAAATCATCGCTAACGATAATAATTTTTATATGACTAATTATGTTCGTATTCGTAGAATAGTTATGCAGTTTGCTATCATCGTAAATATTAATAGAACTTATATTGATTTTAGATTCTAAGTGTTTTTTTATTTTTTTTAGATACATGGAATTATTGTTATATCCTAACTGATTTTAGATAAAAGATAGAAATTGTGATAAAAAATATTTTGTATTATATTTATATATGTTTTTTTTTAAACATTTTTTTTTGAATAAAAATTTAATGAACAATTGATTTTATTGATAAAAATATATTTTTTTATTTTAAATGTTATCAATTTTTAAAAAATAATTCAATTATTTCACAAATTATTGATTTTATAAGATAATAGTATTCTTTAATTTAATTTATATTAAATAAAAAATTTAATTAAAAATAATATTTTATAAGATAAAAATTTTTAATAATAAATATTATATTTTGAGGTTTTTTAATGATATCTATAAATTTTAATAATTTTTTTAAGACATTATTATTAATTTCAATTGTTTTTATGTTACACGGTTGCAATAGTGTTTTATTAAATCCTCATGGAACAATTGCTATTCAAGAATGTTCAATATTATTAATATCTTTTTTAATGATGCTATTTGTAATAATTCCTGTAATTTTTATGACTGTATATTTTTCGGTAAAATATCATGCGTCTAATGTAAATGAACAATATAAACCAAATTGGTCTGATTCTAAAAAAATAGAAGTAGTAGTATGGACAGTTCCAATTTTAATAATTTCCTTTTTGGCTTTTTTAACATGGAATTATAGTCATATATTAGATCCTCAAAAATCTATAATTTCTAAATATAAACCTATAAAAATAGATGTTATATCATTAGATTGGAGATGGTTGTTCATCTATCCTGAATATCGTATTGCAACTATTAACGAAATTATGTTTCCTGTAAATAGACCTATAATTTTTCATATTACTTCTAACTCTGTTATGAATTCTTTTTTTATTCCTTCTCTTGGTAGTCAAATATATGCTATGCCTGGAATGATGACTAAATTGAATTTAATTGCTAATGCTCCCGGAAAATATAAAGGAATATCATCTAATTATAGTGGTAGAGGTTTTTCGAATATGAAATTTACTGCAATATCTGTATTAGATACTAAAAAATTTGAAAATTGGATTAAAAAAGCACAAAAATCCCCTAAAAAACTAAATCAAATGAATATTTTTAATACCATTTCTTTACCTAACGAAAATCATTTCATAGAATATTTTTCGGATGTTAAGAAAAATTTATTTAATGAGATAATTAATCAAACTTATTTAAAGAACAAAGTATTCAAACATTAGAAAACTTTAATATAAAATGTTAAATGTAGAGGAAATAAAAATGTTTGGAAAATTGACATTAAACGCTATACCTTTTAATGAGCCAATTATAATGGTTACATATATTTCCATTATTCTAATTGCATTATGTGTTTCTTTGAGTATTACTTATTTTAAAAAATGGAAATATTTATGGTTTGAATGGTTTACTACGGTAGATCATAAAAAAATATCTATTATGTATGGAATACTTGCATTTATTATGTTGTTTCGTGGTTTTGTTGATGCAATATTAATGCGAACTCAACAGGTAATTGCATCTTCAGGAAATACAGGTTTTTTACCACCGCACCATTATGATCAAATATTTACAGCTCATGGTGTTATAATGATTTTTTTTGTAGCCATGCCTCTTGTAATTGGATTAATGAATTTAGTGATTCCATTACAAATTGGAGCTCGTGATGTGGCTTTTCCCTTTCTCAATAATTTAAGTTTTTGGTTAAATGTAAGTGGTGCTATTTTACTCACTCTTTCTTTAGGAATAGGTGAATTTGCACAGACAGGATGGTTGGCGTATCCTCCATTGTCTGGAGTTAAATATAGTCCAGGAGTAGGAGTAGATTACTGGATTTGGAGTCTTCAAATTTCCGGGATTGGCACTACTTTGACAGGCATTAACTTTTTAGTAACAATTTTAAAAATGAGAGCACCAGGAATGTGTTTTTTTAAAATGCCAGTTTTCACTTGGGCTTCTTTATGTACTAATATTCTGATTGTAATTTCTTTCCCAGTTTTAACTATAACTCTTTTATTGTTAACTTTAGATCGTTGTTTTTCTTTTCATTTTTTTACTAATGAATTTGGTGGAAATGCAATGATGTATGTTAATTTAATATGGATTTGGGGTCATCCAGAAGTTTATATTTTAGTTCTTCCTGTATTTGGTGTTTTTTCAGAAGTAGTTGCTACTTTTTCAAAAAAACGTTTATTTGGATACGTATCTTTAGTTTGGGCAACTTTAGCTATTACTGTTTTATCCTTTATTGTTTGGCTTCATCATTTTTTTACCATGGGTGCTGGTTCAAACGTTAATGCTTTTTTCGGAATTACTACTATGATTATAGCGATTCCTACTGGAGTAAAAATTTTTAATTGGTTGTTTACAATGTATCAAGGTCGAGTTTATATGCATTCTTCCATGCTATGGACTATTGGATTTTTAATTACTTTTTCTATTGGTGGAATGACAGGTGTGTTGTTATCTATTCCTCCTGTTGATTTCATGTTACATAATAGCTTGTTTTTAGTTGCTCATTTTCATAATGTTATAATTGGTGGTGTTGTTTTTGGTTGTTTTGCTGGAATCAATTACTGGTTTCCTAAATTATTTGGTTTTATTCTAAATGAAGTTTGGGGTAAACGTGCTTTTTGGTTTTGGATAATAGGTTTTTTTACTGCTTTTATGCCATTGTATTTTTTAGGTTTTATGGGAATGACTCGTCGTTTAAGTCAAAATATTGATATTGAATTTCATTTTTTATTATCTATTGCAGCTATTGGTGCTGTTATTATTGGTATAGGTATACTATGTCAAATAATTCAATTTTGGGTTTCAGTAAGAGATCGTCATGTTAATTTAGATATTACCGGTGATCCATGGGATGGAAGAACTCTAGAATGGTCTACTTCTTCTCCTGCTCCATTATATAATTTTGCTATTATTCCAGATATTAAAAATAAAGATGATTTTTGGGAAAGAAAACAGAAAAAGAATCAAGTTCAAGAAAATCAATATAATGAAATTCATATGCCTAAAAATACAGGACTAGGTGTTTTTATTAGTTTTTTTTCTTTACTTTTTGGTTTTTCTGCAGTATGGGATATTATCTGGTTGTGTTGTTTATCTTTGTTCATTGTTATTATAAGTTTAATTTTTAAAAGTATAGACGAAAATATTGAGTACACTATATCAGTGAAAGAAGTCAAAAATATTGAAAATCGACACTTAGAAAATCTTCAAAAAGCAGGTTTAAAATGATAAAAGAAAAAATAAAAAATAATAAGTTATTTGGATTATGGATATATTTGATGAGCGATTGCATAATATTTGCTGTTTTATTTGCTGTATATGCAATTATTTCTTCAAATTTTTCTACAAATTTTATTAATCATAAAATTTTTAATTTATCTTATGTTTTTCTAGAAACATTTATTTTATTATTAAGTTCATTGTCATGTGGCATGCTGACTATACAAAAAAATAAAAAAAATATTAAAATAATATATTTTTATTTACTTTTAACATTTTTTTTAGGTTTATCTTTTCTATTAATGGAAATTAATGAATTTCATCAACTTGTTTTAGAAAACTATAGTCCTAGTCGACATGCTTTTTTTTCTATTTTTTTCACTATTATTGGTGTTCATGGTATTCATATTTTTTTTGGTTTAATTTTTATATTATCTATTTTTTATCAACTATTCAATTTAGGAATAACTAACACTATTCGTATTCGAATATTATGTTTTAGTTTGTTTTGGCATTTTTTAGATATTATATGGATCTGTGTTTTTACTTTTGTTTATTTAAATGGAGTTATTTAATGAATAAATGTGAAAAAATAAAAAACAATTTTAATAAAGAAATAAAGTCTTATATAGTAGGTTTTTTGTTTTCTTTATTTTTAACTATTATTCCATTTTTTTGTACTTTAAATCATTTATTTTCTAGAAAAGTGAATTTTTTTGTAATTTTACTATGTGCTTTTAGCCAAATTATAGTTCATTTTGTATTTTTTTTACATTTAAGTTTTTCTAAAAAAAATTCGTGGAATATTATATCTTTATTATTTGTATTAATTATTATTTTTATTATTGTGTTTGGTTCTGTATGGATTATGTATAATTTAAATCATCATCTTATGTTTTAACTACTACTTACTTGAAAATATTTTATTTATATGTTAAAAAATTATTTAGAAATAACAAAACCTCGTATTATTATTGGAAATATTATTTTAATAATAGGTAGTTTTTTGTTTTCATCTTTTCCTAATTTTAATTTTTTTTTATTTTTCTTTACTATTTTCGGAACTTCTTTAGTTATTGCTTCAAGCTGTATTTTTAATAATCTAATTGATATCGATATAGATAATAAAATGAATAGAACTAAGAACAGAGTTTTAGTAAGAAACTTAATAAGCCCCATATCAGCATTAATTTTTGCTTGTTTTATTGGAATTGTGGGGTTTTTAATATTAGGTTTTTTAGTGAATATTTTATCAATGTTTTTATCTTTTATAGGATTTATTATCTATGTTTTTTTCTATACTTTTTTATTTAAGAGAAAATCAATATACTCAACCTTTGTTGGGAGTTTTTCAGGTTCTATTCCTTCTGTTATTGGACACACTGCTGTTAGCAATGATATTGATTTTTTTTGTTTTTTGCTCTTTATTACTTTTATATTTTGGCAAATGTCTCATTTTTATGCTATTTCTATTCTTCATATCAATGATTACAGAAGAGCAAGTTTACCTTTTTTTCCTCTAATAAAAGGCATTTTAAAAACTAAAAAACATATCTTTTACTATATAATATGCTTTATGATTTCTACTTCGATGTTAACTTTTTTAGGTTATTTAAGTTATATTTTTCTTTTATTTTTTTCTTTTGCTTGTTTTTATTGGTTATATATATCCTATTTAAGCATACGAGCAAGAGATGATAAGAAACTTTCTAGTAAATTATTTTATTTTTCTATCGTAATAGTTACATTATTTAATTTTTTGATGTCTATAGATTTTGTGTTTTAAATTTTTATAAACATTGTGAAGGTTTAGGTATACCAGCTATCTTACTTGCTTGTTTAGCTGGTCCTTCAGGAAAAAGTTTAAATAAATAAATACTATTACTTTTTTCTCGACCTATTTCTTTTTCTATGCTTGTAATCAACATTCTCATAGATGGTGTTATATTAAATTCGAAATAGAATTTTCTTATAAAATGTATTACTTTCCAATGATCATCCTTCAAAATAATTTTTTCTTTTTTTGCAATTTCTTTTGCTAATTTTATATTCCAATCTGTAGCTTTTTTTAAAAATCCTTCGCTGTCTTTTTCGATTTTTTTATATATTTTTTTTTTATGATTTTTTTTTAGCATAATGTAAATAAGGTATAAAATTTTAATAACAATTGAGTTGGATATGAAAAATTATAAAATGAATTTTGTAGAATTACAAGTTACGTTGAGTTTTTGTATTGTTTTTTTGCTACGAATGTTAGGTATATTTGCAGTTCTTCCTATTTTAAGTAAATATGGATTATATTTAAATAATGGAAATAAATTTTTAATTGGATTGTCTATTGGTATTTATGGGGTGACTCAAATAATATTTCAAATTCCTTTTGGAATGCTTTCTGATAGATTTGGTCGCAAGGAAGTAATCATATTTGGTCTTTTTATTTTTTTTATTGGTAGTCTTATTGCTATTAGTACTAGTTCAATTTGGACTTTAATAATTGGTAGAGCCATACAAGGTTCTGGAGCTATTTCTGGTGTTTCTATGGCATTATTATCTGATTTAATTCGTAAAGAAAATCGTATAAAATCAATTTCTATTATAGGTGCAAGTTTTGCTATTTCTTTTTTAATTTCTATTGTTTCTGGACCAATCATTGCTGAAAATTTTGGTTTTTTTTCTATTTTTTGGATTTCGGCTATATTATCTATTTTTTCTATTCTAATTGTTCTTTTTTTTATTCCTTCTTCTGAGAAGAAAATTTTAAAAAATCAAAAAAAAGATATTTTTCAGCATAAAATACAATATATTTTTAATAAAATATTTGTTAGATTTTATTTAGGTGTTTTTTCTCTTCATTTTTTATTAACAATGAATTTTTTAATTTTACCTTATGAGTTTGAATGTTCTGGTCTTTTGTTACATTATCATTGGATAGTCTATTTAACTACTATAATAATTTCTTTTTTTATTTTGTTTTTTATTGTTTTTTATTTTAAATTTCATTTTTTTTTAAAAAATGTTATTGAAATATGTATTTTTTTTATTTTTTTATCATTTTTATTTTTTTTATTATCAAATCATAATTTGATATGTTTAATATTTTCTTTACAAGTTTTTTTTATTGCTTTTAATATATTAGAAATTTTTTTTCCTTCATATTTAAGTCAAGAAATATCTATAAATCACTATAAAGGTAGTATAATGAGCGTTTATTCTACAAGTCAATTCTTAGGGATAGCTTTCGGAGGGATTTTAAACGGATGGTTATATACCTTTTTGAGTACTAAAGATATTTTTTTATTTGAAATTTTTATTGTTTTTATATGGTTTATATTTAGTTTTTTTTGTAAGAAATAACTTTTTTGTAGTATAATTTATATAAATATTGCGAATATTTATATATTTTAAGTTAATTTTTTTATTAGTCTAATAATTATTCTTCTTTTAGGTGTTGGAATATGAATTTTTCTCATTTATATGAGACTTATTGTAATCGTATAAATAAAAAGTTATTTGAAATAATACAGGAATTGCCTTTTCAAAATTCTGTTCTTTTAAAGGCAATGAAATACAGTACTTTATTAGGAGGAAAGAGATTACGTTCATGTTTAATATATATTATTGGCGACATGTTTCAAGTACATATTACTACACTTGATGTTATATCTGCAGCTGTTGAATTAGTTCATTCTTATTCTTTAATTCATGACGATTTACCATGTATTGATAATGATCATTTTAGAAGAGGAAAGAGTTCTTGTCATATAAAATATGGTGAAAATTTTGCTTTATTAGCAGGTGATGCATTACAAGGATTGGCATTTAATATTTTATCAAGTAATCATATGCCAGGAGTTCATGATTCAATGCGTTTAAAAATGATTTCTGAATTTTCTAATTCAATTGGTTATTCCGGGATGTGCATGGGTCAAATGTTAGACTTAGAAAAAGAAAAAAAAAATATAAATATATCTGAACTAGAAGAGATTAATTTATATAAAACTGCATTTTTAATTCGGTGTTCTATACGTTTAGCTTGTTTTTCGTCAAATCATTTTTCTAAAGAAATTTTATTTATTTTAGATAAATTTTCAATTTCTATTGGTTTGGCTTTTCAAATTCAAGATGATATTTTTGATTTAAAAAATGATACTAAAAAATTGAAAGATAAAAAAAATACATATCCATTATTAATAGGATTAAAAAAATCTAAAATTAAAATAAAAGAACTATATAAAGAAGCTTTTTTTGCATTAGAACATTTAAAAAAAAAATTTGATGTTAATAAATTAGAATTACTAACGCAATTTATCATTAAACGTTTTAAATAAGTTTAATAATGAGTTTCCAATGAACTTTGATATTACAAGATATCCAATTTTATCTTTTGCTAATTCAGTAAAACGTTTGCGACTTTTATCGATTAAACAATTACCTCAATTATGTATAGAATTACGAAAATATTTATTGGACGTTATTTCTATTACTCAAGGACATTTTGCTTCTGGATTGGGTGTGATTGAAATTACAGTCGCTTTGCATTATGTTTATAATACTCCGTTTGATAATTTGTTATGGGACGTAGGACACCAATCTTATCCGCATAAAATATTAACAGGAAGAGCTAAAAAAATAGGTAGTATTAGAAAAAAAAATGGATTACATTCTTTCCCTTTTCGAGAGGAAAGCAAATATGATGTTTTAAGTGTCGGACATTCTTCTACTTCAATTAGTGCAGGTTTGGGATTGTCAATTGCCGCTGGAAAAGAAGGAAAAAATAGAAAAACTATTTGCGTTGTGGGTGATGGAGCTATGACTGCAGGTATGGCCTTTGAGGCCATGAATCATGCGGGTGTGATACAATCTGATCTTTTAGTTGTACTAAATGATAACCAAATGTCTATTTCAAGAAATATAGGTGCTTTAAATAAACATTTAAAATTTTTAAGAAATATAAAAAAAACTAACGAAATTGTCAATTTTTCAATATTTGAAAATTTAAATTTTAAATATTTAGGTCCATTTGATGGGCATAACATTTTTAAATTAATTGAAATTTTTAAAAAAATAAAAGATAAAAAAAAGAGTTGTTTACTGCATTTAATTACTAAAAAAGGAAAAGGTTATCTCCCTGCAGAATTAGATCCAATTAAATGGCATACAGTACCTCAATCTCTTTCTTCATCTTCTAAAGTTCTTACTTATTCAGATGTTTTTGGTTCTTGGTTATGTGAAGTGGCTTCATTTGATAAAAAAATAATAGCTATTACACCTGCTATGTGTGAGGGTTCAGGGATGTTAAAATTTTCCCGTCTTTTCCCTAATCAATATTTTGATGTTGCTATTGCTGAACAACATGCCGTCACTTTTGCAGCTGGTCTCGCTATTGCAGGATATAAACCTGTTGTGTCAATTTATTCTACTTTTTTACAACGTGCTTATGATCAAATTATACATGATGTGGCATTACAAAAATTATCGGTTTTATTTGCCATTGATAGAGGGGGAATAGTAGGACATGATGGTCCAACACATCAAGGAATTTTTGATTTATCTTATTTAAGATGTATTCCTGGAATTATCATCATGACTCCAAGTGATGAAAATGAATGTAGACAAATGTTGTATACAGGTTATATGCATAAAGAAGGTCCTAGTGTAGTTAGATATCCAAAAGGTAAGGGTATTGGAATATCATTATCACCAATGAATCCAATTCCATTAGGTAAATCTCTTATTAAAAGAATTGGAGAGAAAATAGCTATTTTAAATTTTGGTACTTTGTTACAAAACGCTTATTTAGCAGCAGAAAGTTTAAATGCCACACTTATTGATATGAGATTTGTTAAACCATTAGATACAAATATGATTTTAAGATTATCGTTAAAATATAAGTTTTTTGTTACAATTGAAGAAGGCGTTATTGCTGGTGGCGCAGGTAGTGCAGTAAATGAGTTCATTATGATGAAAAAGATTTTACTTCCAGTTTTAAATATTGGATTGCCGGACACATTTATTTCTCAAGGTAGTCAAGAAGAAATTAAACATGATTATCAATTAGATTCAGAAGGAATTCAAAAAAAAATACTTTTATGGTTGTCAGATTAGAATAATAAAATTTTTTTTAATTCTTTATTTTTTTATTTTCAATGCCGCTTTATCTAAAACACCATTAATAAATTTATGACTATCTTCAGATCCAAATAATTTTGCTAATTCAATACCTTCATTAATAGATACTTTATAAGGTATATCATTTCTTTTATATAGTTCATAGAATGAAATTCTAAGAATAGCTTTTTCAATCTGTCCTAGTTCTTTTAATGAACGAGACAAATATGGTTTCATTAAATTATCTATACTTTTACAATCATAGGTTATTCCTATGATTAATTCATAAAAATATATAATATCAATGTTTTTTTTATTTTTTTCTTTTAGAAATTCTATTGCACTATCTTTTATATTATTTTGAGAAATTTCCCAAGAATATAACATTTGTAAAGCACAAGCACGAGCTTTTCGTCGAAAATTTGGTTTTATTACCATATTTTTTTCCAATTCTATTTTATTTTAAAATTTTTTGTTTTTAGGTTCTAATTTCAATCGTATATCAGGTCCTATTCGACGAATATCCTTAAAATTAAATTTAAGACAGTTAAATAATTTTAATTTATTATCAAAAATAAATAATGGTTTTGCTTTATGTCCTAATATTTTAGGTGCCATATATATAATGATTTCATCAATTAATTCTAGTTTTAAAAAAGAACCAGATAAAGTACTGCCTGCTTCTATCCATAAATTATTAATTTCTGAATTTCCTAAAAATTTTAAAACAGACAACAAATCAACATTTTCTTTATGCGAATTCATTATAATTTGTTTTATGTTTTCTGGCCATATTTCTTTGTCTAATTTTAATCGCATTAATAAAATTTTTTCTTTTGTTTGTATTATTTTATGCGATTTTTTAACACGGTTTTTACTATCTATAATAACCCTTATAGGATGTTGAAATATTTTTTTAGGAAAAACAGATAACGTTTCTTTATTAAAGTCTTTATGACGTACAGTTAGTAAAGGATTATCATTTAATATAGTAGTACTACTAGTAAGAATAGCCGAGCTTTTTGCACGGAATTTTTGCACATCTTCACGTGAATTTTTTGAAGTAATCCATTGACTTTCTCCATTTTGCATTGCTATTCTTCCATCTATTGACATTGCTAATTTTAGTTGTATTCATGGCAATCCTGTTCTCATTCTTTTAAAAAATCCTTTATTGTACTTCTGAGATTCTTTTGACATTAACCCTGTTTTTACACAAATACCTTTTTTTCTAAGATATAAAACTCCTTTTCCAGAGACTTTAGGATTAGGATCTAAACTAGATATTATTACATTTTTTATTCCAGATTCTATAATTGCATCGCAACATGGAGGGGTTTTCCCAAAATAATTACATGGTTCGAGTGTAATATAAGCAGTTGAGCCTTGTGCTTTTTCTCCTGCTACTTTTAAAGCATTAATTTCGGCATGATTTTTTCCATATTGTTCATGCCAACCTTCTCCTACAATTTGATTATTTTTTACTATTACACATCCTACATTAGGATTTGGAGAAGTTGTAAATTCTCCTAATTTACTAATTTTTATTGCTCGTGTCATATAAAATATGTCTTTCATATTTCACCAATATTTTTGTATTTAAATATTTTTTAAATAAAGTGATTAAAACCTGTTTTTTTAAAAATTATTTTTTTTTGATTTTTTATTAAATTAAATCCATTTTCTATGGGTGTAACATAACCGATACACGTACATTTAATTATTTTTTTTTTAATAGCTAAATTTAATTTTTTAACATTTTTTTTCGAAATAGTAAAACATAATTCATAATCTTCCCCCGAATTTAAAGCCCAGTTTAAATATTGATTAATTTTAAAGTTATCAATTAAAACTTTAGAAATAGGTATTTGATTTAAATTAATATCAGCTCCACATTTACTACTTTTTAATATATGACCTAAATCAGAAATTAGACCGTCTGATATATCAATAGCGGCATTGGCAATATTTCTTAAAACTATTCCTTCAGAAATTCTAGGAATAGGTTTTAGATGTTTTTTGATTAAATAATTGCATATTTTTACATTTTTTAAAAAAGTTTTTTTTTGAAGTAAAGATAAACCTGCAGCACTTTCTCCGAGATTTCCAGTTATGTATATTAAATCTCCGTTTTTAGCATTTTCTCGTAGCAATGCATTTTTTCTCTCTATTAATCCATAAATACTTAATGTTATACTTAAAGGACCAGAATTTGTATCTCCTCCAATTAAATTTAATCCATATTTATTTAAAATATTAAAGAAGCTTATACTAAATGACTTCAGCCATATACTGTCAGATTTTGGCATTGTAATAGACAATGTGATCCATTTTGGTTTAGCCCCCATAGCAGCTAAATCACTAAGATTAACTGCCACAGCTTTGTATGCTAACTCTTTAGGAGTTATATTTTTTAAAAAGTGTTTTCCTTCAACTAAAGTATCAGTGCTAATTGCAAGAAAATTTTTTTTTGGTACTTTTATTAAAGCACTGTCATCTCCAATTCCCTTGATTTGATTTTTATCTTTTCTTTGACGGTTTTTAAAAAATTTAGATATAATTTCAAATTCGTTATATTCCATAATTTAATTGTTTATTTTTTTTAATTTTTTCATAACATTAATCATTTCTAATGCAGCTAAGGCAGCTTCAGATCCTTTATTACCCATTTTCGCACCTGATCTTTCAATAGATTGTTGAATATTTTCTGTAGTTAATATTCCCATTGTGATTGGTATAAAATACTTTGCGCTTATCTTTGAAAGATTCCCATAGGTGTCATTTGCAATATGTTTAAAGTGATCAGTACTTCCTTTGATAATTGTACCAATTGCAATTATGGCATCATATTTATTAGTATTTGCAAGATAACTTGCTACTACGGGTATTTCATAAGTTCCAGGAACATATATTTGTAAAATTTTTTCTTTCTCTATTTGACCTATTCTTGTTAATGTATCTATTGTTCCAGATAATAAATTTTTATTAATAAATTCATTAAATCTGGCTATTATTATAGCGATAGAAGTATTTTTAACGGTAATTCCTGATTGAATTATGTTCATAATTTTTCTTTTTTAGTTATTTTTTTGAATCAAACTTTAAGTATCCAAGCGTATCCATAATGATTATAGAAACCTGCTAATAAACCAGCTTTTTCTCCGATTCCTTGGTAAATATCAAAGTGTTGTCCTTTAATCACACCTCCTACATCTAATGCAATTAATAAATACATTTCATATTTATGAGTAAAAGCCCCTTTTTTATCAAGCAAAGGTATTTGTACTAACACTACACTTCCACTTTTTATTATAGATTTATCTACTGCCATCGCTGCTTTTTCAACTAATGGTATTGCACTAGCACCATATGCTTCTTTTCTTCTAGTTTCTTTAAAAAAAACAAAAGATTTATTTTTTTCAAGTAAATCTTGTATTTCCTTTTGATTATGATGTTTACACCAGTTTTTAATAGCTTGCATCGACATGTTTTTTTTTTGTATATCTCCATTTTTTATTAAAATTTGACCAATACTTGTATATGGCCAATTATTTTTTTTTGAATAACTAAAAAAAGATAATGGTTTTTTATTACCATAATCTATAAAACCACTGCCTTGAATTTCCATAATAAAATTATCTATTAAAGAATTGCTATAAGCTAAAACATATTTTTTTTTCAGAACACCATTATATATATCTTTTCTCTGTGGTAATGTTTCATTTTTTTTAAAATTAGAAGGCATTCTGTATATTGGATATATAAAATTTTTTCTTTTTATCTTACTTGCTTTTACTATTGGTGTATAATATCCGGTTATTTTAACATTCCCGTAGTTATCTACACCTTTCATTTGAAATAAATTAATTCCAAATTTGTTTAGTTCATTTATATCTGCTTTTTTTTTAACCATTTTAATATAACGTTATAAGTAGATATATTTTTTGCATATAAACTTGGAGAAAAAAATTTAATCTTTTCAAGTTGTAGAAGAAATTCTTTTTGATTCACTAATTTAGTTTTTGTATTTATTTTTTTTACATTAGTAAAGTTTTTAATTAACTTATTTTTATATTGTTGACCTTGATTTGTATTTTGAGTTGAAAAGGCTACTGAAAAAATAAAAATTAAAGTTAAGATTATTTTTGTTATATTTTCTTTCTTTTTGATTTCATTAAGTATATAAATTTTATTAAGTATATAAAAGTTAAGCATAGCAGTTTTATTAAATATTTTTAAGTTTTTTTAATAAACAATATATTCGAATCTAAGAAAAAATCATTAAAAAAAAGGTTGCTTTTTTTTTATTAAAGATGTATTCTTTATTACTAAAAGGCGCGGGGTGGAGCAGTCTGGTAGCTCGTCGGGCTCATAACCCGAAGGTCGTTGGTTCAAATCCAGCCCCCGCAACCAATTTTTCAGATTCTAAAAAAATAATCCCATCTTACAAAAAATATTCCAAATTTTACTTTTTTAAAAATTCATATTACAAATATGACAAAATTTTTTTATTTTTGATTTTTTAAGATAAAATATATGTTCAAAAAAAAGTGAATTATATAAAAAATAATATATAGATTTAAATAAAAATGCAAGAGGATTATCATGAGAGAGCGTACTACTGAATTAGTTCAGGGTTTTCGCCATAGTGTACCCTATATTAATGCTCATCGCGGGAAAAAATTTGTAATAATGTTAAGTGGTGAGGCAATTAAATATGGGAATTTTTCCGGTATTATTAATGATATAGGATTATTGCATAGTTTAGGTATTCGTTTGATTGTAGTATATGGATCTTGCCCTCAAATTAACACTAATTTAAAAGAAAAAAATATTAAAATCACTTATCATAAATATATACGTATTACTGATTTGTTATCTTTAGAACAGGTAAAACAAGCGGCAGGAAGATTACAACTTGACATAACAGCACGTCTTTCAATGAGTTTAAGCAATACCCCTTTACAAGGAGCTAACATTAATGTTGTCAGCGGTAATTTTATTATTGCTCAACCTTTAGGTGTAGATGATGGTATAGATTATTGTCATAGTGGTCGTATTAGAAGAATTGACAAGAAAGCGATTAATTGTCAATTAGAAAATGGAGCCATAGTTTTAATTGGACCAGTAGCTGTTTCTGTTACAGGAGAAAGTTTTAATTTAACTTCTGAAGAAATTGCAACTCAAGTTAGTATTAAGTTAAAAGCTGAAAAAATGATAGGTTTTTGTAGTAAGCAAGGTGTAATTGATAGTCAGGGAAAAACTATTTCTGAATTATTGCCTAATGATATACAAAATAAAATTAAAAAATTAGAGCAGCAAGGTGATTACATCTCTTCAACAGTACGATTTTTAAAAGGAGCAATCCAAGCTTGTAAAAGCGGAGTCAATCGCAGTCATTTGATTAGCTATCATAAAAATGGAGCACTACTACAAGAATTATTTTCGCGTGATGGAATCGGAACACAGATGGTTATGGAATCTGCAGAAAAAATACGACAAGCAAATATCAACGATATTGGAGGTATTCTAGAATTAATTCGTCCTTTAGAAAAAAAAGGAATTTTAGTACGTAGATCAAGAGAACAATTAGAAATAGAAGTAGATAAATTTACTATTATTGAACGTGATAATTTAACTATTGCTTGTGCTGCGTTGTATCCTTTTTTTAAAGAAAAAATAGGTGAAATGGCATGTGTAGCTGTTCATCCTGATTATCGAAATTCTTCAAGAGGAGATTTGTTGTTAAAAAAAATGAGGTTAAATGCTAAGAAAATGAATTTAAAAAAACTTTTTGTTCTTACCACTCAAAGTATCCATTGGTTTCAAGAAAGAGGTTTTATTTTAGTAGATGTTGAAATGCTTCCCGAAAGTAAAAAGAAAATGTATAATTATCAACGTTGTTCTAAAATTTTAATGATTGATTTATTTTAGATTTTTTTAATTTTTTTAATAAAAATTTCTTTTGTTGAAAAAATATTTAATTTTTTTCGAGTTCTTGTAATACCAGTGTATAAAACATCTTTTTTTAAAATTTTCGAATCTTTATTTGGTAGTATTAATGTTACATTGTCAAATTCAGAACCTTGAGCTTTATGTACAGTCATCGACCAAGCAGTTTCATAATTTTTCAATATTTCTACGGGAATATTTTTAAGGATATTATCTTTTTTTAAAAAAGACACTTGTAAGATATTTTTTTTACTAAGATTAGTGATACCTATTTCACCGTTAGATATTCCTAAATATTTATTATTTTCTGTGATTATAATAGGTTTTCCTACATACCAAAATTTGTTGTTTATATAAAAGCGTTTATCAAAAATATTTTTTTTATACATTTCTTCTTCTAAAATTTTATTTATAAAATTTACACCAAAAAAACCATTTCGTACAATGCATAATATTTGATGATTTTTAAAAATCTTTATTATTTCTTTTATATTTTTTTTTTCGTATATTTTTCTCCAAAAAATTTTACTGCTATTAATAATAACACTAATCATGTTTTTGTATTGTTTTTCAGAATTAACTTCATAGAAGAAAACGTTTTCTATTAAGTTTTTAAATAATTTTTGAAAAATTTTTTCTTTATTATTATAAATTGCATTTGACAATATATATATTCCTGTTTTTTTTCCAAATCTATAGCTTTTTTTGAGAATACATATTTTATCACTTATATAAGCAGTATTTTTTTCGTTTATTTTGTTATTTTCCATTGTATTTTGTGTAATTTTTTTTAAAATAGATTTAGTTTTTAAACTATATCCATCCTTAGCATAATTACAAATATGTTTCAAAATAGAACTTGATTTTACTGGTTTTAATTGATTATGATCTCCAATAAAAATTATTTTAGTTTTTTTAGAAAGTGCTGATAATATATTACTCATCATTAAAATATCTATCATAGATGCTTCATCAATAATTAAAACATCCATGATTAGACGGTTTTTTTTATTAAAAAAAACCTTTTCAGAAGTTTTTGAAATTCCTAGCAATTGATGTATAGTAATAGGATTAAAAAAAATTATTTTTTTTTCTTCTTTACCAAAATAACAATCAAATAATTTATCATTTAATGTTTCTATTAAATGTTCTGTAGCTTTTCCTGTTGGTGCGGATAATTGAATTTTTATTGTTTTTTTTGAATTTTTTATTAACGCAATAATTATTTTTAATATTGTAGTCGTTTTACCAGTTCCGGGTCCTCCAGTTATAAAAACAATATTATTTATTAAAGTTAATGCTACAGCTATCTTTTGAAGATCATCTTTTTTTTCAGGAAATAAATTATTTAATATGTTAAAGCATTTCTTTATATTAATTCCATCAAACTGATCATTTTCATATAAACGTTTCAAAATTTTTTTTTCAGCTTTCCATATCTTATACAGATATACTTTCTCTTCAAATAATACCAAAGGAGTTATAACAGAACCGTCACTAAACGACGTGTGTTTTGATAATTCTAATGACCAATTTATTTTTTTTTTGTTTAAACATTCTAAAATTTTTTTGATAAATTTTTTATTTGAGATAGAAAAAAAATAGTTTTTTTCGAAATATTTAATTGGTAAAAAAATGTGACCATTTTTACTTTCAAAGCTCATACAAGCAGATACCAACATAACAATAGAGTTTTCTTTTGAAATGAATTCCGAAAAATAAAAATCAATTAAACTGATAATATTTTTCTTTGCTAAATTTTTTAATAAATGAGACATCTTCATTTTAATTAAATTACTTATTTTTTTTTAGAAATAAATTAGTTAATTCTTTAATTAACAAATAATTTGGAATAGTAAAAAAAATGCTATCTTTTCTCTTTACACCTCGTACAAACATATAAAATATTCCGCCGAAATGAGTTTTATAATGATATTTTTTTATTTTTTTCTTTAAATATTGATGTAATGCTAATGTATATAGCTGATATTGTAAATCATATCGATTTTTAATAATTTCTTTTTTTATATTCTCAAAAGAATAAGAATTATCATCATTACCTAAATAATTAGACTTATAATCAAGTATATAATATTTTTTATTGAAAATAAAAACTAAGTCAATGAAACCTTTTAAAATTCCTGTAACAGGATTAAAAAATATTTTTGGAGAAACAGAAGAAATTAAATCAAGAGATTGAATAGTTTGATTAAAATCTTGACTATATAATATGTTTTTTATAGGTAAAAAAAATTCTAATTCTTTTATATATTTTGTTTTTTTTAATGACGATAACGTAATATTTAAATTATTTATTTTTAAATTTAAAATATCATTTATCCAAGATGTTAATGTTGGTATCCATTTTTCTGAAAATTCAAATTTTTTTAAAACTGTATAAAACCAACTAGTATTTAATGGGTTATTAAATTTTATTTTTTTTAATATGTAATGAATAAGAATACCTGTTTTATTACCATATGGAAAATTATGAATTGTTAGTTTTTTATCTTTTTTTTTAAAAAAACATGATTCAATATTTTCATATTGAATATTATTTAAATATTTATTTTCTTTTTTTAATTTTGTAAAACTAGTTATCTGAGAATACAATTCTATTTCTTTAAGTAAAAATTGGGGTTGCGATAATACATAAAAATTATCTTTCGTCGTTGAAATTTTTAAGTTTATAGCTTCATGTTTTACTTCAATGTACGATTTTTTATTTAGTATTTTTAATTCATCTAGCAACTCTTTATAATTCATACATTTTCCATCTTGTATGATATATCCCAAAGAACTTTGATGAATATCGCTATTATTTTTATCTTTTTTTCTTTTTTTTATTAAACAGGCTATTCCTATACTGCAATGATGAATTGATCTTGTTAAAGCCACGTATAAAAAACGTAAATCTTCTGCTAATCTTTCTTTATCTGATTTTTTTAAAGTTTCATAATTTTTTTTATTATCAAAAAATATTTTCAGAGTTTTTTTTTCATGATAAAAATATGATTTTGATTTATTAAAATCTATAATAAAAGGTATCCAAACAATAGGATATTGCAATCCCTTTGATTTATGTATAGTAATAATTCTTATTATTTTTGATTCTTTAAAATTTTTAATATATTCATTTTCTAATAGAGTGTTTTTCTCTAGTATTTTTTTTTCAAACCAGCGAATCAAAGAATTTTCTTTATAGAAATCTTCAGATTTTTCTTGCAATAATTCAGCTATATGTAAAAAATTTATGTTTTTTTCCTGATTTTTATAAATTTCAAAATTATTAGCATATTGCTGATATTCTAGTATCATTGCTTTAATAGTATTAAATATTCCTATATTTTTCCATTTTTCATTATATTCATATAATTTTTTTATTAAGAAATATGGCATCTCTTCTTTAGGATTTTCTTTTATTTTTCGAACAGCGATTTTATTTAAAATATGTGTTAAAATAGATTGTTTTAACAAATTTATATCATTTGGATCCAAAATAGATTTAAGTATTGACAGTAATTCATAAGCATCAGAAGTTTTAAATACACTTTCATAGGGAGATGAATATTTTGATGTAATATTAACTTTTTCTAATGATTCTTTAACAATTTTTGCTTCTTTTCTATTTCTAACTAATACAACAATATCTTTTTCTGTTAAAACCCTCTCTTTATTTTGATATGAAATTATTGCCTCACCTTTTTTTGCACAATTTAACCAATAACTGATTTCATTTGCACATTGTTTTGCAATCCAATCTCTATAATCTTCAATAGGGACTTTTTCTTTTTTTTGAAAGAAAAAAGAAATAGCAGCTTGATTTTTTTCTTTTATTTTAAATTTTATATTTGAGTTTTTAGAAGATGATAAAATAGGTTCAAATGGAATATTTTTAAAATAAAATGGATTTTTATTTCGTGAAAATAAATAGTTAATAGCTTTGCATATATCTTTTGAAGAGCGCCAATTTGTGTCAAGATAATAATAATTTTTAATTTTATATTTAGCATGCAAATATGAAAAAATATCTGCTCCTCTAAAGCTATATATTGATTGTTTTGGATCTCCAACTAAAAATAATCCTGTTTTTTTATTTTTATATAAAGTATTAAAAATTTGATATTGTTGTTTATTAGTATCTTGAAATTCGTCAATTAATGCCACTGGATATTTTTTAATTATTATTTTTCTTAAAATCTTTTGTTTTTTTATATTTTTTAAAAGAATTTCCAATAAATCATTAAATCCTAACAATGATTTTTTTTCTTTTTCTTTTTTTATAAACTTAGGAATGTTTTTTATAGCATAAAATAAAATAATATTTTTTAAAGAAAAATTTTTTTTTAGTATTTTGCCGATCTCTTTAAAAAAAACATGTTTTTGAAAATTATAATTTTTTGTATTTTTTTCTATATTTTTTTCTGAAAAATATTTTAAACAAATTGGAATTTTATAGTCTTTCGTTTCAGATTCAGCCCATTCTGTGATTTTTTTTTGCCATTTAAAGACATTAAAACTATTATATATTCTTTTATTAATTTGTAATGTATTAATTATTTTTAACATAATTGAATTATAATTCAACCATTTTTTTTTAAAAATATTTATTTTATTTATTATCTTTTCATGAAAACTTATTAAGGTTTCCTTTTTATCAAATTTTTCTTTAAAATTTATTAGTGAATTAATTTGCAATATTGGCTTTATTTCTCTTAAGAGAGCATCTGGGCTATTATAATCTTCATAAATTATTTTAATAATTTTTTTCGGTAAATTATAGAAAAAAAGTCTCCAAAAATCTTGTGTTGCTTGCAAATATAAAAAGGATTCGTTTTCAATTATTTCCCCACTAAAATTAAGAGTGTTGTTTTGTAAAATATCTTGACAAAATCCATGTATTGTATAAATAGAAGCATTATTTATGTTTATTTTAGCATTTTCTAATATAGAAATTGCTTCTTTAAAATTTTTTATTTTTTTTAAAAAAGATTGAAAAATAGGATCTTCGCTTTTTTTATTTATGCATGATGAATATAATTTTTCAATATTTTTTTTTATTCGTATATATAGTTCTTCTTTTGCTGCATTAGTAAAAGTTACCACTAGTATTTCTTCTATTGGTAATTTTTTTATATTTTTTTTGTCTTCTGATAATCCTAATAACAAACGTAGATATAAAAATGCGATCGTACTTGTTTTTCCTGTTCCTGCAGACGCTTCAATTAAGTTGATTCCGTTCAGAGGTATTTGAAATATATTTAATTTTTTTCTCATTATATTAATTTTAGATATTTTTTCATTTTTTTTGATTTTTTAGTATTGGAGTAAACCATTTTTGAGAAATTTTACAAATTTTTTTTACATTTAATTTAGAAATAATTTGTTGTATATACAAATCTTCTTTTTCTCCTGATATATGTTCATTTCCTATCCATGTCTGACATAGTGTTTTATATGCTTTTCTTTTTATATTATTGTCTTTGTGAATGCAATTATTTTTTTTATCATAAACTTTATCAAACCAATTTGATCCTGATTTAAGCAGTAACAAAGGATTTTTTATTCCTTTTTTGTATCCCTCAATATAGTTTAAAAGATAATTATATGCTACGTTAGATGGTAGAGAATAAAAAGAAAAAATTTGTTTTTTATACCCTATAATTTTACTTTCCCCAGTACCTCCTAAAATGCAGTAAATTAAGTGTTCTAACCATAGTGACATCTGATCTCTATAATTAATTATACCTAATTTCCATCGAAGTAAACCTGTACTTTGTATTTCATCTAAACTTCCGTTGATATTGTATTTTTCTATTTTTATATCAAAAATTTCTTTTTTAGGTAATATTCTATATTTGGAAATTTGTTTTATTAGTGTTTCTATTTCTTTCTTTTTTTCTTTTAATAGCAATAATCCAAAATATCCATGGGGTAAAACCCCAGATAAAATAATTTTTTTAAATGTATCTTTTATATTTTCATTTTTTAACATTTTTTTAAAAATTATATGACTGATTTTAAAATTATCTAATTTATTAATTGAAAATGGTTCTGTTATGATATTTTTTTCCGGTTTTCTAAGTTTGATATTTAATGTATGATTAAAGAAATAACGTATTGGATTTTTCCAAAAAGATATTATATTTTTAAAATTAATTTTAATAGAATCAAGGATTATTAAATCTTGTACAGAAAAAATTTTATTGTATATTTCTTTGTTTATTTTTTTTGTTTTTTGAATTTTATTAAAATTAACTTTTTTTATCTGTTTTTTTTCATAAAAATCTTCTTTTTTATGTTTTTTAAGAATGCTTTCAAAAATCTTTTTTTTATTATTTTTTAAATTGTAATGTTCTGAAAAATAAAAATTTGATGCGATATAATTTAATAATTGATCAATTAATATTGACGGATCAATTTTGTTATTATTTTTTAAAGAATATCCGACATAACTAACATAAAAAATTTCTTGAGTAGAAATGAAATTTTGAAGAAATATATGATAACTTTCATTGCAAGAATTAAAATCGCTAGTAAATTGATATTTATCCAGTAAATTAAAAGAATTTAAATTTTTTTTTTAGGAATTTCTTGATGATCAGCTCCAATAATACATTTTATTTTAAATGGTATATAACATATTAAAGATGGATGACAAAAATTTATTACACCTGGTAAAAATTTTTTTCTACTGAAGTAATTCATAACACATGAAAATTTTCTTTTCAAAATGTTTATAGGAATTTTTTTTTCATAATTAGACAACAACGCATCATCAATCATTTTTATCCAATTTTTATTGATCATATTAATACTATCTCTCATTTTTTTATTCTTATAAAAAAAATCATTTATGAAACAAATAAATAATGGACGCCAAGATTTAATTTTTTTTGAAAATAATAATTTTTCTCTCCATTTATCAAGTGTTTTAATTAAATTTATTAGCTTTCCTATTAATTCTGTTCTTGAAGTGTTAATGGAAGTAAAAGATAAAATGTTATCCCAAACTTTTTCTTCTTCATTTATTGCATAACTAACTAGTAGTTTTTTAATACCGTAAAACCAAGTGTTTTGATCAGTTTTTGGGGAAATTATATTGCTTTTTTGTTTTTTATCAAGACCCCATCTTATATTTGCTTTTTTGATCCATTCATGTAAGATATTTATTTCTTCTTCTGAAATATTAAAATTATCTCTTATATCCTGGATTTCAATTAAATCTAATATTTCTTCGTTGTTAAAACGGATGTTTGATAAATCTAGTATTTTATTAAAAACAAATAGTATTTTTTCTGTTTTATCAGAATGTTTTTTAGATATATAAAAAGGAATTATTTCTTTTTTATTTTTAGATTTAAATATAGAATTAATATAAGTTGTGTAAGTATTTAACGAAAATGAAGTCACAACAATATCACCAGCTTTTATTTTTGGATTTTTATTAAAAAAAGTTAATAATTTTTGATATAAAACTTCAATTTCATTTTTTTTATTATAGCAAATATTTATTGATATCGAATCATCTTTTGGTAAAAAACGTCTTTTATCTAGTATATTTTTATTTTTTTTTAAATTTAACATGTCATTTTTAATGATGTTAAGTAAATTTTTTTTATTATTTTTTTGAAAAAAATATTTGAATTTTATTTTTTTAAATTTTTTAAAGAATAAAAAATAAAATTTTTCATATTTTTCCCATAAATTTATTAATAAATTCTTCTTTTGAAGAACATAGTTTTTTTTCTCTCCAATAAAATTAGCATGAAAAATTTCTTTTTCACAAGCATTAACAGATAAAAAATATATATCTGTATGTATACTTATTTTTTTAAAAAATTCCATATATGTTGGATTTAAATGTGAAGAAGAAATAATAAAAATTCGTTTTGGAAATTTTATTTTTTCTTTTTTTATTAGTATTTTAAATTTTTTGAATAAATTTGAAAAATGCCATTTTGATTGTTTAAGTTGCTCTGTATAATGGATAATTTTAATCCATAATTTTACTTGCCATTCATCATCTTTATCAATTTTTAATGTTTTTTTTTGATTTTTTTCCCATGTATTAATCCAATTTGGTTGGTATAGAATATATTGCTCATATAAATGAGCCATTAAAAATGAAAAATTGAATTTTTTTGTTATTTTATCTTTTTTTTGAATTAATTCAATAAAATCATTTTCTTCTATAATTTTCATAATTTTCCAAGTTATAGTTGATCTTGAAAATGTGTTATTGAATTTAATATTAGGTAAAATCTTTTTAAATAATTTCCATATAAAAGCATTAGGGTGAATTAATTTAAAATCTGCAGAAATTCCTGTATTTTTAGCAATAAATGTATTTAAATATTGAAATAATATTTCATTGTCATTAATAATGATTTCTCTTTCAAAAATATTAAGAAATGGTTTTTCTTTTATTATTTCGCACATTTTGCTTAATAAAATATTAATTTGATTTGATTTGTAAACAAAAAACATAAATACCTTATTTTTAATAAAATAGAAATTTAGAAAACAATATAATATAAGTTACAAAAAATTAATTTTTATTTTTTTTATAAAGATGCACGTCTATTTGAGGATAAGGGATATTAATATTATTTTTATCTAGTTCTTTCTTAAATTTAGCCATTAAATCCCAATATACTGCGTTTAATTCGTCGGTACTGCTCCAACATCGAATAATAAAGTTTAAAGAAGATGGGGCCAATTCACTTAAACCAATAACAATATCTCGATCTTTCATGACTCTATCTTCATTTTCTATTACTTTTCTGAGTACTTTTATCACTAAATCGATATCAGTATTATATGAAACACTAATAGAAAATTCATTGCGACGAGCAGGTTCTCTAGAATAATTAATAATATTTCCAGAAATAATTTTGTTATTTGGAACTACTACAATTTTACCGTCTAATGTGCGTAATGTAGTATAAAAGATATGAATATTTAAAACTGTTCCCGCTACATTTCCTAAATTAACATATTCTCCTGTTTTTAAAGGTCTTAAAGTTACTAATAGCACTCCTGCTGCAAAATTAGATAAAGAGCCTTGTAATGCTAATCCAATTGCCATACCAGCAGCTCCTAATATAGCAATTACTGATGTTGTTTGTACTCCAATTCTTCCTAGTGAAGCAATAAGTGTAAAAGTTATAATAATGTATCGCATTAATGCAGAAAGAAAACCAGCAATAGTAGCATCTATATGACGTGTTATTAATATTTGATTTACTCCATTAGATACTATTTTGGCTATAAACATTCCAGAAATTAAAATGATAATAGCTGAAGTTAAATTAATTAAATATCCGAATAATAATTCTTGATTTCGTATTAACCAATTTCCTGCATGATTAATATCATTTACTACGTTTAATTCATCCATTTTTATCTCTATTTATTTTTTGTTAATGTAAATAATTTTTAATAAATTTAAATTATTTTTATTAATTTTTTTTAAAAAATTAAATAAATATAAAATATATTAATATATTACATAGAATAAATTTTTTAAAAAATTTCGGAGAATATTTTTATTTATTCCCCGGACTTAAATATAAAGTTTTTTTATTTATTTTTATAAAATATTAAAAGCATTAAGATCCTTAAATGTTTTTTCTAATCTTTTAGACATTGATTCTTGAGATTCTCTGATCCATGATCTAGGATCATAATATTTTTTATTAGGTATGTTTTTACCATTTTTATTTCCTAGTTGTTTTTGTAAAAAGTCTTTATTTTTTTTATAAAAATTTAAGACTCCTTTCCAACTTGCCCATTGCATATCAGTATCAATGTTCATTTTTACTATACCGTACTCAATAGATTCATGTATTTCTTTTAAATCCGAACCCGAACCACCATGAAATACGAAATTTAATGGAAGTTTGTTCAAATTATGTTTAATTTTTACATATTCTTGTGATGCTTTTAAAATGCTTGGTTTTAGATTAACATTTCCAGGTTGATATACTCCATGTACATTTCCAAATGAAGCTGCGATAGTAAAATTTGTGCTAATTTTACTTAAATTTTCATATGCATAATTAACATCTTCAGGCTGTGTGTAAAGTAATTTTTTATCTATTTTACTGTTATCTATACCGTCTTCTTCTCCTCCTGTGCATCCTAATTCAATTTCTAACATCATGTTTATTTTTTTTATTTTTTTTAAATAATTGCTGCAAGTGGAAATATTTTCTTTCAAATTTTCTTTTGACAAGTCAATCATATGAGAAGTAAAAAGAGGTTTTCCGAAATTTTGATAGTGTTTTTTACCTTCTTTTAGTAGTCCATTAATCCATGGCAACATTTCTTTCGAACAATGGTCTGTATGTAATATTACTGGGATTTGGTAGTATTTTGACATTAAATGTACGTGTTGAGCACCTGATATAGATCCTTGAATAGCTTGATCTTCAGGATTTTTTGAAGATATTCTTTTATAACCTGCAATAAAAGAAGATCCTCCATAAGAAAATTGTATAATCACTGGAGATTTTACTCTGGAAGCAGTTTCTAAGACTGTATTTATTGAATCAGTACCTATGCAATTGACAGCTGGTATTGCAAATTTCTTTTTTTTGGCTAATTCGAATATTATCTGACATTCATTACCTGTTACAACTCCAGGTTGAATGGAATTTAAAATTTTCAATTTTTTTCCTATTGTTTAAATTTGTTGTTAAAATAGATTATTTAAAATTTGTTTATTAAAATTCTCTTCTAGCATTTTTATTGCTGGTAATTTTTTTCCTTCTATAAATTCTAAAAATGCCCCTCCTCCTGTAGAAATATAAGAAATTTTGTCTTTTATTTGAAACATGTCAATGACAGATAATGTGTCTCCACCGCCTGCTATTGAAAATCCATTGTTTTCTGAAATTGTTTTTGCAATCATTTCAGTTCCTTTTCTAAAATTGGGAAATTCAAAAACTCCAACAGGTCCATTCCAAAGAATTGTTTTTGCTTTTTTAAGAATTTTAATGATTTTCTTTATTGTTTCATCACCAAAATCCATAATTTCTTCATTTTTTTTGATTTCAGAAGATAATTTTATTGTGCATTTTTCACTAGGAGAAAAGTTTTTTCCTACACGAGAATCAATTGGTATAACAATATTACTGTATTCATCACGTAATTTTTTAGCTTTTAGTATAAACTCTGCTTCATATAATGATTTTCCAACATTATTATCAATGGCTAAAAACGTATTGGCTATACCCCCTCCAACAATTATTGTATCTGATATTTTAGCTAATTTATTTAATACTTGAAATTTAGTTGATACCTTCGCGCCTCCTACTATAGCTACCATAGGACGAGTTGGATTTTTTAACGCTTTTTTTAAACTATTAATTTCAGATATCAAAAGAGGTCCAGCACATGCAATTTTAACAAATTTTCCAATGCCATATGTTGAAGATTGCATCCTGTGTGAACTACCAAAAGCATCCATAACAAAAATATCACATAAATTAGCATATTCTTTAGATAAATTTTCATCGTTTTTTAATTCTCCTACGTTAAAACGAACATTTTCTAAAACTAATATTTCTCCTGAATTTATTTCTATTTTTTTTAAATGATTATGAGAAAAATAAATTTTTGTTTCTTTTAATTTTTTTCTGAGATATTGAAAAACAGGAAATAAGGAATATTTTTGTGTGTAGTGTCCTTCTTTTGGACGTCCTAAATGAGACATAATAATTATTTTAGCTTTTTTTTGAATTGCCATTTTAATGGTAGGAAGAGCGGCAAGTATTCTTGCATCCGATTGAATTATTCCATCTTGCATGGGAACATTTAAGTCTGTTCTTATTAAAATTTTTTTTCCTGTTATATTCAATTCCGTCATTTTTCTAAAATTCATAAAATCACCTTTGTTTAATAATTTTTAATTTTTAAACCATGCTCTTATTCCATCAAGAAACATTTGGGTAGAGAGCATTATTAGTATAAGACCCATTAATCGTTCTAATGCGTTTACACCCTTATCACCAAATAATTTTAAAAATAAACCAGATAATAACAATATTATAATTGTAAAAAACCATGCAATTAGTAATGATCCCACTAAATAAGACATATGATGTAGATATTGATGAGACAATAACATTAACGTGGCTAATAAAGATGGTCCTGCAACTAATGGAATGGCTAATGGAACTAAAAATGGTTCTTCATCTGAAGAAGTTCCACTGTTGTTGTCATCTGAGGGAAAAATCATTTTTATAGCAATAAGAAATAAAATAATTCCTCCAGATATAGAAACTGTTTCAGTCTTTAAATTAAGAATAGTAAGTATTTTTTCTCCGACAAATAAGAATATTAACATAACAACTAAAGCTATAATCATTTCACGTATAACTACTATTCTTCTCCTTTTTGCATCTAAATTTTTTAGTATTGTCATAAAAATTGGAAGATTACCTAAAGGATCCATGATTAAAATTAGCAATATAGTTGTAGAAATTATTTCATTCATTTTAATTTATTATGTCCTTTTAGAAATGTAAAGTTTTTAACGATATGCAATTTGAATAAAATATTGAAAATTTTATTTAACAATATAAATATATTAATATTATTTTTTTTTATATATATATAAATCTTAATTTTAAGATAAATTTATAATTTTATAGTATATTAAAAATTTAAATAAAATTTTATATTTTCTGCAAATAACTATTTTTTTCATAAAAAGTATACAGTATTTATATTTACTTTCGGAGGACGGAAAGTTTTTACTTTAACTAAATTAGTTATCAATTTTGATAAAAATTGTTGTTAATTTAAAAATCCGTATATTAATTAATGATTAAGTCTGTTGGAATAATTGGTTGGCGTGGAATGGTAGGATCAGTTTTATTAAAAAGAATGCAGGAAGAAAATGATTTTTCAAAAATTATTCCTCATTTCTTTTCCACTTCTCAATCTGGTCAAGATGGTCCTATTATAAATAATACATTATTTAAAAATTTAAAGGATGCTTATAATATTAATTTATTACAAGAAATGGATATTATTATTACATGTCAAGGGAGTTCTTATACTGAAAAAGTTTATCCACAATTACGTAATAAAAATTGGAAAGGTTATTGGATAGATGCTGCTTCTACTTTACGAATGGAAAACGATTCTATAATCGTATTAGATCCTGTAAACTTAAATATTATAAACAATGCATTAGATAAAGGAATTAAAACTTTTGTAGGTGGTAATTGTACTGTTAGTTTGATGTTAATGGCTTTAGGGGGATTATTTTCAAATAATTTAATAGATTGGATTTCTGTATCTACTTATCAAGCAGCATCTGGTGCTGGTTCTCGTCATGTAATTGAATTATTAAAACAAATGGGTTCTTTATATAATGTTGTTTCTGAACAATTATTAGATAAATCTTATTCTGTTTTAGATATTGAGAAAAAAGTCACTCGAGCAAGTCGTAATAAAAACTTTCCATTAGAAAACTTTTCTGTACCGTTAGCTGCTAGTTTAATACCTTGGATAGATATAGAAATGAAAAATGGTCAAAGTCGAGAAGAATGGAAAGGACAAGCTGAAACAAATAAAATTTTAAATTTGAAAAAAAATATTTTAATTGACGGAACATGTGTTCGTATCAGTTCAATTCGATGTCATAGTCAGTCATTTTTAATTAAATTAAAAAAAGATATTTCTTTAGAGAATATCAAAAAAATGATTGTTAATCATAATCAATGGGTTAATGTTGTCCCTAACAACATGAAAGAAACATTATGTAATTTAACTCCATCTGCAGTGACTGGTACATTAAAGATACCAATAGGTCGATTAAGAAAATTAAACATAGGTAATAAATATCTTTCTGCTTTTACTGTGGGAGATCAGTTATTATGGGGTGCTGCTGAGCCTTTAAGAAGAATGCTAAATTTATTAGTTGATATTTAATTTTTTCAAGAAAAGAATTCTTATTTGTAGAGTATATATTAATATACACACTAAGTGTGTATATTAATCTTTTAACTTTTTTTTACATAAATTGTATGAATTAGTCTATCTTCGTAGAAGAAAGTCCTTTTTTTAATAAGTAGCGATATGGTTTTACATGAGTAAAAAAATCTATAAGTTCATGATCCATAAAATGACAAAAATGAGGAATATCTCTTTTAGTTGATGGATCATCTGTTAACACTAATATTTTTTCATTTTTTTTCATTTTTCTTAGTGTTTTTCTTATCACCATAATAGGTTCGGGGCATCGAAGTCCAATTAAATTTAATATAATATTTTTTTTTTCATATTTTTTGTTTTTTTAAAGAAATAGAAATAAATTTTGATTATAAATTTTTATACAGATTTTTTGATAAAATATATTTTTCTATTTTTGAAGGTAATAATCCATAAGAACTTTTACCTTCATAATAATTTTTCCTTATTTCAGTTGAAGAGACATTGATCATAGATATTTTTGAAAAAAAAATAAATCCAAACGGTTTTTTATGTAAAAAATTAATGTTATTAACAGTGTGAGATGTAATCCATTTTTTTAATTTGGAATTGTTTTCTTTTATATGTATTCTAGGACAAATTAATAAATGAGATAATGATAATATTTTTTTCCAATCTTTCCAAATATTTAAATTATTTAGATTATCTTCTCCTATTATAAAACATAATGGTTGTAGATAACCAATTTTTTTTCTTATTTTTGTTAATGTTTCTATGGTGTAAAAAGTTGTGTTTTTCTTTGTTTCTAAATAACTTATTGTAAATAGTTGATTATTTTTAATGGCGATCTTAATCATTTTCAATTTATCTATTATAGATGTTTTTGTTTTAGATCGATGAGGAGGTCCATGATTTGGTAGTAATATTATTTTTTTTATTGAGATTTCTTGTGCTAATTTTTCAGCAGAAGTAATATGACCATAATGAATGGGATCAAAATTCCCCCCAAATATTGCATACATTTCTTTCATTTTTTTACTATTTTTATGGTATGTATTTAATTGGTGAAGATAGTAACAATGTTAACGTTTTTAATTGTATCCATACAGAATTATTATATTCTTTTTTTATTTTAATTTCTATTTGTAATAAGATCCTGATTATTTTTAAAAAATTATTAAAATCAATAGAACGTAGTGCGTTAATAAAAAATTTAGATCTATTAAACCAAACATTATTTTTTTTTAAAAAAATATTTATATCTAATTTTTTTTCTCTTTTCATGTTTAGTAAAATTAATAAATCTTTTTGCAGTGATCGTATTAAAATAAGAGGGTTATATTTTTGTTTAAAAAAACCATCTAATATGTAAATAGCTTTTTCTGCATCATTATTAAATATTGCATTTATCCAATTTGATGGAGAAAAAATTGAAAATTGATTAATAATTTTTTTTATTTTTTCGATTCTTATATTTTCATTAGGCCATGTAATTAAAAGAATATCTAATATTTGATATGCACATAACGCGTTTCCTTCATAATATTTATGTAATAATGAAAAAGATTCGCGTGTTATTTTTAAATTTCTTTTTTTTATTTCGTACTGTAACCAGTTTTTAAATGCCCATTCATATGGAGTTGAGCAATATATAATATCGCTTTCTAACATAAGAACTTTTAGTGTTTTACTTTTTTTTATAAAACCGGATAATTCATTAAATTTTAATATTATTAATATATCTTTATTTTTAAAAAAAGGTATTTCATTTATATCTTTAATCAAAGATGGATTTAATTTTTTTATAATAAAATTAATTATTAAAATAGTTTTTTTGAAAAATAAATTTTTTAATTTATAGAAATTAATAACTTTATTCCAGTCTATAGCTTTTTCTATATTAATAATGTTTTTTTCTATAAATTTTTTATTCTTTGCTATATTAAATATTAATTTTTCAGTTTTGTTTAAAAAAAATGAATCTTCTCCTAACAATATATAGCAATAATTTAATTTTTTAATTAATTTTTTTTTTAGTTCTTCTGGGTATATAATTTTCATTTGGATAAAAATATCACTTTTATTCTCTCTTATATCTAAACTACAAAGTTGATTATTTTCTTGGGAATATAAATTGTTTTAATTATTTTTAAATTTTTTAATTTTTTTTGAATAATTAAGTTGTTTTTTATATAAGATAAAATTTCTTCTTTATTTAAATTATTTTTAACTTCTACAGTACATCTTTTTTTTCCATTTATTTGTACAATCAGTATATTTTTATCTTTAGATAAAATATTTCTTTCAAAAGTTGGCCAAGTTTCATAATCAATAGAACAGTTTTTATTTAAATTTTTCCATAATATAAAACAAAAATGCGGTGTAAATGGATAAAGCATTTTAATAATAGAAACTAAAGATTCTTTCATAATACATTTATCTTCTTCATTTTCTAGTTTAAAAATCATTAGTTCATTAACTAGTTTCATAATAGCAGAGATCGCAGTATTAAATGTTTTTCGACGACTTAGATCATCAGAAACTTTAAAAATAGTTTTATGCAGAAAACGATAAATTTTTTTTTGTTTTTCGTTTAATACATCAAAATTTATTTTTTTATTTACTGTTTTTACTTCAATATAATTAAATACTAATTTCCAGATTTTTTTTAAAAAGCGATAAATTCCTTTGACACCAGATTCTCTCCATTCTAACGATGATTCTATTGGAGCAGCAAACATTATAAACAAACGAACAGTATCAGCACCATAACGATTTATCATTAATTCTGGTTCAATCCCATTATTTTTAGATTTAGACATTTTGATCATACCTGCGCATATGACTTCTTTCTTGTTTTTATCATAGATTTTAATAGTTTCTCCTTTTAAATTTTTTTCTACTTGTATACAAGATGGATGAATCCAATTACGCTGATTATTTTGATCAAATTGATAAAATGCTTCAGCAAGTACCATACCTTGACAGAGTAAATTTTTTACTGGTTCATTAAATTCAACTAATTTGAAATCATATAATAATTTATGATAAAACCTAAAATACATTAAATGCATAATTGCATGTTCTATACCTCCAATATATTGGTCTACAGGTAACCAATATTTTGAAGCTATAGGGTCAAGCATTCCTTTATTATAATGTGGACAAGTATATCTTGCATAATACCAAGATGATTCCATAAATGTATCAAAAGTATCGGTTTCGCGGATAACATCTTGATTTTTAATTTTAATTTTAGCCCATTCGGAAGTACTGTTCATAGGTGTTTGTGATAAATTAGAACTATCTTGTATTTCTGGCAATACTACCGGTAGGTTTTTTTCTGGTATTGCTATAATTTCTCCATTTTTTTTTGTTGCCATAGGAATAGGTGCACCCCAATAACGCTGTCTTGATACACACCAATCTTGTAATTTATAATTTATTTTTTCTATTATAATTTTTTTTTGTGATAGTGTTTTTTTTATTTTCTGAGTAGCATCTTGATAATTAAGATTATTAAATTTCCCAGAATTAAATAATATTCCTTTTTCGGTTGTAAATAAATTATATAATTCTATGTTTTTACATTTTTTATTTTTAATGACATATTTTATTTTTAAATTATGCTTTATAGCAAAATTCCAATCATTTTGATTATGTCCTGGCACTGATATAACTGCACCAGTACCATATTCTTTTAGAATAAAATTTGCTATCCAAATAGGTATTTTTTTATTGGTAATTGGATGAATAACGAACATATTACTATTTATACCTTCAAATTTTATTTTTTCTATATCTTCTTGAGAAACATTATTGTTAGTTTGTTTTTGAATAAAATTTTTTATTTCTTTTTTTTCTTTAGAAATCTGAAGTGAAAATTTATGAAAAGGAGATATAGAAATATATGTTGCTCCCATTATTGTGTCTAATCTAGTAGTAAATACTTTAATTTTTTTAGTACTATTTAAAACATTCAAAACAATTTCAAATCCTTTTGATCGACCAATCCAGTTTCTTTGCATGTTTTTTACTTTTTCAGGCCAGTTTTCTAAATGATTCAGATCGTTATACAAAGATTCCGCATAATCTCTGATTTTTATAAACCATTGTGGTATTTTTTTTATTATTATTTTATTTTGGCACCTCCAGCAACAACCGTTTACAACTTGTTCATTAGCTAAAACAGTTTTATCGTGAGGACACCAATTTACAAAACTATTTTTTTTATAAACTAATTTTTTTTTGTATAACTGAATAAAAAACCATTGTTCCCAGCGATAATAGTCTGGTTTACATGTAGTTATTTCTCGGTCCCAATCATAACTAAAACCTAGCGATTGGAGTTGTTTTTTCATATATTCAATGTTTTTATGTGTCCAATCAGATGGTTTAGTTTTATTTTTAATAGCTGCTTCTTCAGCAGGTAATCCAAAAGCATCCCAGCCAATTGGTTGTAAAACGTTTTTTCCTAACATTCTTTGATATCTTGAAATAACATCACTAATTGTATAGTTTCTTACATGACCCATATGTAATTTTCCAGAAGGATATGGAAGCATCGGAAGACAGTAATATTTTTCTTTTTTGTCATCTTCATAAACGTGAAAAATTTTGTTATCTTTCCAATATTTTTGCACGTATGATTCAATATTTTTTGGACAGTATTCTTTTTCCATAATTTCACTCGTATAAAAGATATAATAATTTAAAAAAATTAGTTTTGATAAAAATATAAAAAAATGTTTTTTAATTTGATTTTTATGGATGAACGATTTATCTTATAAAAAATAAGAGGATTTTTAATTTTATTATTTAAATTAATTTTTATTAACTTTTTATTAAATTAAAAACTTAAAAATACACTGAATAATGTAATTTTAATTTTTAATAAAATAATTTTTCAGATAAAATATATGAATATAATTCTTATTTTGCTAATTTTTTGGGGATTTTATTTTCTGGAATAGTTACATGTATTTGTATAACTTTTCGACTGTCAGCTATAGAAACTTTAAAATTATATCCATTAATATTAATATTATCTCCTCTATTTGGTAAATGTCCAAAAGCTTTCATGACTAATCCACCAATTGTATCTACTTCTTCGTCGCTAAAATTAGTTTCAAAAGTATCATTAAATTCTTTTATTTCTGTAAGTGCTTTAATAGAAAATATACATTTTTTTAATTTTCTAATATTTACTTTTTCTTCATCATCATATTCATCTTGAATTTCTCCTACAATTAATTCAAGAATATCTTCTATTGTAACTAATCCTGAAACTGCTCCAAATTCATCTATTACTATAGCCATATGACTTCTTTTTAAACGAAATTCTTTTAGCATTCTATCTACAGATTTACTTTCAGGAACTACAACAGCAGATCTTAATATATTTTTTATACAGAATATATCTCTTGAATTTTTCATAAATGGTAATAGATCTTTTGCAATTAAAAATCCTTCTACATAATTTTGATCTCTACTCATTACTGGAAAACGTGAATGTGCGGATTCAATTATAATATCAAGACATTTATTAAGATTATAATTTAATTTTAATGTTATCATTTGTGTTCTTGGTATCATAATATCTTTAATTCTTTTTTTTGCAATATGCATAACGCCTTCTAACATATCACAAGTATCTTGATCTATTAACTCATTTTGTTCTGAATCACGAATTAATACTAGTAGTTCTTCTCTGTTTTTTGGTTCATCGTGAAAAATTTGATTTAGTAAAATAGAAAAAAAACCTTTTCGATTAATTTTTTCAGTACTTTGTGTGTCTTCATTGCTCATAGTATTATGATTATCTATTTTTAAAATATCTTTTTACTATTCTATAGGTAGAAAAAGATAGGTTGAAATATTTTTTATAAAAAAATTAGGAATTTTTCATAAAATATGGTTTTTCATAATTTAAAGATAACATTATTTTATTTTCTTTTTTTTCCATGATGTTTTTTTCTTTTTTATTTTTATGATCGTATCCTAAAAGATGTAGTGTTCCGTGTATTATCATATGTGCCCAACGTGATTCTAATGTTTTTTTATATTTTAAGGATTCTTTTTCAATTATTTTTTTACATAAAACAAGATCTCCTAACAATTTTTTATTTGTATTTATAAAAGAATTGAATGGAAAAGATAAAATATTTGTTGATTTATTTTTTCCTCTATATTTTAAATTTAGATTTTTTATTTCTATTTCATCAACAATTCTAATTGTAATTAAATTAATATTTTTTTTTTATATAAGGTTTGTTTTATCCATTTTTTAAAAAAATATTTTTTTGGTATATTTTTAGTGCTTTTACAATTTATTTGAATTGTTAAGATAATGTTATTTTTTTTTTTCATCTAATTTTAAATTAATTCAGCTTTTAATGAATGAGTATGTACTTCTTTTATTTTTAGTTTAATAAATTTACCAATCATATGATGAGATCCTTTAAAAGTCACAATTCTATTGTTTTCTGTTCTTCCGTATAATTCCATAATATTTTTTTTTGATATACCTTCTACTAAAACAGATTGTATACTTTTTAACATTTTTCTACTCCAAGACATAGTTTGTTTGTTTATACAATTTTGTAATGTATATAAGCGTTTTTTTTTCTCTTTTAAATCAATATTATCTTTCATTTCTGAAGCTGGTGTACCTGGTCGGCTAGAATATATAAAACTAAAACTCATATCAAAATTTATTTTTTTTATAAAATTAATAGTTTTTTGAAAATCTTCTTCAGATTCACTAGGAAATCCCACAATAAAATCCGAACTAATTTGAATATTTGGACGAGCTGATATAAGTTTTTCTATAATTGTTTCATATTCTTCTGTCGTATACGATCTTTTCATTAGCTGGAGAATTCTATTTGATCCACTTTGCACAGGAAGATGAAGAAAGCTAACTAATTTTGGTGTATCTTGATAAACTTCAATAATGTCATCACTAAATTCAAGCGGATTACTTGTTGTAAAACGAATTCTCTCGATACCATCTATTTCAGAAACTAATCGTAATAATTCTGAGAAAAAACAAATTTTTCCATTAAAAGTTCGACCTCGATATGCATTGACATTTTGTCCTAATAAATTAATTTCCTTAATACCATTTTCAGCTAATATTGATATTTCTAATAAAACATCGTCAGATGGGCGACTAATTTCATGTCCTCTAGTATATGGTACAACACAAAATGAACAGTATTTATTACATCCTTCCATTATAGAAACAGAAGCTGTATATCCTGTAGTTTTAGTTTTCAAAGAATAATTAAATTTTTCTAATTGAGGGAAACTAATATCAATTATAAATTGACGTTTTTTTTCGATTTTATCTATCATTTTAGGCAATTTATGTAAAGTTTGTGTACCAAACACAATATCTACATAATTTGCTCTTTTAAAAATTTCTTTACCTTCTTGTGTTGCTACACAGCCTCCTACTGCAATGATGACATCAGGTTTTTTATTTTTTAATTTTTTCCATCTTCCCAATTGATGAAAAACTTTTTCTTGAGCCTTCTCTCTTATAGAACAAGTGTTTAAAATTAATATGTCAGCTTTTTCGGCTTCTTTGGTAATTAAATACTTTTTTGTCTTTTCTAAGAATGTCGTGATCATAGATGAATCATATTCATTCATTTGACATCCCCAAGTTTTTATATATATATATTTCATTATGATAAAATTTATCCTAGTTATTATATAAAGATATTGTATCAGTATAAAAATATGATATTTTATACAGATATTTCTCCTTTAATTAAGGGATAGGGTTTGTATCCAACAATTTTAAAATCTTCGAAAGAATAATGAAATAATGATTGAGGTTTTTTTAAAATTATTAATTCTGGTAATTTTCGAGGTATTCGAAGTATTTGTTTTTTTGCTAATTCAATATGATTTTTATATAAATGAACATCTCCCCCTGTCCATAAAAATTCTCCAACTTGGAGTTTGCATTGTTGAGCTATCATATGTATAAGTATTGCATAGCTAGCTATATTAAAGGGTAAACCAAGAAATACATCGCAAGAACGTTGGTAAAGTTGACAACTTAATTCTTCTTTTAATACATAAAATTGAAATAATATATGACATGGAGCTAAAGACATTTTATCAATTTCTCCAACATTCCAAGAAGATACTAATATTCTACGAGAATCAGGATCTTCTTTTAGTTGTTTTAGTACATTTTTTATTTGATCTATTTTTTTTCCGTTAGATGTATCCCAACTTCTCCATTGTTTTCCATAAATTGGACCTAGATTTCCAAATTTATCTGCCCAATTATTCCAAATTGATATTTTATTTTTATTAAGGTATTCAACATTTGTTTCTCCTTTAAGAAACCATAGAAGTTCATGGATAATTGATGGTATATGACATTTTTTTGTTGTAATAAGAGGCAATCCTTTTTTTAAGTTAAATCTCATATTATGTCCGAAAATGGATAAAGTTCCTGTACCAGTCCGATCTTTTTTTAAATTTCCATTTTTAATTATTTTTTTTATTAAATTTAAATATTGTTTCATAATACCTCGAGAAAAAAATTATTTTTTATAAATAGATTTACATATTATAATACATCCAACAACAATCATTGGAATAGATAATATTTGACCCATAGTTATTATATTTTTTAATAATCCAACTTGAGGATCTGGCTCTCGAAAAAATTCACTTATTATTCTTAATATTCCATAACTTATTAGAAATAAAGCACTTATACTACCTGTATTCCTTTTTTTTCTAGAAAAAAAATAGATTATAAAGAATAAAAAGATACCTTCTAAAATAAATTCATATAATTGCGAGGGATGACGGGGTAGTACTCCATATTTATCTAATATAGGTTGTAATTCAGGATTTCTAGAAACTATTTTTAAATCTTCTTTGTATGTTGTGGGAAAAAGAACAGCATATGGAAAATTTGGTGCTATACGACCGCATAGTTCGCCATTGATAAAATTACCTAACCTTCCTGCTCCTAATCCAAAAGGTACTAGTGGAACTATAAAATCAGATATTTTTAATATTTTTATATTCTTTTTTAAAGAAAAATAATACATAGCAATCGTTGCTCCTATTAATCCTCCATGAAACGACATGCCACCTTCCCAAATGTGTAAAAAGCATAATATGTTTTGAGAAAAATATGAAAAGTTATAAAAAATTACATATCCTACTCTACCTCCGATACATGAACTTATAAAAATAATATATATTAATTTTTCTATCTTTTCTTTATCTGATTTTTTTTTAATTTTTTTTTTCCATACCACATAGCAAACACAAAACTTATAAAATACATAAAACCATACCAGTAAGCTTTTAGAGGACCAACTGAAAAAATAATAGGATTTATATTTGGAAAATTAATATACATGTATTGTATTACATCCTTTTAAATTTAAATTAGATTTAATCTTAAAAAACTTTATGTTTCTAAACTTAATAATTCTTTAATTGTTTGTCTTCTTCGGATAGTTCTGAATTTATTTTTTTCTAACATTATCTCTTGAATCAACGGTCTTGTATTATAATTAGATGACATTGAAGCACCGTAGGCACCAGTATCATGAAAAATTAAATAATCTCCTATTTTCAAAATTGGTAGTTTTCTCGTTTCTATGTTTCCTCCTTCTTTTTGTGTAAATATATCGCCTGATTCACATAAAGGACCACCTATAACTGTATCTATTGTTTCTTTTTCATTTATGTTTCGATTATCTTTAGATACAACAGATATATGATGATAACTTCCATACATAGTTGGACGCATAAGATCGTTAAAACCGGCGTCAATTAAAACAAAATTTTTATCTCCCATTTTTTTAATTGCTCTTACTTGTGAAATCAAAATTCCTGATTCTGCTACTAAAAATCTACCTGGTTCAATTTCTAATTGGATTGGAGTATTTAAAAAACGAGATATTTTTTTTCTTGCTTCATCCCAAATCATAAAATATTTTTTCGTATTAATAGGTTTTTCATCAAATTTATAGGGAATTGGCAATCCACCTCCAGCTGAAATAAATAATATTTTTTCATTTATTTTAATTGCATGCTCTATCATAGCTTGACACACTTTTTTTAAATGTTCATAGTTAACTCCTGAACCAATATGCATATGTAAACCTATTAGTTTTAATTTATATTTCTTTATAACAGGTATAGCTAAATTAGGATTCCAAATACCATGTTTACTATTTTCTCCTCCAGTATTAGTCTTTTTACTATGTCCATATCCAAATCCTGGATTAATTCTTAACCAAACATGATGACCTGGAGAAAGTTTACCTAACTGTTTTAACATATCTATTGATCCAGCGTTAACTGGAATTTTAAAATTAATTACCTTAGACAAAGTTTCTTGATCAAAAAGATCTGCAGTAAAAATTATTTCGTTTGAGTTAGGTTTAAATCCAGCAGCTAAAGCTCGTTCTATTTCACCTAATGACACTGCATCTATTTTTAAATTATTTTTTTTCATTAAGCGTAATATATGAATATTTGAACATGCTTTTTGAGCAAATCGAATAATATCAAATTCTTTTAATAATTTTATTTTTTTGTAGATAACACTTGAATCATAAACCCAAAATGGAGACTGAAATTTTTTTATTAGTATTTGAATGTTTTCAAAATTGAGATTTGTTGTGCTTGTACTTAATAATTTTGGCATTTTTTTTCCTATTTAATTATTTTAATATTGTTTTTTTAAAAAAGTTATTTTTTAAATAAACGTAATGTTGGAAACAAAATAACATCGCGAATGCTTATTTGATTTGTTAATATCATAATTAAACGATCAATTCCAATTCCCAAACCCGCAGTAGGGGGTAAACCGTATTTCAATGCTTCTATATAATTTTCATCATAAAATATATCTTTATTTTTTTCTTTTTCTGCTATTTTCATCTGATTTAAAAATCTATTTTTTTGATCTTCTGCATCGTTTAATTCGGAAAATCCATTTCCTATTTCATATCCAGCAATAAATAGTTCAAATCTATCTGTTACATTAGAATTAAAATCATTACGTCTAGCTAGAGGAGAAACTTCTACTGGGTACTCAGTAATAAAAGTAGGTTGAATAAGCTTTTTTTCTACTGTTTTTTCAAAAATTTCATTTTCTATATAGCCTAAATTCCAGTTTTCTTCTATTTCTATACCAATATTATTTGCAATTTTTTTAATTTTTTTTAAGTTTTTTAAGTCTGAAGAACAAATATCTGGATTAAATTTTAAAATAGATTCCTTCATTGTTAAGATTTCAAATGGAACATTGAAATTTAAACAATGTTTGTCATACTTTATTTTACTTTTTTCAAAAAGTAGTTTTATTAGATTTTTTATTAAATTTTCAGTGAAATTCATCATATCTTTATAATTAGAATAAACCATGTATGCTTCCATCATAGTGAATTCTGGATTATGTCGAGCAGAAACTCCTTCATTACGAAAATTTCTATTTAGTTCAAAAATACGTTCAAAACCACCTATAATCAGTTGTTTTAAATATAATTCAGGTGCTATTCTTAAGTACATTTCTTTGTTAATTTCATTATGATAAGTAATAAAAGGTCTAGCAGTAGCTCCGCCAGGAATATTATGTAACATAGGAGTTTCTACTTCTAGAAAGTCATTTTCTATCATAAAATTTCGAATTAATCTGATTATTTTAGAACGACTATTAAAAATGTTAAATAGTTTACTATTACTAATTAAATCTAAGTATCTTTTTCGATAACGTTTTTCTTGATTAGATAATCCGTGAAATTTATCAGGTAAGGGTCTTAAACATTTAGTTAAAATTGTTAACATTTTAGCAAAAATAGATAATTCCCCTGTCTTTGTTTTAAACAATATTCCTTGTACGCCTAAAATGTCTCCAATATCCCATTTTTTAAAATGATTATTGTAAAATTCAGATGTAATTTCTTTTTCTCTGGTATAAATTTGTATTTTTCCTTCCATATCTTGTAATGTAAAAAAAGATGCTTTCCCCATAATTCTTCGTTGTATCATACGGCCTGCAATAGAAACTTCGATATTTAGAATTTTAAGTTCATTAATTGTTTTATTTTTATATACTTGATGTATTTTTATGGAATTAGTATTTCTTTTAAAAATATTTGGAAAAGAAAATCCATCTTTTTTCATATTAATAAGTTTTTCTTTTCTTATTTTTTTTTCATCGTTAAAAATATTATTATTGGAATTTATTGTTTTAATCATTTTATTTCTTATAACCCCATTATTAAGCTTTGTTCAATAAAATCATCTAAATCACCGTCTAATACAGATTGTACATTATATTTTTCGATTCCAGTTCTAAGATCTTTTATTTTTGAATTATCTAATACATAAGAACGAATTTGATTGCCCCAGCTGATATCTAATTTGTTGTTTTCTATTTTTTTTTGTTTTTCTTTTTTTTCTTTTATTTTCATTTCGTATAATTTAGATTTCATCTGTTTAATTGCTTGCTCTTTATTTTTGTGCTGTGATCGATTACTTTGGCATTGAGTAACAATATTTGTAGGTAAATGAGTAATTCGAACAGCTGATTCCGTTCTATTTACATGTTGTCCCCCTGCTCCAGAAGCTCTGTATACATCTATTCTAAGATCAGATGGATGAATTTCAACATTAATTTTGTCTTCTATATCAGGATATATAAAAACTGAACTAAATGAAGTATGACGTCGTTTTCCTGAATCAAATGGACTTTTTCTAATTAAACGATGTATGCCTGTTTCTGTTCTTAACCATCCGAAAGCATATTCTCCAGAAACTTTAATAGTAGATGATTTAATACCAACTATTTCTCCTATAGATTCTTCAATGATCTCTGTTTTAAATCCTTTTTTATCAGACCATTTTAAATACATTCTTAATAATATTTTTGACCAATCTTGAGCTTCTGTTCCTCCAGAACCAGATTGTATATCGACATAGCAGTTGCAGTTATCATGTTTATTTGAAAACATACGATAAAATTCAAGTTCTTTTATTTTTTCTTTTATTTTTTTGATTTCTTTAAGAATTTCTTGTAGTAAAATACTATCTTCTGTTTCTATTGCTAAATCTAAAAAAATTATTGTTTCTTTTATTTTTTTTTCAATATTATTGATCTTATTTACTATTATATTTAATGAATTTTTTTCTTTGTTCAGATTATATATAGATTTTTTTCTTTTCCATATTTCAGGCGATGATAATTCTAAATCAATTTCTAAAATACGTGCATTTTTTACTGTATAGTCAAAGATACCTCTTTAAATCTTTTTTACGTTGTGTCAGGTTTTTTATTTGGCTTGTTATTATATTGATATCTATCATATTTTTTTCCAAAAATTTATTTAAAAAGATAATTTTATAAAAATTATTAAAAAATAAAAAATTTATTTTTTTTATTATATATTTAATCTGATAGGTTTATTCTTTTTAATTAATATATTTTGTTTTTTTAGGAGAAATGACGTTGTTATTTAAATTTTTGAAAAATACCGTTTATCCTTCAATCAATTTACCTTTAACATTAAGTTTACTTGAAGAATGGTGCTTAGTTTACATAGATGGTCTTGATAGTAAAAAACATCTTCAAAATCAATTTACTATTGATATGAATTTTTTAAAAAAAGAAGAATACAAACTTTGTGCTCATTGTAATTTTAATGGGAAAGTATGGGCAACTATGTTTTTATTTCATTATAAAAAAGGTTATGCTTATATTATTCGTAAAAGTATTGCTAAGATACAAATTAAAGAATTAGAAAAATATGCTACTTTTTCTAAAGTACAAATTCGAAAGTTAGATGATGTTTATTTATTTGGATTGTCTGGTTTTGATGCTAAGTTTTTTTTATCAAAAAATTTCGTTAACATACCAAATAAAAAATGTCCGTTAATTTCTAATAAAGATAGAACTATACTTTGGTTTTCAGAACCTTTTGAAAGATTTTTATTAGTTTTATCTTTAAAGGACGTATTGTTTTTACAGAAAAAAGAAAATGAAATAAAGCTGCTAAATAATAGTAAACAATGGCTTTTATTAGAAATGGAAGCAGGATTTCCTATTATCGATGAAAAAAATACTCAAAAATTTTTGCCACAATCTATTAATTTAACTATGCTACAAGCTGTAAGCTTTAATAAAGGATGCTATTATGGACAAGAAACAATAGCACGAGTATTTCATAAAAATTTAAATAAACATGCACTATATCTTTTATCAAGTACAGGAAATATTAATCCTGAAATTGGCTCTATTATTGAAATGAAAAAAGAAGAAAAATGGTATAGAATTGGTTTCTTACTAGCAATAGTTCATGTTAAAGTTAATGAAATTTGCATACAAGCGGTATTAAATAAGTCTATAAATATTAAAAATATATTTAGAATTTATGAATTTAAAAATGTTTTTTTAATTAAAAATTAGTATTTTTTATCTTTTATTTAACAATTTTTTTAAAAAATTTTTTTTAAAAAAATTTAGATAATACTTTTTAAAACATCATGTCTCAAGGTATTCTTTTTATTATTTCAGCGCCAAGTGGAACAGGAAAATCTAGTTTAATTGAAGGATTATTAAAAACACAATCTTTGTACAATATTCAAGTTTCTATTTCTCATACTACTAGAGTCATGAGACCCGGTGAATCTCATGGAAAACACTATTATTTCATATCAAAAAAAGAATTTAGAATAATGATTGAACAAGAATCTTTTTTAGAATATGCTAAAGTGTTTAACAATTATTATGGAACTTCGCGCCAATCTATTGAAAAAATGTTGTTTTCAGGGATTGATGTTTTCCTCGACATCGATTGGCAAGGAGCCAATCAGATTAGATATAAAATGCCAAATTCAAAAAGTATTTTTTTGCTTCCTCCATCTAAGGATGAATTATATAAAAGATTACGAGAACGAGGACAAGATAGTGATGCAGTTATTTCAAAAAGAATGGAAAAAGCTGTGGATGAAATGAATCATTATTCAGAATATGATTATTTAATTATCAATGATGATTTTCAAAAAGCTATAAATGATTTAAAAACTATTATTATTGCTGAACATTTGTGTTTATTTCATCAAAAAAATAAACATAATGTATTAATTTCTCAATTATTAAAAAGTTAAATTTATAAAATTTTTTCTATTCTACGTGAAATGCTTTTTTTTAAAATTATTTATATAATTCTATTAATAAAATAGAATTATATAATTAATAAAAGTTAATTTTTGATGAAAATTTTTTAATTAACTGTAGTATTTTTATTCCTATTTGCTTTTTTTCGTTCGTTTTCTTTTAAATAACGTTTTCGTAAACGTATTGAATTTGGTGTAATTTCTACTAATTCATCATCATTAATGAAAGATAAAGCTTCTTCTAATGTAAATTTTGTAAATGTTGTTAAAATTATTGCTTCGTCTGTTCCTGAAGCTCTCATATTAGTTAGTTTTTTTCCTGTAAGGCAATTGACTGTCAAGTCGTTAGAACGATTATGAAGTCCTATTATTTGACCTTCATAGACTTGACTGCCGTGTCCTAAAAATAATTTTCCTCTTTCTTGTAAATTAAATAAAGCGAAAGCGACTGCCATACCAGTACTATTTGATATTAAAACTCCATTTTTCCTTTGTCCTACATCATTTTTTTGATATTCTTGATAATGACTAAAAGATGAATAACAAAGTCCAGTTCCAGAAGTTATACTCATAAATTCTGTACGAAATCCAATTAAAGCTCTACTAGACAAAATATATTCAAGACGTACTCTTTTATTGGGATCAACAATAATATTTTTTAACTCACCTTTTCTTTCTCCTATAAATTTCATGATGTTGCCTTGATGTTTTTCTTCAATATCTAGAATCACGTTTTCGAATGGTTCTTGTTTTATACTATTAATTTCACGAAAAATTATTTTAGGACGAGATACTTCTAGTTCAAATCCCTCGCGACGCATATTTTCTATCAATATCGATAAATGTAATTCGCCACGTCCAGAAACAGAAAAAATATTTGCATCTTTTGTTTCTTCTATTTGTAAAGCTACATTGTGTATAGTTTCTTTTTTTAATCTTTCTAAAATTTGACGTGATGTAACATATTTTCCTTCTTTTCCTGAAAAAGGTGAGGTATTAACTGAGAAAAACATATTTACTGTAGGTTGATCTATACTCAATGGTGGAAGGGGGTGTAAATTATCTGGATGACAAACTGTATCAGAAATATTTAATTTATTTAGACCTGTAATAGCAACTATATCACCCGCTTCTCCTTTTTCTATCTCTAATCTTTTCAATCCAAAATAATTTAATACCTTATTAATTTTACCATTTCTATTATTCCCCAAACTATCAATAATAATTACTGAATCATTTGGTTTTACATAACCTTGTTTAATACGACCAACACCTATTACTCCTAAATAATTGTTGTAGTCTAGTTGCGAAATTTGCATTTGAAATTTTTGATTAGGATCAACATTAGGAGCTGGGGCAAATTTAATAATTGATTCGTATAATGGGATCATGTTTTCTTTCATACTAAGATAATTTGTCCCTGAAGTTCCACGAATTGCAGAAGTGTATACAACTGGAAAATCAAGTTGTTTATCATTGGCATCAAGGTTGACGAAAAGATCAAAAATTTCATTTACAACCCAATCAGGACGAGAGTTTTTTCTATCAATTTTATTGATAACTACAATTGGGTTTAGACCATATTTAAAAGCTGTTTTAGTAACAAAACGAGTTTGTGGCATAGGTCCATCTAATGCATCTACTACCAGTAAAACTGAGTCTACCATAGACATTACTCGTTCTACTTCACCACCAAAATCAGCATGACCTGGTGTATCAACAATGTTGATTTTATATTCTTTCCACTTAATAGAAGTATTTTTAGATAATATTGTGATTCCTCTTTCTTTTTCTAAATCATCAGTATCCATAATACGTTCTTTCTTTTCTTCATGTTTTTGAAAAGTTCCAGATTGTTGCAATAACTGATCCAGTAATGTAGTTTTACCATGGTCAACATGTGCTATAATAGCAATATTTCTTATATTCTTATGCATTTTTTTTCCTTTAAAAAGTGATCTATTTTGTAAATAAATAGATATACTACAGAGACTGTTTTTAGATAAAATATGAGAAAAGATTAAATTTTGCGGATTATATTTTTTATATTAAAAATATCAAATTTATTTGAGAAAGATTTTTTAAAAAAATAATAATTTTAAATAAAAAATATTTTTAAAAAATTTTTTTGATTCCAAACATTTGAGGTTATATTTTGAGTATTTTGAATTATAATAAAACATTTTTTTTAAAGAGTATTGCTAAAATTTCTGATATAAAAATTGAACATGGCATTGAAATTGCTTTTGTTGGTTATTCTAATTCAGGAAAGTCTAGTGCTATTAATTCATTGACTAATCAAAAAAAACTAGCTCGTTTCAGCAAGACTCCAGGTCGTACTCAATTAATTAATTTTTTTCAAGTAACTTCTGATTTTAGAATTGTTGATCTGCCCGGTTATGGTTATGCTCAAGCTCCTTTGTTAATTAAAATAAATTGGCAAAATATGATATATAGTTACTTGAAAACTAGTAGATCTTTAAAAGGATTAGTTTTATTAATGGATATTAGACATCCTTTAAAAAACTTGGATCAAGACATTATCAACATGGCTTTGATTTGTAAAATTCCTATTTTATTATTACTAACGAAATGTGATAAGTTTACAATAAATAATCAAAATATTCAATTTCGAAAAGTGCATAAAAAATTAGAAACATTTTCTAATCAATTGCATATTCAATTATTTTCATCTTTAAAAAAAATAGGAATTGAAAAGCTAAAATCTAAATTAAATTGTTGGTACGAAAAATATCGTTGAATATAAATATTTTTTATTCGTTAAATGAATATAATTTGATTGAATTCGATAATTTTTTAAAAAATGTTTTTTTTAAAGTAATTTCTTCAGAAGTAATATTGATAGGAATATCTAATTTTATTTTTGCTAATTGATATGAAAGAAAAGCGATTTTTTTATAATTTTTTAATTGAATGGCAGCATTTTTAGAATTCCGAAAAGATAAAAATTGTATTTTTTCAATGTTATTATAAACATTTTGAATATTTGAAAATTTTTTTAATAGAAATAATGCAGTTTTTATACCAATTTTAGGGACTCCTGGAATATTGTCAGAAGCATCTCCCATCAGAGCTAAAAGATCAACAAATTCTTGAGGATAAATACCATATTTTTCTTTTATTTTATCTGGAGTAATAATACTATTTTTACTTAAATTCAATATATTAATGTTATCAGTTACAAGTTGTATCATATCTTTATCATGACTAACAATTAATACTTGTTCTCCTTCACGTTCTAGTTTACATGATAAACTTCCAATAATATCGTCGGCTTCTATGCCCAAAATACTTAAAGTCTTAATCCCAATTTCTTCAAGTATTTTAAGAAGAGGTTGGATTTGTATGTAAAGTTTGTTCGGCATTGTAGATCTATTACTTTTATATTCTTTAAATATTGTATTTCTAAAGGTTTTTTTAGATGAATCAAAAATAATAATAATTTTTTGTGAACGATAATTTTTTTTTAAAATATTTTGTATCGTTTTTAACATTCCATATATAGCTCCAGATGGGTTTTCTTGATTGTGATTAAAGTTTTGAAATGTAAAATAAGAACGATATAAATATAAACTGCCATCTACTATAATAATAGGTTTTTTTTTTACGTATAACATACATTTTTTATCTTTTAATTAGTTAAAATGGAATTCATTAAAATAAAGACAAATAATATTACTAAATAATTTTTTTCATAAAATTTATTTACAGGATAACTTTGTGTGTAAAATATAGGATAGTAAAGTAATATTTTTTTATTTTTCTTTATTTTTTAGTAAAGTTAAAAATTTAATTTAATTAAATTTTAATAAAAAAATAATACAAAAAAAAGATGTAAATGAAATATTAAAAATATTTTACTACTTATTAAATAAGAGTTTACTATAAAAAATATAGATCTCTATGATTATATCGTATTAATTTACTTTTTCAAAAGTAAAAAATTTACTAGTTTTATATATTTTTTAGAAAAATTTTTTTTAAAAATCGTCTCTAGTTTATAATAGTCAATGTTATATTTACCATTTATTATCATATTAGGAACATGATCTAATTGAATTTTTTTTATGTCATTATCGTTTTTTTGTATTAATATTTTAATTGAAAAACTGTTCCAAAATTTGTTGTACTCATCGTTGCTGATACCTGTTTCTTTTAAAAATATATCTTTAATATTAGAAGCATTATTTATAGTATTATTTTCTTGAATTTCTTTGAAAATAGGCATTATAATTTTTTCTTCAACTTTCATTTGTTGAGATATGATCCACATTTTTGTTAATATTTTACTAAACTCTCCTCCTAAAAAATTAACATGATAATTTTGTACTTCTACTTTTTTGTCTATTTTATTCTTAATTAAAAATTGAATATTGTGTATTTTTTCTAACTCATAACAGTATGGACAAAAAAAAGAAAAAAAATTCATTACTTTAGGCACATCAGAAATATTTCTTTTTTTTATTTCATATTCTTTTTTATTAGTAAATTCATAAGATAAAGCACTATAAGATAAAAATATGCTGTACAAAACAATTAATATTTTTTTCATTTTTCTATCCATGTTTTATATTTTTTTACAAATTAAAAATTTAAAAATAATTTATAAAATAAAATCATACACTTATCTAGTATATAATGTTAAATTTTTATTTCATAAATTTTAAAGTATTCATTTTTAATAATTTCAATAATTTTATTAACATTTGAGTTCCAGATGACTGAAAACAATTTTTCTAATAAAAACAACAATCATACTCCAATGATAAAACAGTATTTGTCTTTAAAATCAAAATATCCTGATATGTTACTTTTTTATCAAATGGGTGATTTTTATGAATTATTTTATGAAGATGCTAAACGTGTTTCTAGATTATTAAAAATTACTTTAACAAAAAAAGGTCATTCAAATAAAAATATTATACCCATGGCTGGAGTCCCATGTCATACTGCAGAATATTATCTTGCTAAGCTTGTAAAAATGGGGGAATCTGTTGCAGTATGTGATCAAATAAAAGATATTTATTCTGAAAAAAAATTGATAAATCGTCAAGTAGTTCGAGTTATTACTCCTGGAACTATTACAGATGAAGCGTTTCTTGAGGAAAATAAAGATAATTTTATAGCAGCTGTTTGGAAAGAAAATCATAAATTCGCATATGCTGTTTTAGATATCTCTTTAGGATTTTTTGGTGTTTCTGAGCATTCTAATAAAAATTCTTTATTATCAGAAATTGAACGTACAAATCCTACAGAATTGTTATATCCTGAAAATTTTGAAGATGTTTTATTGATATCTCATAGAAAATGTATACAAAAACGCCCATTATTAGATTTCGATTTAGAAATTTCGTATAAATTACTTAATTTACAATTTAAAACTTCTAGTTTGAATGGATTTGGTATTAAAAAAAATAATTTTGTTATTTGCCCCGCTGGTTGCTTAATTAATTATGTAAAATTAATGCATATAGCGTATTTACCTCATATTCGTAAAATAAAATTTAATTATATGGAAAATAATATTTTTATGAATATCAGTACACGTAAAAGTCTTGAAATTACTGAAAGTATTTCAGATGACAACAAAAATACTTTATCTTCAGTATTAAATAAAACAGTAACATCTATGGGTGGAAGATTATTAAATCGCTGGCTAAATGCTCCATTAAAAGATTTAAATTTAATTAGAAATCGTCATAAAATGATTAAATGTCTGCAACCTTTTTATAAAGAAATACAATATATTCTTGGTCAAGTTAGTGATCTAGAAAGAATATGTTCTCGTTTGGCTTTACGTACTGCTTTACCTCGTGATTTTGTGCGAATGCGTTCTACGTTAAATGTTTTACCTAATCTAGATAGTATATTAAAAAAAATAAAATGTAATAATGTTAATAAAATTCGCCTTTCTATTGGAAAATTTGAAAAAATATTATTTTTATTAAAAAAATCAATAAATTTAACAGTTCCTTCTTCTATTCGAGATGGAGGAGTAATTGCATTTAATTATAATAAAAAGCTTGATGAATTGCGATCTTTAGAAAATAATTCTCAAAAATATTTAAGTGATTTTGAAATAAAAGAAAAAAAGAGATTAAATATCGATTCATTCAAGATTGGATACAATAATATTGTTGGTTATTATATTCAAGTAAATAAACGTCATGCTCATTTAATTCCGCAATCTTATATTAAGATACAAACTTTAAAAAACATAGAGCGTTATAGTATCCCTATATTAAAAAATTATGAAAAAAAAGTTGTTGCTGCTAAATTTCAAGCTTTACTTTTAGAAAAAACGTTATATATAGAATTATTTGACATAATAGAACCGTTTTTAGAGAAATTAAAAAAAAGTGCATTTGCATTATCAGAATTAGATGTTTTAGTAAATCTATCCGAACGTGCTATATCTTTAAAGTATGTCTGTCCTAAAATAACTCAAAAATATGGTATTTCTTTGCTAGAAAGTCGTCATCCAGTTGTTGAATGTTTTTTAGAAACCTCTTTTATCAGCAATTCTATTTCTTTGTCAAAGAAAAATAGAATGCTTATTATTACAGGTCCTAACATGGGTGGTAAAAGTACTTATATGCGTCAAATTGCTCTGATTGTTATAATGGCTTGTATAGGTAGTTTTGTACCTGCAAAATATGCTTCAATTGGTCCAATTGACAAAATTTTTACACGTATTGGTTCTGCAGATGATGTGAGCAATGGCTATTCGACATTTATGATGGAAATGACAGAAATATCTAATATTCTTCACAATGCGACTTGTAATAGTTTAATTTTAATAGATGAATTAGGACGAGGAACATCAAATAAAGATGGACTGGCATTAGCTTGGTCATGTTCTAAATATTTAATTATTAAAAATAAATCTATGATTTTGTTGTCTACTCATTTTATAGAATTAACAAAATTAGAAAATTTTTTTAAAAAAATCCAAAATTTTCATTTTTCAGCTGTTGAACATAATTCAAATGTAGCTTTTCTATATAAAATCGAAAGAGGTATTTCAAAAAAAAGTTATGGTATATCAGTGGCTGCTTTATCTGGAATTCCAGATATTGTAATAAAGGATGCAAAAGCCAAATTAGTTGAATTAGAAAAAAAATAATCTTTTTAAATAGTTCTACATAAAATTTTGATGTTTTATTAGTAGCTAAAAATTAATATTTTCTGTAAATTATACTAAATTAACAATATTAGGTTTTTTAATATAATGAGATTTAGGCATTTAGTATAATGAAAAATAAAAATCCTTTTAATACCCTTTTTCCTTTTGATTTAGATAAAATAGAAAATTTAGAAAAAATAAAAAAAAATTGTTCTAATATTCAATATGCTTGGCTTTCAGGCTATTTTTGGAATCTAGCAAATCAAAATTCTTCGGAATTAATATCTGAAAAAAACAAACTTTTTCAAAAAGAAAATACAGAGAAAACAATTACTATTATATCTGCTTCTCAAACGGGTAATGCTAGACTGCTTGCTAAGCGTTTTAATGAATATTTAAATAATGAAAATAAAAAAACTAATTTAATTAATGCTTCTGATTACAATTTTAAAAAAATTAAAAATGAATATTTTTTAATTTTTATTATTTCTACTCAAGGTGAAGGTGAACCTCCAGAAGAAGCATTGTCTTTTTATAAATTTATTATGTCAAAAAAAGCTCCTAGATTAGATAATCTACACTATAGTATATTTGCATTAGGAGATACTTCCTATGATTTATTTTGTCAAGCAGGTAAAGATTTTGATAAAAAATTTAGCGAATTAGGAGGAAAACGTTTACTTAATAGATTAGATGCAGATATTGAATATGAAGAAAATTATATTAAATGGTCTAAAGAATTATTACTTGCTTTAAATAAAATAGATATTTCTTCTGTTTCTTATTTAAAAAAAAATAATAAAGAAAGTTTTATTAATGAAGTAAATATATATACAAAATATAAACCTGCTGTAGCTACTGTATTAGTAAATCAAAAAATCACTGGTCGAAATTCAACTAAAGATGTTCATCATATTGAGTTAGATATAAGTAATTTAAACATTATTTATACACCTGGTGATGCGTTAGGTATATGGTATCAAAATAGTACTCAATTAATTAAAAAAATATTAAAACTGCTTTCTATAGATATGTTTGATAAAGTTAAAGTGAAAGATAAATTAATTACTGTTTTTGACGCTTTAAAGAATGATTTTGAATTAACTATAAATACTAAGCATATTGTTCAAAAATATGCTGATATTACACAAAATAAATTTTTAAAGAAAATTATATCTAATGATAAAGATTTAAATAATTATGTAAAAAAAACTCCTTTATTAAATATGATATATGATTACCCTAAAAAATTATCTTCTCAACAATTAATTAGTATTTTACGTCCTTTAACGCCAAGATTGTATTCTATTTCTTCTTCTCAATCTGAAACAAATGACGAAGTTCATATTACAGTCGGAGTGGTAAAAAACATGATTTCTGGCACTTTACATTTAGGAGGTGCTTCTGGTTATTTATCACAATTTTTAAAAATTGACGATTCTATAAAAATTTTTATTGAAAAAAATAATAATTTTCGTCTACCCGAAAACAAAGATTTACCTATTATCATGATCGGATCAGGAACTGGTATTGCTCCATTCCGTTCTTTTATACAGCAACGAGATAATGATGGATCTAGGGGGAAAAATTGGATATTTTTTGGTAATCCTAATTTTACTGAAGATTTTTTATATCAATTAGAATGGCAAAAATATTTAAAAAAAAGACTTCTTACAAAGATCAGTTTAGCTTGGTCAAGAGATCAAAAACAAAAAATATATATACAAGACAAAATAAGAGAAAATGGAAAGGAATTATGGAAATGGGTAGAACAAGGTGCACAAATCTATGTTTGTGGTAATGCATCTAAGATGGCAAAAGATGTTGAAAAAGCACTATTAGATGTTTTTAGTGAAAACAGTTCAATGGATATTGAAGAATCTAGTGAATTTTTAAATGATTTGAGAATAAAACGACGCTATCAAAGAGATGTATATTAATGAAAAAAGATCACAAAAAAATATTTTTAAAAACGACTCAAGAAGAACACATTAAAGAAAATAGTAATTATCTTCGAGGTACTATTGTTGACGATTTAAAAAATGAAATTACTAATGGTTTTAGTGGAGATAACTTTTCTCTGATCCGATTTCATGGTATGTATCAACAAGATGATCGAGATTTACGTTTAGAACGTAATGAACAAAAATTAGAACCCCGTTATGCAATGATGTTGCGTTGTCGTTTACCTGGGGGAATTATTGAAGCTAAAAAATGGTTAAAAATTGATCATTTTGCAAGTAAAAATACATTGTATGGAACAATTCGATTAACTAATCGTCAAACTTTTCAATTTCATGGGATTTTGAAGAAAAAATTAAAAGATGCTCATAAAATGCTACATGAAATAGGTTTAGACTCTTTAGGTACAGCTAATGATGTTAATAGAAATGTTCTTTGTACATCTAATCCTATGGAATCTTTAGTTCATCAAGAATGTTATACATGGGCTCAAAAAATTTCAAATGTTTTATTACCCCAAACTAAAGCGTATGCAGAAATTTGGTTAGATCAAAAAAAAATAGCTACTACAGATCAAGAGCCAATTTTAGGAAAAACTTATTTACCAAGAAAATTTAAAACTACAGTAGTAGTTCCGCCATACAATGATGTAGATTTATATGCTAATGACATGAATTTTATAGCAATTATAAAAAATAATAAAATAGTAGGATTTAATGTATTAATAGGTGGTGGTCTATCTATAACTCATGGAAACAAGAATACATGGCCATTTCTCGCTGTTGAATTAGGTTATATTACTCTTGAACATACCTTGTCTGTGGCTAAATCTATAGTAACAACACAAAGAGATTGGGGAAATCGTACTGACCGAAAAAATGCAAAAACTAGGTATACTATAGAAAAAGTTGGTTTAAGTGTTTTTAAAAAAGAAGTTGAAAAAAGAGCTAATACAACTTTTGAACCTATTCGTCCTTATTATTTTACTGGTCGCGGAGATAGATTTGGATGGACAAAAAATATTAATAATGATTGGAGTTTAACAATTTTCGTCCAAAATGGAAGAATATATGATAATGATAAACAGTTAGTAAAATCAGGTTTATTAAAAATAGCTAATTTACATAAAGGTAACTTTAGATTAACAGCAAATCAAAACATAGTTATCTCTGAAATATCTGATGAAAACAAGAAAAAAATAAATGAAATTGCTATGTCACATGGATTAATAAAAAAAGTAAGTCCATTACGTGAAAATTCCATGGCCTGCGTTTCTTTTCCTACTTGTCCATTAGCAATGGCTGAAGCTGAACGTATGTTATCGTTTTTTATTACGCAAGTAGAAAATATCATGTTAAAATATGGTGTTGAAAAAGAAATAATAATTTTACGTATTTCTGGATGTCCTAATGGTTGCGGAAGATCTCTATTAGCTGAAATCGGTTTAATTGGAAAAGCTATTGGTCGATATAATTTATATATTGGTGGAAATCGAATAGGCAGTCGAATTCCAAAGATATATAAAGAAAATATTACAGAAAAAGAAATATTAACTCATTTAGAATTCTTAATAAAAATTTGGTCTATTAAACGTAAAAAAACAGAACATTTTGGGGATTTTGTTGTTAGAAAAAATATTGTAAAAGAAATTGTTAATCCTATTCATGATTTTTGGAATTAATGGTGATAAAAATGTCTCAATTTAACTATGAAAATATAAATTCATTAAATTCTGAAAAAAAAAAAGAAATTTTATCTGAACTTAATATGCTAATGTCTGGATATTCTGCTGAAAAACGTATATCTTGGTCATTAAAGAATTTACCATTTACACACGTTATGTCATCTAGTTTTGGTATTCAATCGATTGTATTATTACATCTTATAGTCACACAAAAACCTGATATTCCTATTGTATTAATAGATACTGGATATTTATTTCCTCAAACGTATAATTTTATTGATATGTTAGTAAAAAAATGGAATTTAAACTTAAAGGTTTTTCGATCAACTATATCTGCAGCTTGGCAAGAAGCGCGATATGGAAAACTATGGACACAAGGTATTAAAGGAATTAATTTATATAATACTTTTAATAAAGTAGAACCAATGGATTTAGCTTTTAAAAAATTATCAGTAAAAACGTGGTTTTCAGGATTACGTCGTGAACAATCTAAAAGTAGAAGTGCATTACCATATCTTTCTATTCAAAAAGGAATTTTTAAAGTTTTACCAATTTTAGATTGGTCTAGTAATGAAATATATAAATATTTAAAAAAAAATAACTTAAAAAATCATCCTTTATTAAAAGAAGGCTATATATCTGTAGGAGATGTTCATACTACTAAAAAATTTAAAAAAGGTATGTTAGAAGAAGAAACTCGTTTTTTTGGATTAAAACGTGAATGTGGTTTGCATGAAGATTAATTTTAATACTTTTGAAAATTCTATATATTTAAATTTATACATAAAAATATATAAATTTTTTTCAAAAATTTGTATAAACTTTTTATTTTTTTAAACAGGGTAAATGTGAATTATCTTCCTATTTTTTTAGATTTAAAGTATAAAAATGTATTGGTAGTTGGTGCTGGAGAAGTTGCTTTTAATAAAATTAAATTATTGCTTCGTTCAGGGGCTATAATTAGTATTATTAGTAAAGATATATCTTTAGAAGTTAAAAAACTTCTAGATCAAAAAAAAGTACATTGGATTTCTGAAAAATTTCATTTTTCTCACTTAAATAAAACTTTTTTAGTTATTGCTGCTACTAATAATATCAAGTTAAATCAAAAAATATTTGAAACATGTAACAATCTTAGCATATTAGTTAATGTTGTTGATGATCAATCAAAATGTTCTTTTATTTTTCCTTCTATTATTGATCGATCTCCTATAGTTATAGCTATTTCTTCAGGAGGAACGGCTCCTGTTTTATTACGTTTATTGCGTGAAAAAATTGAAGCCATTCTTCCTGTAAGATTAGGTGATGTTGCTAAAATTGCAGGCAATTGGAGATCTACAATTAAACAAAAATTTACTACTTTATTAGAAAGACGTCGTTTTTGGGAAAAGTTGTTTAACAGTATTTTTGTTCAATATATAATTAATGGAGAAATAAAAAAAGCAGTTAAAATTTTAATAAAAATGATTGATAAACCTAACTTATTAATTGGAGAAATTATTTTAGTTGGAGCGGGTCCTGGAAATAGTGGGCTATTGACTTTAAGAGCACTGCAAGTATTACAGGAAGCAGATGTGGTATTATACGATCGTTTAGTTTCTTCGGAAATTTTAGAGTTTGTCCGTCGAGATGCAAAATGTATTTACGTTGGTAAATCTGCTGGTGTAAAAAACATTACCCAAGATGAAATTATTAAATTATTAATATCTTTAGCAAAGAAAGGAAAAAAAGTAGTTCGTTTAAAGGGAGGAGATCCATTTATTTTTGGCCGTGGTGGTGAAGAATTAGAAGCAGCAAAAAAAGAAGGTATTGATGTCCAAGTTGTTCCAGGTATTACATCTGCGATTGGTATTTCTGCTTATACCGGTATACCATTAACACATCGAGATTATGCAAAAGGCGTAATATTTATTACAGGTCATAAATGTGCGAATGATGTATCAAATAATTGGTCTATTTTGTCTGATTCTTCTTATACCTTAGTTGTATATATGGGAACTTTACAAGCTTCATATATTTCTCAAAATCTTATTTTATATGGTCGTTCAAAATCAACACCGATAGCTGTTATTGGAAAAGGTACTACTATAAAACAAAAAGTTATTATAGGACGTTTAGATGAACTTGATAAAATAGTTAAATTTACTATAAATCCATCTTTATTGATTATTGGGGAAGTTGTTTTATTACATAAAAAATTAGAATGGTTTAATACTTCTAGTTCATTTAATAACATAAAAAATCTCTCTTCTATAGTAAATTTAATTTAAGGAAAAAAAATGTTTAAAAAAAACACTACTCATTTACGTCAATTAGAATCAGAAAGTATTTATATAATGCGAGAGGTAATAGCTGAGTTTGAAAATCCCGTAATGCTTTATTCTATTGGAAAAGATTCTTCAGTTATGCTTCATCTTGCGAGAAAATCTTTTTATCCTGGTCGTTTGCCCTTTCCACTATTGCATATAGATACTGGGTGGAAATTTAAAGAAATGTATTCCTTTAGAGACTATATTGCTCAATCGTTAAATGTAGAGTTAATAGTTCATTCTAATCTAAAAGGAAAATTACTAGGTGTAGATCCATTTCAAGATAGTGGTACAAAATATACTGATATAATGAAAACAGAAGGATTAAAAGAAGCAATAGATAAATATAAATTTGACGCTGCTTTCGGTGGTGCTAGACGTGATGAAGAAAAATCACGTTCTAAAGAACGAATTTATTCTTTTCGCGATTCTTTTCATCAATGGGATCCTAAAAAACAACGTCCAGAATTGTGGTGGAATTATAATGGACAAATTAATAAAGGAGAAAGTATTCGTGTTTTTCCTCTTTCCAATTGGACTGAATTAGATATTTGGCAATATATTTTTTTAGAAAAAATAGAGATTGTACCACTTTATTTTGCCGCTATGCGTCCAGTTTTAGAAAGAGATGGAACTTTATTAGTTATTAATGATAAACGTATTAATATTAAACCAAATGAAAAGATAGTTCAAAAAATGGTTCGATTTAGAACTTTAGGTTGTTGGCCTTTAACAAGTGCTATTGAATCAAAAGCTGTTACTCTATCTGATGTTATTGAAGAAACGTTGATAGTTAAGACAAGTGAACGTACAGGTCGATCTATTGATCATGATCAAAGAAGTTCAATGGAATTTAAAAAGAGACAAGGTTACTTTTAAAAACAGGTTAAGATTAAAATGAATAAAAATATTAATATTAAAAAACTTAACATAAAAAATAGTTTTCAAAATTGGTTGTATTTAAATGAGCAAAAAACTCTTTTAAAATTTTTAACATGTGGAAGTGTGGATGATGGAAAAAGTACTTTAATTGGTCGTTTATTACATGATACTAAGCAAATTTATGAAGACCAGTTATCTTCTTTAAAAAATGATAGTAAACGTCATGGAACACAAGGAAAAAAAATAGATCTTGCACTTGTAGTTGATGGACTACAATCAGAGCGTGAACAAGGCATTACAATTGATGTTGCATATCGTTATTTTTCGACTAGTAAAAGAAAATTTATTATTGCCGATACACCCGGTCACGAGCAATATACTCGGAATATGGTTACAGGTGCGTCTACATGTGATTTATCTATTCTATTAGTAGATGCTAGAAAAGGATTATCAGAACAAACTTATAGACATAGTTTTATTTCTACATTACTTGGAATTAAATATTTAGTTGTTGCAGTAAATAAAATGGACTTAGTAAAATATAAAGAAGAAACCTTTATAAATATAAAAAAAAATTTTCTTCTTTTTTCTCAAAACATTTCTAAAGATTTGAAAATTTTTTTTGTTCCTATATCCGCATTAATTGGTGAAAACGTTGTATTTAAAAATAAATATATGCCTTGGTATAAAGGATTTACATTATTGCATCTTTTAGAAACTATAAAAATTCAAGACACGGTTGATTCTAAAGAAATTAGATTTCCGATACAATATGTCAATCGTCCTGATTCAAATTTTCGTGGATATTCTGGTACATTAGTTTCTGGTAAAATTTATGTTGGACAAAAAATCAAAATATTACCTATTAATATTAATTCATCTATTTCTCGTATTTTAAAATTTGATCAAGATTTAGATACAGCAGAAGTCGGTGAAGCTATTACAATAGTTTTAAAAGATGAAATAGATGTTAATCGTGGAGATTTTTTTGTAAATTTTAATTCTCCTTTAAAACCTTCCCGAGAAGCAATTGTAGATATTGTATGGATGACAGATACTGTATTAAAAATAGATAATTCGTATGCTATTAAATTAGCGGGTAAAAAAACACGTGTTTATATTAAAGAAATTTTATTTAAAATAGATGTAAATACCTTGATTAAGAAAAAAACTAATATATTAAAATTAAATAGTGTCGGACGAGTAAAAGTTCTATTTAGTGAAGAAATGATATTCGATGATTATAAAGAAAACAAAATAACAGGTAGTTTAATTTTTATTGATCTTTTAAGCAATATTACAGTAGGAGCAGGAATGATTCAAAAAAGTATACAAAAAGAAGAAAAAATTATTTCTGATAATACAAAAGATTTTGAATCAGATTTATATAATTTAATTCTAAAACATTTTCCACATTGGAATATAAAAAAGTAGAATATAAGGTTTTTTTATTAAAATGAATAATAATTTAAAAGAAAATATTATTTGGCAAAAACATTCAATAACACGTATAAAACGTGAGAAAAAAAACGGTCATAAATCTATAGTAATATGGTTTACAGGACTATCAGGATCAGGAAAATCTAGTATTGCTAATTCTTTAGAAAAAATATTGTTTAAAAGCAATTTAAATACTTATTTATTAGATGGGGATAATATTAGATCTAATTTATGTTCGGATTTGGGTTTTAGTATACTAGATAGAAATGAAAATATTAGACGTATTGGAGAAGTAGCAAAACTAATGATGGATGCAGGTATTATAGTATTAGTTTCCGTTATTTCTCCTTATAAAAATCAAAGAAAAAAAGTTTCTATTATGTTAGGAGAAAAAAATTTTTTAGAAGTTTTTGTTGATACTCCAATCAATATATGTGAAGAACGTGATCCTAAAAAACTATATAAAAAATCTCGCCTTGGTAAAATATCTGACTTTACTGGTATTCAATCTGTATATGAAATTCCAGAAAAACCAGATTTGTGTCTAGATGGAACAATATCTTTAAAAAATAATACAAAAAAATTAATTAAAATATTATGTGATAGAAATATCATATCTTTTTCAAATATTGATAAAACATTTTTATTTTAAATAAAATTATTTAGAGTGATATATGAAAATGTTAAAAATATTTTTACTGTTTTTGTTTTTTTGGTTGCAATGTTCTCTTTGGATTGGAAAAAATGGTATTTTAGACTATATTAAAATGTATAAAAAAATTATAGTCCAAAAAAAAAAACGAAGATTTTGAAATAAGGAATAATCAATTAATATTAGAAATTGAACGTTTAAATAATGTAATTAAAAAATGATATCTATTTTTAAATATATTAAATAAAACTTAATTTTTTTGGATATTAAATGAAATTAATTAATTCACCTAAACTAAAAATTATTGCTGTAGTACCAGCTGCAGGAATAGGTAGAAGAATGGAATTAGATTTTCCTAAACAATATATAAAAATTAAAAATTGTACTATTCTTGAATATACTTTAAAAACATTATTATCACATCCTAACATAGTTCGTATTGTTGTAAGTTTGCATCAAGAAGACAATTATTTTCAAAAATTATCTATATCATCTGATTTACGTGTTTTCTCTGTATTAGGTGGTAATGAAAGAATACATTCAGTTTTATCTGGTTTAATCATAGAAACAGATGCTAAATGGGTAATAATTCATGATGCAGTTCGTCCTTGTTTGAGTTATCAAGATTTAGAAAATTTAATAGCTATCACTAAAAACAGCAAAGTAGGTGGGATTTTAGCTCGACCCGTATGTGATACTATTAAATATAGTAATTGCAAAAATAAAAAAATATTACATACTCTTCCTAGAAATCATTTATGGCATGCTTTAACTCCTCAATTATTTCCAATAAATTTATTACGATTTTGTTTAAAAAAAATTATTGAAGATAAAATAAATATAACAGATGAAGCATCGGCATTAGAATATTGTGGATATCATCCATTAATCGTTTTAGGAAGTTATAAAAATATTAAGATAACTTATCCTGAAGATCTTGTTTTTGCAGAATTTTATCTGAAAGAATTATTAAAAAATTAAGAGGATATGTTCATAATGAGAATTGGATATGGTTTTGATATTCATGCATTTGGTGGTATAAAACCATTAATTATTGGAGGTGTTCAAATACCTCATAATCAAGGTTTAATTGCTCATTCTGATGGTGATTTATTAATACATTCTTTAATAGATGCATTACTAGGTGCTACCGCTATGGGAGATATTGGAACTCTTTTTCCAAGTGAGGATGAAAGGTATAACAATATTAATAGTAGAATTTTATTAAAACATGTTTGGAAAAGCATTTATTTAAAACATTATCGTATATGTAATATTGATATTACTATTATTACTGAAACTCCTAAGATATTATCTTATGTTTTTCTTATGAGATCCAATATAGCATCAGATCTTAATATTAAAGTAGAAAAAGTCAGTGTAAAATCCACGAGTTCTAAAATGATAGGATGTATCGGAAGAAAAGAAGGAATAGCCTGTCAATCAATTGTAATGATTGTAAAATCTAAAAATAATAATTTAAAAAAATAATGTAATTTAATATAAATTAAACGTATTTTTTAGTATAATATACTACTTTTTTCAATAAAATTATTACTTAATTTTGTTATTTATGTAATTAAACGGTATAATTTAATGCAATTAAAATTTTTAATATATAAATTGTTTTTTTTAATGTTTACATTTTTTCTCTGTAAAAACTTTGCTTTTGGAAATTCAATTAATAAAAAAAATATATTCTTTAATAGTTCTAAAATTTTACAGGATAAGTTTTATAAAAATCATTTAGAAGATCTTATTTTTTTAAAAAAAAAGAATGTTTTTCTTTATTAAAAAACAATAAGAAATATTTTTTTGAAAAAAATAAGATTTTTATCAGTAATCATGAATATGATATTTCTTTCAAAAAGAATACCTTCCATATTTTCTATATTATTAAAAAAAAAGATACATTATATTCTATATCTAAGCGTTTTGGTTACAATTATAACCAACTATCAAGATTTAATAAAATTAAAAAACCGTATAAAATATTTATAGGACAAAAAATATGGATAGCAAATATTGAAATTAATAATATTAATCATTTAAATTGTTCTTTTTTTAATTATAATAATAAAGTAAAAAAAGAATGTAATTCTTATAAATCTTTTTTTGAAAAATCATCAAATGTTGAAAATTTGATTAAAAAAAATCAACTTTTTACTAAAATATGTTGTTTCTATAAAAAAAAAGTAGATAAAAAAAAACATATTCAATTACAAAAAAAAATGATTATTATTGCTAATAATTGGTCTTGGCCTATAAAAAACCCAAATATAAAAAATTTTTCTCGTTTTCAAACTAATAATCAACACGGAATTGAAATTTCTGGTTTTGTAGGACAACCTGTTTTTGCAGCTGATTCTGGAGAAGTAGTATATGTTGATGATTATTTTGAAAATTATGGTAAATTGATTATTATTAAACATAAAAACGATTATTTAAGTATATATGGATTTAATGAATCTATTTTTGTTAAACAAAAAGATAAAGTATATAAAAATAAAAAAATTGCTATTATGGGTTTATCAAGTAATAATTCAGTTAAGTTATATTTTGAAATACGTCATAAAGGTGAACCTGTTAATCCATTAAATTTATTACCTAGTTTAAAAAAACAAACATAATTAAAAGTTTTGTTAATTTTTTAAAACTATATTGAGAAATATGTGAAAACTATTATATTTAAAGATTTTCAATTTGAAGCAGCACATTATTTACCGTACGTTCCTCAAACACATAAATGCAGACGATTACATGGTCATTCTTTTTTCGTTCGTTTAGAACTGAAAGATAAAATTGATAAAAAAAAAGGTTGGATAATAGATTATTCTGAAATTAAACTAATATTTCAACCTATTTATGATCAGTTAGATCATCATTTTTTAAATGATATTCCAGGTTTAGAAAATCCAACAAGTGAAATTTTAGCCAAGTGGATTTGGGATCGTTTAAAACCTAAATTATCTATTTTAAATACTATTATAATTAAAGAAACATGTACATCAGGATGTATTTATCAGGGTTATTAAAATTTCAAACATAGTTTTATTGAATTTTGAGATACTTATGTATTTGTATTGATAATCTCCAATTTTTTATTATACACGTTTTAATACAAATATTTAATGCTTCTTCATTTTGACTAATTGGTTGTAAAAAAATAAAATTATTTTTTTTATTTTTTATCTTTTTTAAAATACTTTTTAAGTAAAATAAGTCTTCTTCTTTTAAAACAGGATATTTAATTTCATTAGAACGTAATATTGATGTATTTAGTGCTTTTTTATTTGTTTTAGGAGAAAGTGTAATCCAAGTATTTAAAGAACATCTAATTAATTCAGTTCCACTAGTTTCTATTTGACATTTGTAATCTTTTTTTTCTAGTTCTTTTGTAATTTCTAAAAGATCGTATAAACACGGCTCACCACCAGTAATAACAACATGTTTAGCAGTCCATTTTTTTGTTTTTATTATTAGAATAATTTCCTTAGAATTCATGTAACTCCATGTTCTATTTGATTTTTTTTTCATTATCATTTTTTCATAAGAAATCTGATCTTGATTGTTGCACTCCCACGTATATTTAGTATCACACCATTTACAATGTACTGGACATCCTTGCAATCTAATAAAGATTGATGGTGTTCCAGCATAGTAGCCTTCACCTTGTATCGTTTGAAATATTTCATTAATTGGATAATGCATAGTTAGACTCATAAAAAAATTTTTAATGTTTTATATTAATGAGAAACAGGCATATTTTTTAAAATACCTGATTCTCTTTAAGAATGCTTTTTTATCTTAAAAAAGATGATTTAATTGCTTTTAGTCCGTAGAAAGGAGCGTTTTTTTCACCTAATTTTTCTTCTATTCTAATTAATTGATTATACTTAGCTGTTCTATCAGAACGACTCATAGATCCTGTTTTAATTTGTCCTGATGCTGTTCCTACTGATAAATCTGCTATTGATGTATCTTCTGTTTCACCTGAACGATGGGAAATAACAACACCATAATTAAATTTTTTTGCCATTTTAATAGTTTCAATTGTTTCAGTTAATGTTCCAATTTGGTTTAGTTTTATTAAAATTGCATTTGCAACACCTTTTTTAATTCCTTTTTTCAAAATATTTTTATTAGTAACAAATAAATCATCTCCTACTAATTGTATTTTATTACCTAATTTCTTTGTTTGATATAAAAAGCCTTCCCAATCTGATTCATCTTGTCCGTCTTCTATAGAAACAATAGGATATTTATTTGATAAATTTTCCAAATAACGAGTTAATTCTTGTGAATTAAATTGAATTCCCTCTCCTATAAATTGGTATTTTTTTCTATTTTTATTATATAATTCAGAAGCTGCACAATCTATAGCTAGTGTAATATCTTTTCCTAATTTGTATTTAGTTTTATGTATTGCATCTTGAATTGTGTTTAACGCTTCTTCGTTGGATTTAAAATTTGGAGCATATCCTCCTTCGTCTCCTACTGTAGTACTTATTCCTTTATCTTTTAGTAAGTTTCCCAATGAATGAAATATTTCTGCCCCGATGCGTATAGCTTCTTTTATTGATTTAGCCGAAACAGGTTGTATCATAAATTCTTGAAGATCAATATTATTATTAGCGTGTTTTCCACCATTAATTATATTAATCATTGGTAAAGGCATTGAAAATACACCTGGTGTATTATTAATTTCCGCAATATGTTGATATAAAGGCATTCCCTTAGAAGCTGCAGCTGCTTTTGCAATTGCTAAAGATACCGATAAAATTGAATTAGCCCCTAAATTAGACTTATTTTCTGTACCATCTAAATTTATCATAGTTTGATCGATGTCAAATTGATCTTTTGCATTTTTATTTTTTAAAGAATAGAAAATTTTATTATTTATTGCTTCGACTGCCTTTTGAACACCTTTACCCATAAATCGATTTTTATCTTGGTCTCTTAACTCCCATGCTTCAAAAGAACCTGTTGAAGCTCCAGAAGGTGCTGAAGCTAAACCAACAAAACCTCCTTCAAGAAAAACTTCACATTCTATAGTGGGATTACCTCTAGAATCAATTATTTCACGACCAATTATTTTTATTATTTTAGACATTTTTTACCTTTAAAATTATTTTTTTTGTTTTTTTGCCGATTTAATAAAATCTATGAATAACGGATGCCCATCGCGTGGTGTGGAAGTAAATTCAGGATGAAATTGGCAACCAATAAACCATGGGTGATTAAAAATTTCTATAATTTCAACTACATTGTTTTTTTTAGAACGTCCTGCGATTCTTAATCCGTTTTTTTCTACTTTTTTTAACAAAATATTATTTACTTCATAGCGATGTCTATGCCGTTCTATAATAATATCTTTTTTATATAATTTTCTAGATAAACTATTAACAATTAATTTACAAGGTTGACTACCTAGTCTCATAGTACCTCCTAAATTAGAATTGTTATTTTTTTTTCCATTAATTATATCTTTTGTATTATTTTTTTTAATTTTAATTAAATCAATAACGGGAAATTTACATTTTGGATCGAATTCTGTAGAGTTGGCTTCTTTAATTCCTATAACATTTTGTGCAAATTCTATAATTGCTATTTGCATTCCCAAACATATTCCAAAATATGGAATGTTGTTTTCACGTGCGTATTGAACAGATAATAATTTTCCTGTTACACCACGATCTCCAAAACCACCTGGTATTAAAATACCGTTAAGATTTTTTAATAATTTAAAATTTTTATTTTCTATTTCTTGAGAATTGATTAATTCTATTTTTACTTTAATTTTATTTTTTAATCCTGCGTGTTTAAGTGCTTCTATTACTGACTTATATGCATCAGGTAATTTGACATACTTTCCAATTATACCAATGATTACTTCATTATTAGCATTTTTTTCTTCATAAATAACTTTTTCCCATTCTTTTAAATTAGCTTCAGGAACATCTAATTTAAAATATTCGCAAATATAATTATCTAATTTTTGATCTTTTAACAGTTTTGGTATTGTGTATATTGAATCTACGTCTTTTAAAGAGATTACAGCATTCACTGGAACATTGCAAAATAATGCAATTTTTTTTCTTTCATTTTTTGGAACTGTTTGTTGAGAACGACAGATTAAAATATCTGGTTGTATTCCAATTGATAGCAATTCCTTTACTGAATGTTGAGTAGGTTTAGTTTTAATTTCTCCAGCTGTTTTTATATATGGTACGAGTGTTAAATGTATATATATTACATTTTTACGTCCAATATCTACTGCTAATTGACGAATAGCTTCTAGAAATGGCAAAGATTCAATATCTCCCACTGTTCCACCTATTTCAACAAGAATAATATCGCTATTTTGAGAACACAAAATAATTCTGTCTTTAATGGCGTTAGTAATATGAGGTATTACTTGAATAGTTGAACCTAAATAATCACCTCTTCTTTCTTTTTTTAAAACTTCAGAATAAATGCCTCCAGTAGTAAAATTGTTTAAACATGTCATTTTTGTTCGAATAAAACGTTCATAATGACCTAGATCTAAATCAGTTTCAGCACCATCTTCAGTAACAAAAACTTCTCCATGTTGAATAGGACTCATTGTTCCTGGATCAACGTTAATATATGGATCTAACTTCATAATAGTTATTTTTAAATTTCGTGCTTCTAATATAGCTCCTAATGAAGCAGCTGCAATACCTTTTCCTAAAGATGACACTACGCCACCAGTTATAAAAATATAATTTTTAGTCATGCTAAATATAAAAACATCAGTTAAAATGAATAGGTAGTTTAAAAATTTTAATATTTAATTGAATTATTTTAATAAAAAATAATTTAAAAATTTTTTAAAAATATAAAATTTTTTTATTTAAAAAATATTGGCTATAATATACATTTTTAATTTTTCATTTTTTTTTCAAATTCCATGAATCTCGTAAATTAACAGTGCGATTAAAAACTAATTTATTTTCTTTTGAATCAAGTTTATCTAAACAAAAATAACCAATTCTTTCGAATTGAAAAAATAAATGTATAAAATTGTCATTCATTTTTTTTATTATTTTTTGAGCTATTTTTTTTTCGATAAAACCATTTTTGACTATTAACGAATTAGAATTTAAAAAAGATAAAAAATTTTCTTCTTGTTCAGGGTTTTTTATTTTAAATAATTGATTATATAATTTAAATTGAGCTGGAAATGAATTTTTTATTGAAATCCAGTGAATCACTGCAGGATTTTTTTTATTGACTGGCTTTTTTCCTAAACTATTAACATCACAGAAACATATTATATTAATAATATTCCCATTTTTGTCTTTTTCTATTTTTTCTGCTTTTATTATGTACGAATATCTTAAACGAATTTCTTCTCCAATTTTTAATCTTTTGTATTTTTTATCGTATTCTTCTTTAAAATCTTCTCGTTCAATATATATAGTATTTGTAAATATAATTTCATGAGTTCCTAAACTTGGATTATTTGGATGATTTGGAACTATTAATTTTTCTTCGTGATTATCATCTATATTGTATAGAAATATTTTAATTGGTTCTAATACAGCCATGGTACGTACTGCTTTTTGATTCAGTTCATTTCTAATACAGTATTCTAGCATAGAAAATTCCACTAAATTGTTTTGCTTAGTGACACCAATTCTATGACAAAATTCACGAATAGAAGATGCTGTATATCCTTTTCTTCTTAATCCTGAAATAGTTAGTATTCGTGGATCATCCCATCCATTAACTATTTTTTTTTCAATTAAAACTGCAATTTTTCTTTTAGATAAAATTGAATATTCTAAATTTAATCTAGAGAACTCATACTGTTTTGAATAATGTGTAACACTAGTTTTTTTTAGAATCCAGTTATATAAATTTTTATTATCTTGAAATTCTAATGTACAAAAAGAATGTGTTATGCCTTCAATGGAGTCAGAAAGACAATGAGCAAAATCGTATGTAGGATATATACACCATTTATTTTCAGTTTGATGATGTGTGGAAAAAATAATTCGATATAATACTGGATCACGCATAACAATAAATGAAGAACTCATGTTAATTTTAGCACGTAAACATGCTTCTCCTTCATTAAATTTTCCTTGTCTCATTTTTTCGAATAATTTCAAGTTTTCTGTAATACTTCTATCTCTATAAGGACTGTTTTTTCCTATAGTCTTTAAAGTTCCTCTATATTCACGTATTTCTTGTTTTGTCAATTCATCTACATATGCCAAACCTTTTTGAATTAGTTCTTTTGCATATTCATATAGTTTTGAAAAATGTTCAGAAGAATACCGAATTTTTTTATGCCACTTATAACCTAACCATTTAATGTCATTTTGAATTGAATTAATATACTTGATATTTTCCTTAATAGGATTTGTGTCATCAAAACGAAGATTACAATATCCATGGTATAAATTTGCGAGTTCAAAATTTAAGCATATTGATTTAGCATGTCCAATATGAAGATGTCCATTAGGTTCAGGAGGAAAACGGGTATGTAATAACAAATTTTTATTTTTTTTTAAATCTTTATTGATAATTTTATAAATAAAATTATTACTATTTTTTTTTGTTTTAGTATTCATTTTTTTAGAGCTCATTTTTTTTATTAAAATACATAAAAAAATTACTTGTTTTACGCAAATAATTATATTGATTATTTACTTTTTATATTATAAAATAAAAACAGTAATATCTTTATAAAATCTTAAAAAAAATATTTTATATTTTAATAAGGCTACGTAGCTCAGTTGGTTAGAGCACAGCACTCATAACGCTGGGGTCATGGGTTCAATTCCCGTCGTAGCCACCATTAGTAGCGGGAGTGGCGAAATAGGTAGACGCACCAGATTTAGGTTCTGGCGCCGTAAGGTGTGCGAGTTCAAATCTCGCCTCCCGTATATTAAAATATTCTTCTTTTAAAAAATCTGTAATGATAATGGGGTATAGCCAAGTGGTTAAGGCACCGGTTTTTGATACCGGCATCCCTGGTTCGAATCCAGGTACCCCAGCCATTCTGGAAATATCTTTTTCTTCTCTATATAAAAAAGTTTTTTTTTAAACACATAAAATTATTTTTTATATTACCGAAATTATATATAATTAAATTATCAATTTAATAATGTTAAAAATCTATTATTCTTTTCTATTTTAGAATATTTATTTAAAATAAAATAGGTTTTTTATACTATGAATTTAAATGAATTAAAAAAAAAAGCAGCATGGGCTGCATTAGACTATATTTGTCCCGGAACTGTTATAGGAGTAGGAACAGGTAGTACTGTTTTTTATTTTATTCAGGCTTTAAGCACAGTAAAAAATTTAATATCTGGAGCCGTTTCCAGTTCTAATTCTTCTACTTTTTTATTGAAAAAAAACGGAATAGAAGTATTAGATTTAAACACTTTTGATTCATTAGAAATTTATGTAGATAGTGCAGATGAAATTAACAATGCAATGCAAATGATTAAGGGTGGTGGAGCAGCTTTAACAAGAGAAAAAATTATTGCTGCTATGTCAAAAAAATTTATTTGTATTATTGATGAATCAAAAAAAGTAAATATTTTGGGTACTTTTCCATTGCCTATTGAAATAATTCCTATGGCAATATCCTATATTTCAAAAGAAATATTAAAAATAGGAGGACAACCAAAATTAAGAGAAAATATTATAACAGACAATGGAAATATAATTATAGATGTATATAATTTATATATACATGATCCTATCTCAATAGAAAAAAAAATAAATTCATTACCTGGAGTAGTTAGTGTGGGTTTATTTGCTTCAAGAGTTGCAGATATTGTTTTAATTGGCACTCAAAAAGGAGTTAAAATTATTAATAATTAAATCTAATTATTAAAAATCACTAATTTTATAATTTATATATATAATGTTAACTAAATTTTTACAAAATCGGAAAGAAATTCGATCCTATATTCGAATGATACGTAGTTCAGTAACATTAACAAAACAATATGATGAATCAAATAAAATTTTAAGCACGGCATTTAATTGTAATCTTATCTACAATGCTAAAAATATTGCTTGTTTTTTGTCATTTGATGGAGAAATAAATACATATCCGTTAATTTTAAAATTGTGGTTAAAGAAAAAAAATATATTTCTCCCTATAGTAAGTTCTATTTATTCAAGAAAATTATTTTTTGTTCCGTTTACTTCTCGATCTATTTTATATTATAATAAATATAATATATTAGAACCTTTCTATAATGTTAAAGATATTATTTTGGAATCAGATTTAGATTTAATAATAGTACCTCTAGTTGCTTTTGACCGCAAAGGTGTTAGGCTTGGTATGGGTGGAGGTTTTTATGATAATTTTTTAATGAATTGGAAAATAAAAAATTTTATTCCAGTAGGAATAGCTTATGACTTTCAATTCGTAAATTACATACCTAGACAGCCTTGGGATATTTCCTTGCCTGTTGTTTTAACTCCTAATAAAATATATTTTTTTCATTAAAATCAACTTAAATCACCAAATTTTATTTGTAAAGCAGTAATTGCTGCAATTACAGCTGTCTCTGTTCTTAAAATTCTAGGTCCTAATTTAATAGGAATAAATCCATATTTAATTATTTCTTCAATTTCCAAGGATGAAAATCCACCTTCACAACCAATTAAAAATCGAACAAAATTAATTTTTTTAGGTATTTCATTAATTGTTAAAATAGCATTTGGATCAAATACTATTTTTATTTCATTATCATATATTTTTTTACACCATGTAAGCATGTGTTCTGGACTTTTGATTTCAGGAATATTATTACGATTACATTGTTGACAAGCAGAAATTGCTATATTTTTCCAATGTATGTGTTTTTTTGAAAAACATATTAAATTTTCTTGAATATTACAATATTCTGAAAATAGTGGTGTAATTGTATTGACTCCTAATTCAACAGATTTTTGGATAGAAAAATTCATTTTTTCATTTTTTGACATTACTTGTCCTAAATGCATTGATAATGGTGATTCAAGATTTTTTATTTGTTTTTTTAAAATAATTATTTTTAATATTTTACTATTAATCTCTATTATTTCGGAAAAAAAAATACAATTAGTATTGTTAAATATTTCTAATTTGTCTTTTTTTTCCATTCGTAATACTCTTTTTACGTAATGTGTATGAGATTTGGATAATGATATCACTTGATTAATATTTAAATAATCTTCAATATAAATTCGTGGAATGCGTTTTTTCATTTTTTTAATTTTTTATTTTTGAATAAGAAATTTTACATTTTTTATAAATATAATTATTATGATTTCCTTGTACTTGAAATATTAAATTTTCTCTTTCACATTCCCATTTAGTGACAGGAAAACTAATATCCCATATTTTTAATAAATTTCTTTCTTTTTTAGATAATTTAATTTTATATGTTTCACTCATATAAAAATAAGTACGAGCTATTTTCCCTCTAGCTCTTTTAGGTGGTTCAGCTACTTGTTTTTTAAAATCTATTTTCATATTGCATTTACCATATTGTTCGATATGACTATTTAACTGGCCATATTGAAAATTAGATCTATCTCCATTTATTTCTCCAATAGCAGGTTGTAAATTATGAAGATCAAATTCAATTTTTTGATATAATTTGTTTTTAATACATTTTTTTCGTCCTCCATTTTTCCAACATTTTTTTTCATGTCCAAATTTCCATGCTGGTACTACATGTTCCCATTCGATTCTCATTGCTCGGTTTTTATTTTTTCTAATTTTATATCCGCATGATGATAAATCAGGTACTCCTTTTTTTCCATTCCAAATAATTTTACATCCGCAATAAAATGATCCAGGTGCATTTTTATGGATTTTGATTGCAATGGTTTTAGCTTGTTGAAAATTTTGTATATAATTTTTTTTAAAGTTATTTTTTTTAGTTGAAGATAAAAAAAAAATATACTAATTATAATAAAAATTATTTTTTTTATCATATTAATTTATCTTTTTAAAAAGTTAATTTGTATTAAATAAGCAATTCTTTATTTTTTATTTTAAATAAATATGTTAATCAAGTATTATTTTTAATAATATTTAAATTAGATAGAAATATTAGCACATCTTTCATTCAAATATTTTTTAAATTTTCAGAATTTTAAAAAAAGGTAAATAAAAAAATGACTGAATATCTTTTTACATCAGAATCAGTTTCAGAAGGACATCCTGATAAAATTGCAGATCAAATTTCTGATGCTTTATTAGATGAAATTATTAAACAAGATTTAAAAGCAAGAGTAGCATGTGAAACTTATGTTAAAACAGGTATGGTTTTAATTGGAGGTGAAATTACAACTACAGCTTGGGTTGATGTTGAAGAAATTACTAGAAATACTATTAATAATATTGGTTATATTAATTCTGAAACAGGTTTCGATGCCAATTCTTGTGCTGTACTTAGTACTATAGGAAAACAATCACCTGATATTACTCGAGGAGTAGATCGTTGCGATCCTTTAGAACAAGGAGCAGGAGATCAAGGAATTATTTTTGGTTATGCTACTAATGAAACAGAAGTTTTAATGCCAGCACCTATTACTTATGCACATTTATTGGTAAAAAAACAATCTGAATTAAGAAAAAAAAATATTTTACATTGGCTTAGACCAGATGCTAAAAGCCAAGTAACATTTAAGTACAAAAATGGCCGTATACTTGGAATAGATACAGTAGTTTTTTCTACTCAACATAAAGAAAGTATTACGCAGAATATTTTAAAAGAAGCTGTTATGGAAGAAATTATAAAACCAATTTTACCTAAAAAGTGGTTAACTAAAAATACAAAATTTTTTATAAATCCTACAGGTAGATTTGTTATTGGAGGTCCTATGGGGGACTGTGGTTTAACAGGTCGTAAAATTATTGTAGATACTTATGGAGGGATGTCAAGACACGGAGGAGGTGCTTTTTCTGGTAAAGATCCTTCAAAAGTAGATCGTTCCGCCGCTTATGCAGCAAGATATGTAGCTAAAAATATTGTTGCAGCAGGATTAGCTGATCGTTGTGAAATTCAACTATCTTATGCTATTGGAATTGCCGAACCTACTTCAATTATGATAGAAACTTTTAGAACAGGAAAAATAAGTAATAAATCTTTAATCGATTTAGTGCGTAATATTTTTGATTTACGTCCTTATGGATTAATTAAAATGCTTGATCTTCTTCGACCAATTTATCTTAATACAGCAGTATACGGACATTTTGGAAGAGAGGAATTTCCCTGGGAAAAATTAGATAAAGTAGAGGAATTATTGCAATAAAAATCATTTAATATAATTTTTTATCTCTTACTAAAGATAAAATAATTAAATAAATTATATATATTGAATTAAACTTAATATGGAAAATTATGTTGATTTTTAATCATTTCCCATGTTAGATTTTTAGCATGGGAGAAATTGTTTTTTTAGATAAAATTTCATTATTTTCTATTTGTTTTTGTTTTTTATGCGAACGTATAGTTTCACGTTCTAAAATGTTTTTATCTGAATTATAATGAAATTTGTTAATAAATTGTTTGTGATATTTATTTGCCAAATCTAATCCAGTTTTTTTTATTCCATTTTTTATTATCAATTTTAAAAACTGTGCTGAATAAGTTAATTCTGGGTTTTTAAAAAAAAGCATTGTTTCTTGACATGCTTGCTGATATTCAAAATTTTTAGATTGATCATCAAGTATTTTGGCAATTTTTTTTAAATCTTGAAAAATTGTTTCACCAATTTCAATTAATGTTTTTGTTTCATATTTACTGTTAATATAAATTTTTTGATTTGGTTTTCTTCCTTCTAAAATAATTTTATCCCAATTTTTATTATTTACTAAAAAATTTTCTTTGTTCATTTTAGGGGCGTTAATTAGTGCACACCAGATTAGAAATAAATCTAATATGAGTATTTGTTTTTTATTTATTCCTATTGAAGAGAATGGATTTATATCTAAAGAACGTATTTCTACATATTCAATTCCTCTTTTTCCAAGAGCTTCTAAAAGTGATTCACCAGGATTAGTTTTTCTTTTTGGCCTGATTAGAGTATATAGTTCACTTTCCATTTGTAATATATTTGTATTTAGTTGTAGAAATTCACCTTTTTTATTTTTTATTCCTATATCAGAAAACTTTTTTGAAGGTGTATTTATTGCCTTGTGTAAAGATTCAATGTATGATTTTAAATCATTAAACATAATATTTAGTTCTGTAATCGGTGTTTTAGTATATCCTATATCACTTAACCTTAATGAGGTTGACCATGGTAGATATAGTATATTCTCTATATTTTCTTTAAATTCATGTTTTTTGTTTTTTAAAAAATGTTTTGATATTGCAGGTGACGCTCCAAATAAATAAGTAATAACCCATCCAAATCGATAATAATTACGAATTAAATTTAAATAACCACATGAAATATAATCTGAATTTTTTTCATATTTTTTCCGATTTTTCCAAAATATTTTCGGTAAAGAAAAGTTATAATGTATACCTGAAATAGTATTTACTAAATCGCCATATCGATTTTTTAAACCCTTTCTATAAAGACTTTTTATTTTTCCAAGACGAGAATTTCCATATTGAGCTATTTTGATAGTTGTCGATTTATCATAAAGATATGGAATACTGAATGGCCACATTCGTTCATGTTGTATGTTATATGCTACAAAGGAATGTAAGTTGTTTAAAAAATTTAATAAATAATTTATACTATTACTAGTAGGTGTGATAAACTCTAATAAATTTTCTGAAAAATCAGTTGTAATCCACTTATGTGTTAAGGATGAGCCAAGTAAATATGGATGTTTAGTATTAGAAAAGTTTCCGTTTTTTTCAATTCTTAAAGTTTCACGTTCAATACCTCGAAAAATATCTTTTAATATTACAGGTTGATTTTTCAGCCAAGCGATTTTTTTTGAGATATCTTCTATCAATTTTTTCTCCTATATTTTTTTAAAAAAGATAATTATTTTTTAAATAAATCAATTTTTTTTATATAAGGATTTATTTTTAATTATTGTATCTGATGGATTAAGATTTTTTTGGATTTTTATTTTGCATCCGGAAGGATTCGAACCTCCGACCGCTCGGTTCGTAGCCGAGTACTCTATCCAACTGAGCTACGGATGCAAATTTAAAAGTAATATAATAAAATATGGCGGTGAGAGAGGGATTCGAACCCTCGATGCAGATTTTTTCTGCATACTCCCTTAGCAGGGGAGCGCCTTAATCCTCTCGGCCATCTCACCTGACTAAAAAAAATTTTTACTATTCTAATTTTACTTTTTTTTCGATATAAGTCAATTTTTTTTTAAGAATATTTTTTATAAAAAATAAAAACGCATCTTACTTAAAACAAGTAAGATGCAGTATTTATTATCAACTTTTTTTTTGTTTTTTTTCAGCCTGAATACGTTGATATATTTCTTCACGATGTACCGAAACTTCTTTAGGGGCATTTACACCAATACGAACTTGGTTACCTTTAACTCCTAGTACTGTTACAGTTATCTCATCGCCAATTATTAACGTTTCGCCAACTCGACGAGTTAGAATAAGCATTCTTTTTTCCTTGAAATAAAAAATTTCAGCCCATCTGGTTCCTGGTGTTATAAATAACATGGGGTTAAACGTAGACTATAAAATATCTTAATAACATATCATTACACAAAATTCTTTTAATTATAAGTAATTTTTTCGAAAAACAATTATAAAACAAGTGTTTTTTTATTTAAATTAAGAACAGTTTAATTAAATACTAATTGTTAAAATTTTCTATTTTTATATTTTCTAATTGTTTTTTAATCCATGATTTTACATCAGTTAAAATTATAGGTAATGTTTTTATATTCATACTTCCTCCTTCAGCAATTTCTTTTTTTCCCCCTCCCTTGCCATTAGTTTTTTGAATAAAAATATTAATAATTTTTAATGCAGTTATATGATTAGTTATATTTTTTGTAACTCCAATAATAACTCTAAAATCTTTTTTCTTTTTATTTATCAGTACAATAATTGCAATCTTTAGTTCTTTTTTTAATTGATCAACTATTATTCTCATTGATTTTTGATCATAATTTTGAAATATATTAATTAATAAATTTATTCCTTTAATATTATCAACGTTTTGAATTAATTTTTTAATTTGATATATATTTTCTTTTTTTTGTAATTGGTCTGTTTTTTTTTCTAAGTTTTTAACTTGTATTATTAATTTTTCTATTTTTTCTTTTATATTAGAATGTTTACATTTTAAAAGAAAAGATATATTTTGCATATCATTGTCTTTAACATGTAAATAATCTATTGCTTTTTGTCCAGTTATAGCTTCAATTCTTTTAATTCCTGATGATATACTTGATTGTTCTATAATTTTAAATAATCCAATGTTTCCAGTTCTTTTTGTGTGAGTACCACCACATAGTTCTATAGAAAAGTCTTTTATAAATACGACTCGAACAAAAGCTTTATATTTGTGATCAAATAATGCTATAGCTTTTTTCTTTTTAGCCTCGTCTAAACTTAAATTTTTAATTTTAATTAAATCGTTACTGCGAATTTTTTTATTAATAACATTTTCAATTTTTTGTATTTGAGATAAATTTATATTACTAGAATAAGAGAAATCAAATCTTAAATGTGTATCACTTACCAAGGAACCTTTTTGAACAACATTTTTTCCTAAAACTTTTTGTAATGCAGCATGAAGTAAATGTGTTGCTGAATGATTTAACTGAATAGAATTTCTATAAATTTGATTAATCTTGCTATATATTAATTCATTAACAACAATTTTACCTGAAATTAATTTTCCGAAATGTCCGATTGCATCGCCATATTTTTTTGTGTTTTCTACTATAAAACAAGATTTTTTATAATATAATTCACCTATGTCACCTATCTGACCACCAGATTCTGGATAAAAAGAAGTTTTATCAAGGAAAATAGTGGCTATTTGACCTTTTGAGATTGTGGAAACTGATTCGTTTTTTATAAAAATATGTTTCACAAACGATTTCGTTTTATATTTTGTATAACCTTCAAATATACATGAATCATTAACAATGATATTTTGATTGTAATCTTTATAAAACTTATTTTTTATACTAGATCGTTTTTTTTGTTCTTCTTTAGCTATATTATAACTTTTAAAATCAATTGTTATATTTTTTTCACGACAAACATCAGATGTTAAATCAATAGGAAATCCGAATGTATCATACAGATAGAATGCAGTTTTTCCAGAAATTTTTTTATTAATACTTTTTTTTATTTCTGCATTTAGTATTTTTAAACCTTTATCTAATGTTTGAGAGAATTGTATTTCTTCTATTTTCAGCGTATTTTCTATTTTTTTTTCTTTTTTTTTCAATATTTCAGCAGAATCACCCATAATTTCTATTAAACTAGGAACTAGTTTATAAAAAAAATTTTTTTTTATTCCAATTTTATGACCATGTCTAAGTGCTCTTCTGATAATTCTTCTTAAAACATATCCTCGATGTTCATTCGAAGGTAAAATATCTTCAGCAATAAGAAATGCACAAGATCTAATATGATCTGCTATTATTTTTAAAGAAATATTATTTAAATCTTTTAACTTAGTAAAGTTAGATATTTTTTTTATCAATTTTTGAAAAATATCAATATTATAATTTGAATGAACATTTTGTAAAACAGCAGTTATTCTTTCTAAACCCATACCTGTATCTATTGATTTATTTACTAAAGGCACTATTTCTGTTTTAGAAATACGATTAAATTCTATGAAAACAATATTCCAAATTTCTATGAAACCTTCATCTTTATTTTTTAAAAAATCATTATGTTCATCTGAATTATTATAATTATAAAATATTTCTGTACATGGACCACATGGTCCAGTGTCACCCATTTGCCAAAAATTCTCCGAATCATATTGAGAATTATTTTTATTACCTATCTTGATAATATGATTTGAAGGAACTTGGATAATATTACGCCATATTTCGTACGTTTCTTCATCTTCTTCGTATACTGAAATCCATAACTTATTTTTGTCTATATTAAACCATTTTTTCGATGTAAGTAATTCCCATGCATACATAATGGCTTCTTTTTTAAAGTAATCGTTAAAACTAAAATTGCCAAGCATTTCAAAAAATGTATGATGTCTTTTTGTATAGCCTACATTTTCTAAATCGTTGTGTTTACCTCCAGTTCTTAAACAGTGTTGTGCAGTTGTAACACGTGGATAAAATTTTTGTTTTTGACCTAAAAAATATTCTTTAAATTGATTCATTCCTGCATTAGTAAATAGTAATGTAGAATCATTTTCTGGAATTAAAGAGCTACTTGGAATAATCACATGCCCTTTTTCTTTAAAAAAATTTAAGAAACTTTGTCTTATTTCACTTGTTGTTTTTTTCATTTTTTTTACTTAAATATTAAAAATAAAAATTAATTTATTCACAAAAAAAATTAAAATTTATTTAATAAAATAATTTTAGATATTTTTTCAGCTGTATCAAAAATTTTTAATGCAAGGAAAGATTTTTTCATGTATTTAAGTGTATCTATTGCAGCTAATGTTTCTGGATACTTTTGAAGTATTTCTTCTCCGCGATTAATAACTGCTATGTGTTTTTTGTGAAAAAAATAATATTTTAATATTTTTAGATCATATTCTGATAAACGTTTTTTTAAATAAAATAAATCTTTTTTTGCATTTATAACATATACACTATTAGGATAATTATAAATAAAGTTTTTAAGTTGGAAAAATGCTTTAGTTGCGTAAATAGGATTGCTTTTATAAGTTTGGATTGGAAAAAAATTGTGAAATATTTTTTTATCTAGAGATATATCAATCAAACTTTTTATATAAAAGATATAATCTATATTTGGATGTTTTGGATATAATTTAATAAATTCTTCTATATTTTTTTCGGCTCTTTTGAAGTCTGAAATTTTATAATAAGCATAAATTAAATTCATTTTAATTTTATCGTTATTATAATGATTTTTTTTCATTGTTTCTAAATCAATTATTGCTTTATAAAAATTTTTTTCTTTTAATTCTATTCTGCATTTTTGGTAAAAATAACCATTTGATATAAAAATATGATTTTTTAAATTTTGAGAATATACTGCAAAACTTAAAAATAATATCATAAAAATAAACACAACATTTTTATTTTTTTTCATTAGTATTGTTTTCTTTAAATTAATAAAAATTTTTTTTAAATCATATTTATATTTAATAATATATAAATTACTACGAATCTTAGTAAAATATAGAATATTAATAATATTATAGAATATCATATTCTGTAAAAATTAAAGGTTTAGATTTATATAAATATATTTTATTGTAAAACAAGGATTATTCCATTGGAAAAAAAAGAATTGAATGTTTTTGTACCTTTTATTGGTTTTTTTGGAAAAAGATTAGATCAAATTTTATCTCAATTTTTCATACAATATTCTCGTTCTTGTTTAAAGAAATGGATTATTATGAATTATGTTTATGTTAATGGAAAAATTGAAAATCAACCTGATAAAAAAATATTAGGAGGAGAAAAAATTACTGTGTATCCTCCAATTGAAAAAGTGCGTTGTAATTTACCTGAAAATATTTTATTAAACATTATTTACGAAGATAACAATATATTAGTTATCAACAAACCGTCTGGTTTAGTTGTTCATCCAGGAGCAGGTAATCAAAATGGAACAATTTTAAATGCATTATTACACCGTTACACTGATATTAGTAATATACCCCGTTGTGGAATTGTTCATCGTTTAGATAAAAATACAACTGGATTAATGGTTATTGCAAAAACAATTTTTTCATATAATGAATTAGTAAAATTGATAAAAAAAAGACAAATTATTCGAAAATATCAGGGTATTGTTAAAGGGAATATGATTTCAGGTGGTATTGTGAATTATCCTATAATGCGCCATCCTCTCAAAAGAATATGTATGATGGCCCATTCTTTAGGAAAAAAATCTATTACACATTATAAAATAATTAATCATTTTAAATTTTATACACATGTTTCATTTAGATTAGAAACAGGTCGTACACATCAAATTCGTGTGCATATGCTGCATATTGGACACCCTTTACTAGGAGATCCTTTATATGGTGGTATTAACTATAGTTTTAATTATTTTAAAGAAAAGAGGAATATTTATCAAAAATTTGATTTTTTTCGTCAAGCACTACATGCTAATTATATCGAATTTATTCATCCTGTTACTAAAAAATTAATGAGTTGGACAGCTCCCTTACCAGAAGACATGAAAGACCTTCTTTTATATTTAGATAAATAAATATATAATATTTTTAATAAAATCGAAAATAATTAGATTTTTTTAAAATAACATATTACTTTTTCGAAGTATGATTTATTGTTTTAATAAAAAATTTAATTAATAATGTATATACATTAAAAAAAGATTAAAGAGTCGATAATTCTATGTCAGAAGAGTCAATGAATACAGAATTTTTAGTCATTAACACTAAAGATAAAAAAGATAAAGTTGTAAAAAAACCCTTGCGTATATTAATAAAGAAATCTTTAGAAAATTATTTTTTACATTTAGATAACAGCAAATGTGTAAGTAACTTATATCAATTAGTGCTATCTGAACTAGAACGACCATTGTTAGATATAATTATGCAGCATACACGTGGGAATCAAACACGAGCTGCTTTGATTATGGGTATTAATCGAAGTACTTTGCGAAAAAAATTAAAAAGGTATGGTATGAATTAATTTAAAAACTAATAATAAATTTTATATTTTAAAATCCTGTTGCACTTTCTAAAATTTTGTCTTAGAGCAGAAGGTGCAAATCAGATTTTATTTATTAAAATAAATTTTTATTTAGACTTCTTTTATAAAAAGCATCTTTTTGATATTGTTTCTAATGCCCAGCGATAACCATCAAAACCTAAACCTGTAATAACACCTTTAGAAATATCAGATAACCATGAATGTGAACGAAAGTTTTCTCTTGCATAAATATTAGAAATATGGACTTCAATAAATGGGATATCAACAGCAATTAATGCATCTCTTATTGCTATACTTGTATGTGTAAACGCTGCAGGATTAATAATAATATAATTAATTTTATCTTTTTTAGAAGAATGTATTTTTTCAATTAATACATGTTCGGCATTAGATTGAATATGACTTAATGATATATTAAGTTTTTCTGATCTTTTTTTTAAGTCATTTACTAAATGAGATAAAGTTTCATCTCCATAAATTTCGGTTTCTCTCGTCCCTAAAAGATTTAAGTTGGGTCCATTTATTAATAATACGTTTATAATTTTTTTCATTATTATCTCGAATAAATATTTAATTTAAAGTTTTTATTAAAATTTTTGAAAATATTATATAACAATATCTATAAAAAATATTTTTTATTTTTTTAAATAATATTTTATAATAGACATATAATATTTTAACGTAAAAAGTGAATTCCAATGACATTGAAATTAGTTAGCGAGTCTTTATTAACTGCAAATAAAATAAATCATCAAGATGTGTTTTCTTGTTTAGAAGAGTTTTGTAGCCATAATATAGATTATGGGGATTTTTATTTTCAATCTCGTATTTATGAATCTTGGTCACTAGAAAATAGAATTATTAAAGAAGGTGATTATCATTTAGATCAAGGAGTTGGTGTAAGAGCTGTTGCTGGAGAAGCAACAGGATTCTCATATTCTGATCAAATATCAATAGATGCAGTAAGAAAAAGTGCTCATATAGCAAAAAGTATTTTTGATAAAAAAGAAAAAATAAAAATTAAACCTTTATTAAACCAAGAAAAAAAATTTTTTTATGATCCTATTAATCCATTAAAAACATTTACTTCTAGTGAAAAAACTAATTTACTTTATAGAGTAGATCATATAGCACGTAAGATTGACGATCGCGTTGTACAGGTAAATGCGAGTTTAAGTGGATCATATGAACAAATTTTAGTTGTTTCTACTGAAGGTGATTTAGCTACAGACATAAGACCATTAGTTGAATTTTCTGTTAATGTATTAGTAGAAGAACGAGGTAGAAGGGAGAGAGGTAGAAGTGGAGGGGGTAGTCGTACTAATTATAGCTTTTTTATAACTCAAGATGATTTTTTAGGAGAAAACAGAGTTGATTTTTGGACAAAAGAAGCTGTTCGCATAGCTTTATTAAATTTATCTTCAAAAGAAGCACCTTCTGGTACTTTTCCAGTTGTTTTAGGATCTGGATGGCCTGGTGTTTTATTACATGAAGCAGTAGGACATGGTTTGGAAGGTGACTTTAATAGAAAAGGAACTTCAATTTTTACTAATATGATTGAAAAAAAAGTTGCTTCGGAATTATGTACTGTAATCGACGATGGAACAATAAAAAACCAACGTGGTTCATTAAATATCGACGATGAAGGAGTTCCAGGACAATACAACGTACTTATTCAAAATGGTATTTTAAAAAAATACATGCAAGATAAACTTAATGCTCGTTTAATGGGAACAAAATCCACTGGTAACGGACGTCGTGAATCTTATTCCCATTTACCTATGCCTCGCATGACGAATACTTATATGACATCTGGTGAATCTAAGTTAGAAGATATTATTAAGAGTATTGATTATGGAATATATGCTATTAATTTTTCTGGTGGACAAGTCGACATTACTTCTGGACAATTTGTATTTTCCACTTCAGAAGCTTATTTAGTAAAAAAAGGAAAAATTTTTTCACCAATTAAAAATACTACTCTTATTGGATCTGGTTTGGAAGTTATGCAAAAAATATCAATGGTTGGAAACGATTTGAAAATGGATCAAGGTATGGGTATGTGTGGAAAAGAAGGTCAAAATATTCCGGTAGGGATAGGTCAGCCATCTATAAAAATAGAAAAGTTGACTGTAGGTGGGACTGCTTAATGTTTTAAAATAAAAATTTTTAATTTTTACGAATAATCGTGCAGTCAAGAATAACGTCATGACTGCATATTTAAATGTTTATTTTAAATCAAACAATTTATTCTATTCTTTCTTTAATTCTTGCAGACTTTCCAGTACGTGTTCTTAAATAATATAGCTTTGCTTTCCTAACGTGTCCTTTTCTTTTTACAAATATATTATCAATACTGTGGGAATGAGTTTGAAAAACACGTTCAATTCCTTCTCCATTAGAAACTTTTCGTACAGTAAATGATGAATTTAAAGAACGGTTTTTTATTGAAATAACTACTCCTTCAAAAGATTGTAGACGTTTTTTTGAACCTTCAATCACCCATACTTTTACTTCAACTGTATCACCAGGACGAAAATTAGGTATATTTTTTTTTAGTTGTTCTTTTTCAATTTCTTGAATAATATTAGTCATTTTTTTTCCTTTTTGTAAAAAAATTAATAATTATTTTTGTTCTTTTTTTTATTAATTTTATTTTTAAATTCATTTAAAATTATTTCCTCTTCTTTTTTTAAAATTTTATTTTTTAACAAATCTGGGCGTTTTGTCCAGGTTTTTTCTAGAGATTTTTTTAGACGCCATAGACGAATTTTATCATGATTTCCTGAAAGTAATATTTCTGGAACTTTCATATTTTTTATTACTTGAGGTCTTGTATAGTGCGGATAATCAAGTAAATCATTAAAAAATGAATCTTCTTGTACTGATTGTTTTTTTTTAATAACACCTGGTATAAATCTAGAAATAGAATCTATTGCAACCATGGCTGCAAGTTCTCCTCCAGTAAGTATATAATCTCCTATAGACCATTCTTCATCTACTTGATTATCAATAATTCTTTGATCTATTCCTTCATATCGACCACATACAAAAATAATTTTTTTCTTTTTTACTATTTCTAGAATTTTTTTTTGATTTAATCTTCTTCCTTGAGGTGATAAGTAAATAACCACTGCAGTTTTTGATAAATCTTTTGCATGTTGAATAGCTGAATATAATGGCTTGACACTCATCAACATTCCTGGTCCTCCTCCATAAGGACGATCATCTACAGATTTATATTTATTATCAGTAAAATCTCTTGGATTAAAAAGTTGAATATTTATAATTTTTTTATGAATCGCTTTTCCAGTTACTCCGTAATTTGTGATTGCATAAAACATTTCCGGAAAAATGGTAATAACATAAAACCACATTAAGGTAATATCATATTTTTTTTTAGTTTGAGAATAATTATTTAATTCCATATCACTGTTATAATTTTATGTGTAATATTAATACATTGAACTATTTTTTTATGAACAAAGGGAATCATTATTTTTTTTAAATTATTTTTTTCTAAGTGATTTTGTATAATAAGAACGTCGCTGTTTTGATTTCTTATCAAATTAATAACCTTTCCCAAATATGTTTTCCTTGTATTAAATACTTTGCAATCAATAATATCATTCCAGTAATATTCATCTTTTTTTAATATAGGAAGTGTATTTTTTTCTATAAAAATTTCTAAATTAGTAAATTTACTGATCATTGAACGATCAATAATATTTTTTATATGAATAATAAAATTATTATTATGTTTTTTCCATTTATCAATCTGAATCATTTCCCATTTTTGTTGTTTAAAAATAAACCATGGAAAATAACTAAATATTTTTTCTTTATTTTCACTAAAAGAAAAAATTTTTATCCAACCTAGTATTCCATAAGCTTTTCCTATTTTCCCTATTACAATAGGATTTAACGGTTTTTTCAAAATAATATTTATAATGTATCCTCTTTTTTACTTAATATTTTTATTAGTTTTTTAGATCTTTTTGAAATTTGAGCTCCTTTTTTTTGCCAGTATATAATACGATCTAAATTTAATTTGAGGGCTGAATTTTTACATTTAGAAACTGGATTAAAATAACCCAATCTTTCAATAAATCTTCCATCTCTAGAAAATCGGCTATCTGCTACTACCATTTTGTAGAACGGACGCTTTTTACTGCCATATAAGGCTAATCGAATTCTTACCATCTATTTTTTCTCTCTTAATATGTAAAGACTTTAATTTATTATATGTATTTTTTTATATATAAAACTAAAAATTGTTAATTTATTCTTTTTTAAAAGTTTTTAGGTAGTATATTTTTTATATTTCGAATAATTTTTCCAATTCCTCCTTTTTTGATTTTTTTCATTATTCTTTGTATATCATCAAAATTTTTTAATAATTTATTTACATCTTGAATTTTTGTTCCAGAACCTAAAGCAATTCTACGTTTCCGAGAACCTTTAATGATGATCGGATGCATTCTTTCTTTATGAGTCATAGAATATATAATTGCTTCTATTCTATTTAAAGTGTTTTTATCTCCGTCTAATAATGGATTCTTAGATAGAAATTTATTTTTTGAGAATTTTTCTATGAAATAGTTTAAACCTCCCATTTTTTTCATTTCTTTTAGTTGTATTAAAAAATCATTTAAGTTAAAATCGTCACCTTTTCTAAATTTTTTAGTTAAATTTTCTACTTGAGATCGATTTACTTGTTCTTCTATATCTTTAATAAGAGATATAACTTGATTCATTCCTAAAATTCTATCAGCTATCCTTTCAGAATTAAATATTTCTAATTGATTTAATTTTTCCCCAGTTCCTATGAATTTAATTGGTTTTCCAGTAATACAACGAATTGATAAAGCAACACCACTTCTAGCATCACTGTCGGTTTTAGTTATTACTATACCTGATATAGATAAATATTCGCTGAATTTTTTTGCTACATTTATTGCATCTTGACCCATCATTGAGTCTACTATTAATAGTGTTTCAATCGGTTTTGAAATTTTTTGTATTTGATTTATTTCATTCATCATTGTTTCATCAATATGTAAACGTCCTGCTGTATCAATTAACAAAACGTCATATAATTTTAGTTTTGCATATTCGATTGCTTCTTTTGTTATATTTATTGGTTTTTGCTCTATATTAGATGAATAAAAATCTATTTTAACTTGATCAGATAGTATTTGTAATTGTTTAATTGCAGCTGCTCGATAAATATCAGTTGACGTTGTTAATATTTTTTTCTTATGTTTATCTTTAATCCATTTTGCTATTTTTACTAAAGTAGTTGTTTTTCCAACTCCCTGTAGTCCTACAACTAATATTATTGCTGGTGGTTGAATAGAAAAATTCAAATTATTATGTTTTTCACCCATTACTAAAATTAATTCATTTTTTACAATTCTTATGAATTCTTGACCCGGTGTTAAACTTTTATTTATTTCATGACCAATTGATTTTTTTGAAACATTTTTTATAAATTTTTTTATTACTGACAGCGTTACATCAGCTTCTAAAAGTGCTTTTCTTACTTCTCGTATGGTATCTTTAATGTTTTCTTCTGTTAGTCTTCCTTTATTAATAATTTTACGTAAACTTTGTGAAAGACGTTCAGTTAAGTTATTAAACATTTTTCCTTACTCATTTTTTGAATTTATATTAAATTATTATTTTTAACAATTTTTTTTTAATTAGATAATTCTATGGAATTATTGGTGCTATATTTTCACTTGGATAACAACCTAGAATCTTTATAAATTTAGTAATTTTTTGAATTTGTTCAAGAGTTTCTTGCATTAAAGAAGATGATAAATTTCCTTGAATATCAATATAAAACATTTCTTCCCATGGATTTTTATAAATATTTTGAGAAGTTAATTTTTTCATAATTAATTTTTTTTTCTTTAAGATTAGCAAGACTTCAGCAAGGGCTCCTGATTCTTGACCTGTATTAAATATTAACGTTGTTTTTGTAGGTATTTTTGAAGAAGAAACAATGGGTTTCCTTGATAATAAGATAAATCTTGTAATGTTTTTCTTTTTGTTTGCTAGATTCTTAGATAATATTTCTAATCCATAAATTTTACTTCCTAGTTCACTTCCTAAAGCGGCATTGGTTTCTATATTACATTTGGCAATTTTTTTCATTGCATCAGCTGTACTATTAGTATATTGAATTTTCCAATTTGGAAATTGATTTATAAAATAACTACATTGTTGAAATGGTTGAGGATGACTATATATGACTTTAATTTTATTCAATTCTATTTTCTTTATTGCAAGTAAACAGTGATTTATTAAAATATTAATTTCTCCAACAATAAACAAATTTGTTTTTTTTAAAATGTCAAATATTTCATTAATAAATCCAGAACAGCTATTTTCTATTGGTAAAACAGCATAATCTGCTTGATTGTTTTCAACTGAGTGTATAACTTCATTAAAATTTAAACATGCATTTTCAATGCATGTTTTGAAATTTCGTTCTGCATATTGAGATGCAGCAATATGTGAATAAGAACCTTTAGGTCCAAGAAAAGAAAAGCTAGAAAGATTAAGATTATTATCATTACAAAACTTATTTAATAATTTTTTTTGTGTTAATACAGATTCCTCGATTATTAATTGAAATAAACGTGTTATATAATTAGTATCTAAATTGTTTTTTTTTCCTAAATTCGTTAGTTTTTCTAACAAATTTTTTTCTCTTTCTATATCTCGTATAGGTTGATTATTCTTTATTTTTGATTCTGCTATATTTAATACTAACTTTTTTCTTTTTGCTAATAATTGAACAATATTTTTATCGATATCGTTAATTTCATGTCGAAAATTTAATAAATCATTTTTAGATAGCATAATTTATTTTACCTGTGAAATATTTAGTCTTTTTTATATTGAAATAAAATATATTTTTAATATACATTTTTATTATTTTAAAATAAAAATAATATTAATTTACATAAATTAGAATTTATTATGCTTTTTTTACTTTTTCTGTGGTTTTATATAAAAAATTTATATTTTATATGTTTAAAATATAGGTAAATATTAATCTTAAATTAAAATGATATAATTTTATTATTTATTAAAAGATGTGTATTTTTGATTAATTTTTTATAAAAAAATTTAAGAAAGTATTATTATCAATAATATATTTACTATATCTTATTAATTATAATCATAGTATTATTTTCTCTATGAATAACTATTTTAAGTGAGTTATGAAATGAAAACTTTTTCAGCTAAATTAAATGATATAAAACGAAATTGGTTTTATGTTGATGCAACTAATAAAATATTAGGTAGATTTGCAAGTGCATTATCTATTCGTCTTAGAGGTAAACATAAGATTGAATATACTCCTCATCTTGACACTGGAGACTATATTATAGTTTTAAATGCTTCAAAAATATTAGTTACTGGACAAAAAAGAATTAATAAAATTTATTATCACCATACTGGTTACATCGGCGGTATAAAACAATCAAGATTTGAAGAAATGATGTTAAAAAATCCTACTAAAATAATAGAAATAGCTGTAAAAGGAATGCTACCCAAAGGGCCATTAGGTCGCTCAATGTTTAAAAAATTAAAAGTTTTTTCTAATGAAAATCATGATCATATAGCACAATGTCCTCAGTTTTTAAATATTTAAAAAAGGTATAAAAATAAATGGTTAAAATTCAAAATTATGGAACTGGACGTCGTAAAAGTTCTTCTGCTAGAGTTTTTCTTAGATCTGGTAATGGAGAAATAACTGTAAATAAACGTTCTTTAAAAGATTATTTTGGTCGTGAAACTTCTTGTATGATTGTACGTCAACCATTAGAATTAGTTGATATGATGAACAATTTTAATATTTATATCACAGTAAAAGGAGGAGGAGTTTCTGGACAAGCTGGTGCAATTCGACAAGGAATTACACGTGCTTTAATTAAATACAATCATTTACTACGTTCTGAATTAAGAAAATCTGGTTTTGTTACACGTGATTCGCGACAAGTTGAACGAAAAAAAGTAGGTTTTCGTAAATCTAGAAAACGTACACAATTTTCTAAACGTTAACTAATTTTTTTAAAGAACTTGGTTTTTATAACTTGATTTTTATAATAAACCGAGTTCTTTTTTTTATTTTCACAATGTTAAAAATTTTTATTTTAAATTAAAATGTTAAAAAAGAAATTTTTATAAAAAACTACTATTTTTTTAAGTAAAGCACTATATCAGAACATAACTTTTTAATGCCTGTTTTCTTAATTGAAGAAATTAGATAGAACTTTTCTTTTATTCTTAAAAAATTTTTAATTTGACTGATTATTTTTTCTATTTCTGAAGATTTTATTAAATCAATTTTATTAAGAACTAACCATCTTGGTTTTTTATATAAACTTGTATTATATTTTTTTAATTCGTTTAAAACAATTTTTATATTTTCGATAGGACTGGAATAATCTGTAGGACATAAATCAACAATATGAAGTAATATTTTACATCTTTCTAAATGTTTTAAAAAATGAATACCCAAACCAGAACCTTGAGATGCATCTTTAATTATTCCAGGAATATCAGCTATAATAAATTTTTTATCCTGTATGCTCACACTTCCTAGAACAGGATTTAGTGTGGTAAAGGGATAGTTTGCAATTTTTGTTTTAGCACCAGATATATTTTTTACTAAAGTAGATTTTCCGGCATTTGGCATACCGAGTGTTCCTACATCAGCTATTAAAATCAATTCTAATTGTATATCACGTTTTTCTCCTATTGTCCCTAATGTTCTTTGTCGTGGAGTTCTGTTAATCGAAGATTTGAATCTAGTGTTGCCTAATCCGTGCCAACCGCCTTTGGCTATCAACATTTTTTGTTTATGTTTAATTAAATCACCTATTATTTCACGTGTTTGATAATTAATAATTTTTGTACCAATAGGAACATATATTTTTATATCATCTCCTTTTTTTCCAGAACAATTTCTTCCAGATCCATTTTCTCCATGTGGAGCTTGAAATATTTTTTTAAATCTTAGATCAATAAGAGTATTTAAATTATTGTTAGATTCTAACCAAATATTTCCACCATCTCCACCATCCCCACCATCTGGTCCACCTTTGGGAATGTATTTTTCTCTCCTAAAATTAACACATCCATTTCCTCCATTTCCAGCAATAACTTGAATAATTGTATGATCAATAAATTTCATTTTTTCATTCTTTATTTTTATAAAAATTATCTGTTATATATTTTTATATATTCTACTTTCTAATTTTTAAAAAGAGAATCCCCCTCCTTAATTTAAAAAAGGGGTTTTCTATAATTAATATTTTATAGAATATTTTATATTAGTTAATTATGTTAATATAAGTTCTTTTTTTAATTCCCTTTTTTTTAAATTCTACTTTCCCCTTTATAATGGCAAAAATAGTATGATCTTTTCCACAACCTACATTTTTTCCAGGATGAAATTTAGTTCCTCGTTGTCTTACAATGATACTACCTGCTGAAATAAGTTCGCCACCAAAACATTTAACACCTAATCTTTGAGCATTAGAATCTCTGCCATTTCTTGTAGATCCACCAGCTTTTTTATGTGCCATTTTTATTTATTTCCCATTAAAATTATTAATATCTAAAATTTTTACATTAGTAAAATGTTGACGATGACCTTGTTGTTTTTTATAGTGTTTACGACGATTAAATTTTATTACTTTAATTTTTTTTAATCTACCATGATTTTCAATATGAGCTTTAATTTTACTTCCATGTAAAAAAGGTTTTCCTATTTTTATTTCATTTTCATCAGCAATCATTAAAATTTTGTCAAACTCAATTATTGAACCCGGTGAATTATTTAATTTTTCTAATTTAATAATTTGATTTTTTTTTACTCGATATTGTTTTCCACCACTAATAAAAACTGCATACATAAAAATACTCCCATTTTTTTAGTTATTTTATTAACACAATATTGTTAATCAACACTTGATTGTTAGTTTAAATGAATATGAATTACGTTATTAAAATATAAAAAAAATTTTATATATATTTAATATTCGCTCCTAATTTATTTAGTTTTTCAGAAAATAATTCATATCCTCTTTTAAAATGATAAATATTATTAACTATTGTAATTCCTCTGGCAATACAACCTGCTAGAACTAATGTTGCTGATCCTCTTAAATCATTAGAAAACACATTTTGGGAATATAAATTAGTAACGCCTTTGCAAATAATAGAATTATTTTTTATTTTTATTTGTGCTCCCATTTTAATTAGTTCTGAAACGTAAATAAAACGATTCTCAAATATATTTTCAGTAATAACACCTTTACTTTGAGAAATGCTATTAAGCAAAGTAAATTGTGGTTGCATATCTGTTGGAATTCCTGGATATGGAGAGGTTGAAACATTTATAGATTTTGGTTTTTTCCCTCTCATATCTAATTGAATCCAATCCTTTCCTGTTTTAATTTTAGCTCCTGATTCTGATAATTTTATTAATACTTTTTTTAAATTTTTAGGTTCGGTATGACAGCAAGTAATATATCCTTGAGATACTGCTGCTGCGATTAAAAAAGTCCCTGTTTCAATTCTATCAGGTATAATTTGATGCTTTCCTCCAGTCAGTTTTATAACACCTTTGATAAAAATCTTATTACTACCTGCTCCGATAATATTTGCGCCTAAAGTATTTAAAAACTTTGCAATATCAATAATTTCTGGTTCTTGGGCTGCATTTTCAATAATAGTTGTACCTTGAGCCAATGCAGCTGCACTCATAATAGTAATAGTTGCTCCTACACTTATTTTTTTGATATAAATATGTTTTCCTACTAAGGGTTTTCTAATAGAAGCAGAAATATAATTTTTTTCTAAAACAATTTTGGCTCCTAATTGAATTAAACCTTTAATATGAAGATCAATAGGTCTAGAACCTATTTTACAACCTCCTGGTAGAGATATTTTGGCTTGACCGAAACGAATTAAAAGAGGCGCTAGCATCCAGATAGATGCTCTTATTTTTTTTGTTAAATCATATGGTGGAGAAAAATTTTTTATTGAACTTGTATCAATACATAAGAGTTTTTTTCGATATTTTATTTTTGCTCCTAAACTTTTTAGTAATTCAATTGCTATAGTGATATCTGTTAGTTGCGGTATGTTACTTATCTTAATTTTTTCTTCTGTTAATATAGTCATAAACAAAATAGGAAGAGCTGCATTTTTAGAACCAGAAATTCTAACATTTCCATTTAAATTTTTATTGCCTTCTATATATAATTTATTCATTTACTATTAAATCTCTATACTATTTTTTAATATACGTTATTCGTGATTTTTTATCCCATTCTTCTAACGTGTAAGATTTTATAGATATAGCATGAATTTTATTTTCTGTGATCATATCTACTAAAGGATGATAAATTGTTTGTTGTCTTTTAACTTGAGTTAATCCTTTAAATATATTTCCTATGGCTGTTATTTTATAATGATTATTATCTTCTGTAACATAAATGTCTTTTAAATTTAATTTTTCTTTTAGTATTGATATTATTTTTTGTCTATTCATTTTTAAATATGCTTTTGAATGATTGTTGTAAAATATTAAATTTTTAAAATTTTGATAAATTTTATTTTTTACATTAAAATAGATATCTAAAATAGATATATAAATTGTTAACTAATGGTTATGAATATATGTACTACTAGAGCATATAATTTAAAAAAAATATTAAATTTAATAATTTTTTTAATTTAAAACTTGTTAAATTTTATCAATGATATAGTAATATTGCTATATTTTTATTTGAATCATTACTTATATAAAATAAAAATTTTTTAATATTTAAAAAATTTTTATAGAAATATAGAAATAATGATATTTTATAAATATTTTTTTATGCTTAAAAAAAAAGATTAGTTTTATATTTTTTTAAGAAGTAACATAATGAGGTATTTTATATGATTAGTTTAATCCCAATGACTGTTAGAGGTGCTGAAAAACTTCGTGAAGAACTTGAACAACTAAAAAACGTAAAACGTCCTCGTATTACTATCGAAATAGCAGAAGCTAGAAAACATGGTGATCTAAAAGAAAATGCTGAATATCATTCAGCTCGAGAAGCACAAAGCTTTTGTGAAGGACGAATACAAGAAATTGAATCTAAATTATCTAATTCTCAAATTATAGATATAACAAAGATATCAAATGATGGAAGAGTAGTTTTTGGTTCTACAGTTACTATTTTGAATATAAAAAACAATGAACTGTTTACTTATCAGATTGTGGGTGATGATGAATCAGATTTTAAAAAAAATTTAATTTCTATTAATTCCCCAATGTCAAGAGGTTTAATTGGTAAAACTGTGAATACTATTGCCATTATATGTACACCATCGGGTAACGTTGAATATAAAATTTTAAAAATAGATTATATTTAAATTTATATTTTTTTTATAAAGATACTAAAAATATGATTTCTAAAAAAAAATCAAATAGTTCTAAGCGTTGGTTAGAAGAACATTTTAAAGATCAATATGTTAAGGAGGCTAAAAAGAAAAAAATACGTTCACGATCTTGGTTTAAATTAGAAGAAATTGATAAAAGTAATAGGTTATTTAAACCTGGAATGAATGTTCTTGATTTAGGATCTTCTCCTGGAGGTTGGTCTCAATATGCAGTTAGTAAAATCGGGAAAAAAGGATATATTTTAGCTTGTGATATATTGCCCATGAAGAAAATAATAGGTGTTGATTTTTTTCAAGGAGATTTTTGTAATAAAAAAACATTAAATTTCATATTAAGTAATTTATCTAATATTAATTTTAATTTAATTATGTCTGATATGGCTCCTAATATTACAGGTTGTTCGTCTATTGATATGCCACGGATTATCGAAATATGTAAAACAGTTTTTAAAATATCCGATTATTTATTATCTCGAAATGGTGTTTTATTAGTAAAATCATTTCAAGGAGAAGGTTTTAATGAATTCTTTGCACACATTAAAAATTTATTTTCAAAAATTAAAATTTGTAAGCCCAAAACTTCTCGATCAAGATCTCGAGAAATATTCATTCTAGCAACCAGATAAAAAAATGATAATCTGTGTTGTTTTTTAAAAATAGATGTTAATGAGAGGTTGTTCCCTTGAGTGACATGGTTAAAAACCTGATCTTCTGGTTAGTTATTACAGTTGTTTTAATGTCTGTTTTTCAGAATTTTAATTCTAGCGATACCAGTAATCATAGAGTTGATTATTCCACTTTTTTATCAGAAGTTAATCAAGATCAGGTCCGTGAAGCATATATTAACGGACGGATAATTAGTGTTACTAAAAAAGACAGTAGTAAATATGTTACATATATTCCTATTAATGATCCTAAGTTATTAGATAACCTTTTAACAAAAAACGTTAAAATTATTGGTGAAATGCCTGAAGAACCCAGTCTTCTTATCTCTATTTTTATTTCTTGGTTTCCAATGCTATTACTGATAGGTGTCTGGATTTTCTTTATGCGTCAAATGCAAATGGGTGGTGGGAAAGGAGCAATGTCTTTTGGTAAGAGTAAAGCACGTATGCTATCAGAAGATCAAATTCAGACCACCTTTTCTGATGTTGCAGGATGTGATGAAGCAAAAGAAGAAGTTAGTGAATTAGTAGAGTATTTAAAAGAACCTAGTCGTTTTCAAAAATTAGGAGGAAAAATTCCTAAGGGTATATTAATGGTAGGTCCTCCTGGAACTGGTAAAACATTACTTGCAAAAGCGATAGCAGGTGAAGCAAAAGTTCCATTTTTTACAATTTCTGGTTCTGATTTTGTTGAAATGTTTGTTGGAGTAGGGGCGTCTAGAGTAAGAGATATGTTTGAACATGCTAGAAAATCTGCACCATGTATTATATTTATTGATGAAATTGATGCAGTTGGTCGTCAAAGAGGTGCTGGATTAGGTGGTGGCCATGATGAAAGAGAACAAACATTAAATCAAATGCTTGTGGAAATGGATGGATTTAATGGTAATGAAGGTGTTATTTTAATAGCTGCTACTAATAGGCCAGACGTTTTAGATCCTGCTTTACTTCGTCCTGGTCGTTTTGATCGTCAAGTAATTGTAGCGTTGCCAGACGTACGTGGAAGAAAACAAATTTTAAAATTACATATGCGTAAAGTTCCTTTATCTAAAGATGTAGATCCAATGATAATTGCTCGCGGTACACCAGGTTTTTCAGGAGCAGATTTAGCTAATTTAGTTAATGAAGCTGCACTTTTTGCAGCTCGGTTTAATAATCGAGTAGTATCTATGATACATTTTGAAAAAGCAAAAGATAAAATTATGATGGGTTCTGAACGTAGATCCATGGTAATGAGTGACTTCCAAAAAGAATCTACTGCATATCATGAAGCGGGTCATGTCATCATCGGAAGATTAGTACCTGATCACGATCCTGCACATAAAGTCACAATTATTCCTAGAGGTCAAGCATTAGGAATAACCTTTTTTTTACCGGAATCAGATACACTCAGTATTAGTCGTCAAAAACTAGAAAGTCAGATATCTACACTTTATGGTGGCCGTTTGGCAGAAGAAATTATTTATGGTTCTAAAAATGTTTCAACTGGTGCTTTTAACGATATCAAAGTTGCCACAAATTTAGCACGAAACATGGTAACTCAATGGGGGTTTTCAGATAAACTTGGTCCTTTGTTATACGCCGAAGAAGAAGGGGAAGTTTTTTTAGGTCGTTCAGTTGCTAAAGCAAAGCATATGTCGGATGAAACAGCTAGAATTATCGATGAAGAAGTAAAATTATTAATTGAAGTTAATTATAACCGCGCTAGAAAAATTTTAAATGAAAATCTTGATGTTTTACATGCCATGAAAGATGCTCTAATAAAATATGAAACTATTGATTCATTGCAAATTGATGATTTAATGGAAAGACGAGAAGTGCGACAACCAAAAGGATGGCCTGAAATTGATCAGAAGAAAAATGTTTAAATATATTTTTAAAATAAGTTGCTATTTTTTTATTTAGTTTTTAAAAAAATATTTTTTTGTTAAAAAAATAAAATTTTAATGTAAATCACATTCTTTTTTTAAAAAGAATTAGAATAAGATGAAGTCATAAAATTATTATAGCTTCATCTTTTTTTCTAAAAATTAAGATTGTATTTTGTTTTTTTATAAAAATATTTACTATATTTAAATAATAAAAATAATTTAAAAAAAGATAAGGATAAAATGTTTATGACATGTTTAAAGTATTTTAGAACTGACGGTATACGTGGTCCGGTAGGAAAAAAACCTATAACTCCAGATTTTTTATTAAAGCTAGGACAAGTTATTAGTACAGTGTTAGGTGAAAATAAAAAAAAAAATTGTTATAGGAAGAGATACACGTATTTCAGGATGTATGTTACAGTATTCTTTAGAGTTTGGAATTTTGTCAAAAGGGTTTTCGACTTTTTTAGTTGGTTGTATACCTACTCCTGCAATTGCATATTTAACTCAGTCTTTAAATGCTTCTGCTGGAATTGTTATTTCAGGTTCTCATAATCCTTTTTATGATAATGGAATAAAAATTTTTTTTAAAAATGGAATAAAAATAACTGAAGAAAAAGAATTTATTATTGAAAAAAAATTAGATGATTCTCTATATGATTCTTCTTATTCAAAAAATTTTGGTTTTTCTAATAAAATCAGAAATGCCGTAAAAAAATATGTAGATTTTTGTAAAAGCACTTTTCCTCGTAATATAAACTTATCTAAATTTACTATTGTACTAGATTGTGCCAATGGTTCAACTTATAATGTAGCACCTAAAGTTTTTCAAGGTCTTGGTGCAAAAGTCATAACTTCTTCTATTTATCCAAATGGAATCAATATCAATAAAAATTCTGGCTCTACTAATATTTGTGAGTTAAAAAAATTAGTTGTATCAGCAAAAGCAGATATTGGTTTAGCATTTGATGGTGATGGGGATCGTGTTATTATGGTAGATCATTTAGGGAATGAAGTAAATGGAGATCAAATTATTTATATTATCGCACAAGAATATTTAAAAAATAATCAATTAAAGGGTGGGGTAGTAGGAAATTTAATGACTAATATGGGTGTTGTTTCTGGATTAAAAGCACTTGGCATTCCTTTTTGTTCAGCAAAAAAGATAGGGGATCGTTACATATATAAAAAAATTAAAGAAAAAAAATGGATTCTTGGCGCAGAACAGTCAGGACATGTTGTTTTATTAGATAAACACTCTACTGGTGATGGAATAATAGCTAGTTTACAAGTATTATTAAGTATGATTAGAAACAATACATCTTTATATTTTTTGTCTAATCAAGTAAAATTATTGCCCCAAATATTATTGAATGTTTTTTTCAATAAAGATAAAGATTTCGAAAAAGATACAAGATTTCAATCTATTGTCTATAAATCTAGAAATATTTTAGGCCAATCAGGTCGTTTATTTGTACGGAAATCTGGTACAGAACCGTATATTCGAATTATGGTAGAAGGTGAAAATTATCTTCAAATAAAAAAATTAGCTTATGATGTTTCAGATATAATTAAATCAATGTAGTTTCTTATAAATAAGAAATTTTCTTTTAATTTTTTTTGAATTGAAAATATATTATTTTAATATTTATTTAAAAAATAAAAAAAAGAAATATTTTAAATATAAAAATAGAATTATTTTAAAAAAAACATATATAATCTAAAAATGTTTGTACTTTGTATAGTATAAAATATTTTTTAAATAAAATATGAATTGATGTATATTTAAAAAATAATTTATAAAAAAGGAAGATAATATTTTATGTATTTGTTTTTTTTAATTTTTTTAATTTTAATTTCTTTTTCTTTAATTTTTTTGATTTTATTACAACCAGGAAAAGGATTTAATAACACTATACATTTAAATACATCTAATAATCTCAATTTTTTTAATAATATTGGAAATGGTAGTTTTATAAAAAATGTTATTGGTGTTTTTTCTGGTTTTTTTTTAATTCTTAGTATTGTTTTATGCAATATTAATGATAAAAAAGTTAATTCAGATGTTTTTTTAGAAAATAGTATACAAAAAAAGATTGTAAATGAAAAAAAAGAGTTAAAAATATTAAATAATGAATTACCACATTAAATTTTAAATTTTTTAGTATAAAAATTTTTTATACTTATATATATTTTATACCGAGGTGGTGAAATTGGTAGACACGCTATCTTGAGGGGGTAGTGCCTTTTGGCATGTGGGTTCAAGTCCCATCCTCGGTATTTTTTTTTAATGAAAAAAAGTTATAGAAAAAGTATTTTATAAGTCATATTTAGTCATTTTACAAATAGGGTGGTCTTACCTAAAACCCCGAATTTTCGGGGTTTTTTATTATAATATTTATTTGAAAAATTTTTAGTTTGAGGTTGTCTAAGATGAATAAAGAAATCTTAGCTGTTGTAGAAGCTGTGTCTAATGAAAAATCACTTCCACGTGAAAAAATTTTTGAAGCTTTAGAAATTGCGTTAGCAACAGCAACTAAGAAAAAACATGAACAAGAAATTGATGTAAGAGTCAGTATAAATCGTAAAACTGGAAATTTTAGCACTTTTAGACGATGGATGGTAGTAGATATAGTTACTCATCCAACAAAAGAAATTACTTTAGCAGCAGCTTGTTTTGAAGGTGAAAAAGTTAAAATTAATGATTATATAGAAGATAAAATTGAATCTGTAAATTTTGATAGAATAACGACTCAAACTGCTAAACAAGTAATTGTTCAAAAAGTACGTGAAGCGGAACGAGCAATGTTGGTTGATCAATTTCGAAAACATATTGGTCAAATAATTACTGGTGTAGTTAAAAAAATCAATCGAGATAATTTAACTTTAGATTTAGGTAATAATGCTGAAGCATTGATTTTACGTGAAGGCATGTTACCTCGAGAAAATTTTCGGCCTGGAGATCGTATTCGTGGTATTTTATACGGAGTATGTCCAGAAGCCCGTGGTGCACAATTGTTCCTTAGTCGTTCAAAAACTGAAATGCTTATTGAGCTTTTTCGTATAGAAGTGCCTGAAATTGGAGAAGAAGTGATTGAAATTAAAGCAGCTGCGCGCGATCCTGGTTCTCGTGCTAAAATTGCAGTAAAAACTAATGACAAAAGAATTGATCCAGTAGGGGCTTGTGTAGGAATGAGAGGTGCACGAGTACAAGCTGTATCTAGTGAATTATGTGGAGAACGAATTGATATTATTTTATGGGATGACAATCCTGCCCAATTTGTTATTAATGCTATGGCTCCTGCTGATGTCGTTTCTATTATAGTAGACGAAGATCACCATACTATGGATATTGCTGTAGACTCGAGTAATTTGGCACAAGCTATTGGACGAAATGGTCAAAATGTTCGCTTGGCTTCTCAAATTAGTGGTTGGGAACTTAATGTCATGACTACAGAAGATCTTAGGTCTAAACATAAAGAAGAAGCTTATGCTGCTTTTAATACTTTTAAGAAAAATTTAAATGTTAGTGAGAAAATTATTAAAATTTTAGTTAAAGAAGGTTTTTCTTCTCTTGAGGAATTAGCTTATATACCATTTAATGAATTATTGGAAATTGATAATTTAACAGAAAAAGAAGTACAATTAGTCCGTGAAGGTGCTAAAAATGGATTACTTCTTCTTGAGTTAGATCAAAAAAATAAAATTAAAAATAAAAAAATTGAAAAAGATTTATTAAATATAAATGGTATGAATGAACTATTAGCTTTAAAATTAGCGGAAAAAAATATATTTACCGTGGAAGAATTAGCTGATCAAGGAATAGATGATTTAATTGATATTGAAAATTTAAATTCTGAGCAAGCTGGTCTGTTAATTATGGCAGCTCGTAATATATGTTGGTTTGGTAGTAAAGTCTGATAATAGGAAAAAACAGTATGGTTGATACAAATTTAAAAATTTTTTCAAATGAAATTAAAATATCTGTTAAAGAATTAATAAAAAAATTATCTGAAATTGGTATTTCAAAAAATGAAAATGATTGCATCAATATAACAGAAAAGAAAAATTTATTAAAATATTTAGAGAATAAAAAAAAACCTTTTTTAAATACTTTTATTTTACAAAGAAAAACAAGAAGTACCTTAAATGTATCAACTCCTGGAGGTAAAAATAAATCTGTTCAAATAGAAGTAAGAAAAAAAAGAACATATCTTAAAAATAATAAATCTGAATTAGAACCTTTATTGAAAAATAATATTTTATCGCAAAAAAAAGAAAAAAATCACTTAAAATTATTTAAAAAAACTCTTTCAAAAGAAAAAAAATCTCAAAAAAATATTGAAATTTTAGAAGAAAGTAAAGCTAATATCAATTTTAAAAATCCAGGTAAATTAAATCAATTAAAAAAATCTAATACTTTAAACAAAAATGAAAGAAATAAATCTTTAAAAAAAAACATAGATTTAAATAATCGTTCACTTAATACAAAAAAAATAATAAAAGATAACACTGAAAATCGAAAATTATATAAGGAAGAAAAAAAAGATTATCATTTAACAACATTTCTTCATACTCGAAATACAGAAGATGATAATAATCGTGAAATCGAAAAAAATAAAAAAAATTATAATCGAAACATAAAAAATCATCGTCAAAAGAAAAACAATAAACCAAATAATCAAATAAAAAACAAAAAGGATGAAGTTCGTATTTCTAAAAGTAAAAAAAATATTAAAAAAAAGAATAAATCTACTTTATTACAACAAGTTTTTAAAAAGCCAGAATCTATTATTAATCGAGATGTAGTTATCAATGGTACTATGACTGTATCCGATTTGGCGAATAAAATGGCAATAAAAAGTTCTGAAGTAATAAAAAATATGATGAACATGGGGATAATAGGAACAATTAATCATGTTCTTGATCAAGATACAGCACAATTGATTGCAGAAGAAATGGGACATAAGGTTATTTTACATCGTGAAAATGAATTAGAAGAATTAATAATGAAAGATCGTGATACAGGAAATAACATTTCTGTACGTGCACCTGTAGTTACTATTATGGGACATGTTGATCATGGTAAAACATCACTTTTAGATTATATTCGTTCTACAAAAGTAGCTTCTCATGAAGCAGGTGGGATTACACAAAATATTGGGGCTTATCATGTTACTACTGATTTAGGTTCTATTACTTTTTTAGATACACCAGGACATTCTGCTTTTACAGGTATGCGATCTCGTGGTGTCAAAATTACTGATATTGTTGTATTAGTCGTTGCAGCTGATGATGGGGTCAAACCACAAACCATTGAAGCCATTCAACATGCAAAAGAAGGTAATGTTCCAATTATAGTTGCTATTAATAAAATAGATAAATTAGATTCCAATATAGACCAAATTAAAAATGATTTGACAAAATATAATGTTCTTTCAGAAGAATGGGGCGGTGAAAATATATTCGTACTTATTTCTGCAAAAACAGGTAAGGGTATAGATGATCTGTTAAATGCAATTGTATTACAATCAGAAATATTAGAACTTAAAGCTACATCTACAGGTATGGCTGAAGGCATTGTAATAGAATCTTTTCTAGATAAAGGAAGAGGGCCAATAGCAACTGTTTTAGTTCAAAAAGGAAAATTAAAAAAAGGAGATATAATATTATGTGGTTTTGAATATGGTCGTATTAAAATGTTACGTAATGAAACTGGGAAAATACTCAAGCATGCAGGACCATCTATTCCAGTAGAGGTTTTAGGTTTATCTAAAGTTCCTTTTGCTGGTGAAAAAGTAACTGTAGTACGTGATGAAAAGAAAGCGAAAGAAGTCGCTTCCTATAGAAAAGATAAATCTCGTGAAATTAAATTATCTAATCAGAATAGATCAAGTTTAGAAAATATGTTTGAAAATATCAAAAGAAATGATTTTTCTGAATTAAAGATTATTATCAAATCTGATGTACAGGGTTCTTTAGAAGCTATTTCTGGTGCTTTGTTTAAGTTATCTACTAATGAAGTAAAAGTAAATATTATCGCTTCAGGTATTGGAGGTATTACAGAAACAGACGCTTCTTTAGCACTTGCTTCTAATGCCATTATTTTAGGTTTTAATGTTCGAGCAGATGCTTCTGCTAAGAAAATAATTGATTCAGAACGTTTAGATTTGCGTTATTATTCAGTTATTTATGATTTAATTGATGAAGTCAAAACAGCTATGACGGGTCTTTTGTCACCCGAATATAAACAAAATATTATTGGTCTAGCTGAAGTAAGAAATACATTTAAATCTCCTAAATTTGGATTAATTGCAGGATGTATGGTTACTGAAGGTATTGTTAAAAGAAATAATCCAATTCGTATACTAAGAAACAACATAGTTATATATGAAGGTGAATTAGAATCATTACGTCGTTTTAAAGAAGATGTAAATGAGATACGAAACAGTATAGAATGTGGAATTGGTATAAAAAATTATAATGATCTACGTATTGGGGATGTTATAGAGGTATTTGAAGTTAAAGAAGTAAAAAGAATATTATAAATTCAAATTTATAGAAGATTATATATTTTTTAGAATACCTTAAATTTGGTAATAAAATCATGGAAAAATCGTTTAGTCGATCTTTTAGAATTGCTCAAGAATTACAAAAAAAAATTGCTGTTATTATACAGCATTCTCTTAAAGATCCACGTATTAAAACTATAATAACAGTTTCTGAAGTTCGATTATCAAAAGATTTATCTTATGCTCAAGTATTTATTAGTTTTTTAGAAACTAAAAACAGTTTAACTGTAAAAAAAATATTGATTGTATTAAATAATGCTTCTGGCTATATTCGAAAATTGTTATGCAAGAAAATGAATTTAAGAATTGTTCCAACTATTGTTTTTTGCCATGATGATTCTTTTTTTAAAGGTAATAAAATTTCTATATTATTAAACAAATTAACAAAAAAGAATAACATTATATTATGAATAAAATAAGGGATAAATAAATGTTTTTTCATAAAAAACGTAATGTTAATGGATTTTTATTATTAGATAAACCTCAAGGAATGTCTTCTAATAATGTTTTGCAGAAAGTAAAAGTTATTTTTAATGCTAAAAAAGCAGGTTATATTGGAACTTTAGATCCCTTGGCTACTGGTATGTTACCTATTTGTTTTGGTGAAGCCACAAAATTTTCTCATTATTTGAGTGAATCTGATAAATACTACAATGTAGTTGCTAAGTTAGGTGAAAAAACATCTACTTCTGATTCTGATGGAGTAATCTTAAGAAAACGACCTATTATCTTTACTTCTCTTGAACTTAGTTTAGCCTTAAAAGAATTGACAGGTTTGATTAATCAAACACCTTCAATGTACTCAGCTATTAAATATAAGGGTCTTCCTTTGTATAAATATGCACGAAAAGGAATAAATATTAAACGTAATATCAGACGTGTTTTTATATATAAGATTACTCTTATTGAGCAAAAAGATAATTGGATTGAATTAAATGTGCACTGTTCAAAAGGTACTTACATTCGAACACTTATTGAAGATTTAGGAGAAAAATTATTTTGTGGAGCTCATGTAATTACATTACGTCGTTTAAAGATAGGATTACTTTCTTGTTCTAAACTAGTTAAGTTGTCTTTTTTAGAAAAATTATTGAATAAAAAAAATACTAAACAAACAAATTTTTTAAAAAAAATAGACGATTTACTAATGCCAGTTGACACCCCAATTCATTTTTTACCTAAGATATATATTTCTATTAAAAAATTATCTGTTTTTAAATTAGGACAAAAAGTTAATTTTTCATCTACTATTCAAAACAGTTTAGTGCGTGTTTTTGAAAAAGATAATAATACATTTATCGGATTAGGAAAGATTAATTCTGAACAAATATTAATTCCATATCGATTGGTTTCTATGTTGACTAATTAAGTTAATCTATATTAAATTTAACAATAGCATGATATTATTTTTTAAATAATTTTATTAAATTTTAATTAGTTTTACATAGTTTAAAACATATGGAGTTCCAAATGTCTCTCGGTATAATAGGTATCAAAGAAACAATTTTAAAATATGGCCAAAATGAAAAAAATACTGGAAAAACAGAAGTTCAAATTGCATTGTTAACGAATCAAATTAATCACCTTCAATTACATTTTTCTCAACATAAAAAAGATCATTGTAGTCGTAGAGGCCTTTTAAATATGGTTTCAAAACGTCGTAAATTATTGAATTATTTAAAGAAAAAAAACATATCTTGTTATACTAAATTAATTGAAAGTTTAAATTTAAGACGATAAATAATTTTTTCAAGCATTATAAAATTAAAAAAATATTTAAAAACTTTAAATTAACAGATAAAAATTTTTTTATTAAGGGCTTTTTAGCCCTTTTTTTACAATTTTGTTTGGATATTTATTAAAAATACATTAAGTAAAAATTTTATTTAAAAAAAATAAACAAAATGCATATGTATAATAAATATTATATTTATAATTTGTAGATCAAATACTATATTTATTTATAATGCTAACTTTTAAAATTAAAAGTTTTTTATGAATATAAAATTATTTTTATATTAAGGATATTATTTTGCTAAATCCCATTGTACGTAAATTTCAATATGGCCAACATACAATTACTTTAGAAACAGGTATAATGGCTCGTCAAGCAACAGCAGCTGTTATGGCTAGTATGGATGATACGGCTGTTTTTGTAACTGTTGTTGGAGAAAAAACAACTCATTCTACTCAAAAATTTTTTCCTCTTACAGTAAATTATCAGGAACGAACATATGCTGTGGGTCGAATACCAGGAGGTTTTTTTAGAAGAGAGGGACGTCCAAGTGAAAATGAAATATTAACTGCTCGACTAATTGATAGACCAATTCGACCTTTATTTCCAAAAGGTTTTTTTAACGAAATTCAAATCATTGCCACTGTAGTATCAGTCAATCCACAAATAAATCCTGATATAATTTCTATTATAGGTGCTTCAGCAGCATTAAGTCTATCAGGAATACCATTTTATGGACCGATTGGCGCTGCTAGAGTTGGTTTTATTAATAATCAATATGTTTTAAATCCCACAACTGAAGATATGAAATCTAGTTTTTTAGACTTGGTTGTTTCAGGTACTCAAAATGCTATTTTAATGGTAGAAGCAGAATCAAAAGTATTAAGTGAAGATAAAATTCTTGGTGCCATTATGTTTGGTCATCAACAACAACAAGTAGTTATTAATAATATTCGTTCTTTATCAAATGAAGCAAGTAAATTACCTTGGATAGTATCTTATCCTGAAATAAATACAGAATTAGAATTAAAACTTACCAAGTTAGTTGAGAAAGATATAAGTAGTGCTTATTTAATATTTAACAAACAAGAAAGATATGAGAAGTTAAATTTTCTTAAAGAAGAAATAACAAAATTATTTTTAAGTGAAAATCCAAATATAGATATATCAGAAATTGAAGATATTTTTAAAAAGATTGAAAAAAAAATTGTAAGAAAACGTATATTGAATAACGAAAATCGTATTGATGGACGAGAAAAAGATATGATTCGTGCATTAGATGTTAGAACAGGTGTTTTACCTCGTACGCATGGTTCTTCTTTATTTACTAGAGGTGAAACACAATCTTTAGTTTCTGTGACTTTAGGTACTTCTCGAGATGCTCAAAATTTAGATGAATTATTAGGAGATAAAACTGATAATTTTTTATTTCATTATAATTTTCCTCCCTATTCTGTTGGAGAGATTGGAATGGTAGGTTCACCTAAAAGACGAGAAATTGGACATGGTCGTTTAGCTAAAAGAAGTCTTTTAGCAGTTATGCCTAAATTAGATGATTTTCCTTATACTATAAGGATAGTATCTGAAATTACTGAATCTAATGGTTCTTCTTCTATGGCTTCAGTTTGTGGCGCATCTTTAGCTTTAATGGATGCCGGAGTACCTATAAAATCTGCTGTTGCCGGGATATCTATGGGTCTAGTGAAAGAAGGCGATCAATATGTCTTACTTTCAGATATTTTGGGTGATGAAGATCATTTGGGAGATATGGATTTTAAAGTTTCTGGAACAGAAGAAGGAATTACAGCTTTACAAATGGATATGAAAATAGAAGGAATTACTAATGAAATCATGCGTATTGCATTAAACAAAGCAAAATCTGCTCGATTGCACATTTTAAATGTCATGAAACAAGCATTAAGTGAACCTAGAAACGAAATTTCTGAATTTGCACCTCGTATTCATACAATTAAAATTAACCCTGAAAAAATTAAAGATGTAATAGGTAAAGGAGGATCTGTCATTCGTATGTTAACTGAAGAAACGGGGACTATAATTGAAATAGAAGATGACGGTACAGTTAAAATATCTGCAACAATTGGGGAAAAAGCAAAAAATGCTATTCGTAGAATTGAAGAAATTACAGCAGAAATTGAAGTTGGACGCATTTATTCTGGAAAAGTAACTCGTATTGTTGATTTTGGCGCTTTTATTTCAATAGGTATTGGAAAAGAAGGTTTGGTACACATTTCACAAATTTCTGATAAAAGAGTAGAAAAAGTTTCTGATCATTTAGCAGTTGATCAGATGATTTCAGTAAAAGTATTGGAAATAGATCGTCAAGGACGTTTAAGATTAAGTATTAAAGAAGTAGAAAATTCTATTATTTCCAATAAACCTATAAATAATATTTATATCTGATATAATTACATTTAAATTATTAAAAAATTTAATTTTCTTTATTTAATTAATCTATTTTTTATAAATTCAAGGATTAAAAAATTTTTATTTTCAATAAAATATAGATTTATATCTTATCAGATAGTACCATATAAATAATATATAGATAAAATCTAATCTTTTAGATTATTATTTACAGTTTTTTTACTAATAGTAGAAATAAAGTTTTTAAAAATAATTCTCACTATTTGCTGATTTTATATTTTATGTATTTAAAAAATTATTAGCAATAACTAATAAACATTATTTACTTTTAATGTATTTATTAGATCATTTAATTTGAGCCGGTTCACAACTTTCAATGAGAATAATAAATAATATATATTTTCATAATGAGCTATGTAGACTGGCCACTGTAACTTAAAAGGCATATCTATTGCATGACTCATACTGAAAGCACGTTTTCTTTTCTTGGTTTAAATCCTTTTATTATTAAATCTTTAGCTAAAATGGGATATGTTAAACCTTCTCCTATTCAAGCGTCTTGTATTCCATTGCTTTTAGAAGGACGAGACGTATTAGGAATGGCACAAACAGGAAGTGGAAAAACAGCAGCATTTTCATTACCCTTATTACATAATCTTGATGTTAACTTAAAAGCACCTCAAATTTTAGTATTAGCTCCAACAAGAGAGTTAGCTGTTCAAGTAGCTGAAGCTTTTTCAGATTTTTCTAAATATATAATAGGAATACACGTATTACCTTTATATGGTGGTCAACGATATGAAGTACAACTACGAGCACTACGACAAGGACCTCAAATTGTTGTAGGAACTCCAGGACGTTTATTAGATCATTTAAAAAGAGGAACGCTTAATCTTTCAAATTTACGTGCATTAGTTTTAGATGAAGCAGATGAGATGTTACGTATGGGTTTCATAGAAGATGTAGAAACAATTATGTCTCAAATACCTAAAGAGCATCAAACAGCTTTATTTTCAGCAACAATGCCAGAAGCCATACGTCGTATTTCTAAAAGATTTATGAAAAATCCTCAAGAAATAAAAATACAGTCGAATATAACTACACGTCCAGATATTAAGCAAAGTTATTGGATGGTTTATGGCAGAAAAACTGACGCATTGATTCGTTTTTTAGAAGTAGAAGATTTTTCTGCAACAATTATTTTTGTAAAAACAAAAAATGCAACTTTAGAAGTATCTGAAGCCTTAGAACGCAATGGATACAATAGTGCTGCATTAAATGGAGATATGAATCAAGCATTACGAGAACAAACTTTAGAACGACTAAAAAATGGTCGATTAGATATTTTAATTGCTACAGATGTAGCTGCTCGTGGTTTAGATGTTGATCGGATTAGTTTTGTTATTAACTACGATATTCCTATGGATTCAGAATCTTATGTTCACCGCATAGGTAGAACAGGTAGAGCCGGTAGAGCTGGTAGAGCTTTATTATTTGTTGAAAATCGTGAACGTCGATTGTTGCGTAATATTGAACGAACAATAAATCAAACTATTCCAGAAGTTCAATTGCCGAAAATTGAATTATTATGTAAAAGACGTCTTGAACAATTTGCGAAAAAAGTACAAGAGCAATTAGAAAGTAGAGATTTAGATGAATACAGTTCATTGTTAGATAAATTATATGCTCCTGACGATTTGGATATAAAGACCCTTGCTGCTGCTTTATTAAAAATGGCCCAAGGAGGACGACCTTTGATTATTAAAAAAGATTTATTAAAACGTCCATCTAGAGAGTTTTCTTTTAAAGATGATCGCCGACGTGAAGAGAATAATCGCAATAATAATCGAAATCGTCGTGAACGTCGAGACATAAAAGATATAGACTTATATCGAATTGAAGTAGGTCGTAATGATGGAGTTGAAGTGCGTCATATAGTTGGTGCTATTGCTAACGAAGGGAATATTAATAGTCGTAATATTGGAAATATTAAACTATTTTCTTCTTATTCAATCTTAGAATTACCTAAAGGATTATCTAAAGATTTATTGCAACATCTCATGAAAACAAAAATTTTAAATAAACAAATAAATATAAAATTATTGCGTGATATTAAAAATTATGAAACTAGAACACATAATCGTTCTATTTTTAATAAAGATAAAAATAATAAGCGTCGTTTTTCTGAAAACCGTTTAAATAAATCTAATAACATTAAAAATGAAACAAAATCATCTTTTTTTCGTCGTAAAAGTATTTGATTTTATGCCGCTTTGCGGCATATTGAAGATATTATAGTAGAAAATTATTTAAAATTTTTGTAAAATTTATTTTTTAAATGCCATTGCTTCCATTTCAATTTTTACATTTTTTGGCAATTTTTGAACTTCTATACAAGATCTTGCAGGAAATAATGATTTGTTATCTATAAAAAACTTTTCATAGATTTCATTAATTATATGAATTTTTTTTAAATTAGTAGTAAAAATTGTTATTTTTATAATGTCTTGTATTTTATATTCTGACGCAATAATAATTGATTTTATATTTTTTAATACAATATATGTTTGTTCAGAGATGTTATCTGGTATGTATCCTGATTTAACATCAATAGGTATTTGACCAGACGTAATCAAAAAATTTTCATTTTTTATAGCTTGTGAATATGGTCCGATAGGTTTTGGAGCGTTTTCCGTGTTAACTATAACATTCATAAAACACCATTTTTTTATGTTATTAAATAGAGAAATAGAATTTTTTCTAAAAAAAATATAATATTTAGATTCTTTTTATCATAAAACTATGTTTTTAGCGAATTCTTTTTCACAATATTGACATTTTAAGTTTATTTCGTTATTTATATCTTTTGTAAAAATAAAACTAGAAGTGATAAAATGATTGTGACTAGCACAATTACTATTTGGACAAATTAAAATACGATCTATTTTTTTAGGTAAAGACGGAAAAGTTTTCCCCACTAAATTATATTCTTCAATGTAATTAACTGTAGCACATGGTGCATAAACAGCTAATTGATTAATTTGATCATCGCTTAGAAAAGTATTTTCAATCTTTATAATATCTTTTTTACCTAATTTTTGAGAAGGTAAATTTAATCCAATAGTGATTCTTTTTTCTGTTTCGGTAAATCTGAATAGAGAAAGTAGTTTAAAACCAATATGTGCTGGAATGTGATCAATTACACTACCAGATTTAATAGCTTCTACTTGAAGTTTATTTATTTGCATATATTTTTATTAAAAATGTTTTTCTATTAGTACTAATGATAAAATTGCTTGACGTGCATAAATTCCGTTTGCTGCTTGTTTAAAATACCAAGCATAAGGTGTATAGTCAACATCATGATCTATTTCATCTATACGAGGTAGTGGATGTAATATTTTTAAATTATTACGCGCATTTTTTAAAGTTGAAGTTTGTAAAACAAATTTTGATTTAGCATTTGCATATTCAGTTGAATCAAGTCTTTCTTTTTGAACACGAGTCATATAAAGAATATCAATTTCAGAAATTATTTCTTCTATGTTTTTATATCTTTTCCAATAAATTTCTTTTTTATAAAGCATATCATTGATGTAATTTGGCATTGTTAATGCATCAGGTGAAATAAAAAAAAATTGATTATTTTTATACTTAGCTAATGCTTGTGTTAATGAATGAACTGTTCTTCCATATTTTAAATCTCCTACCATGGCAATGTTTAAATTACTAAGCTTAGTTTGTGTTTCTTTAATAGTAAATAAATCTAAAAGTGTTTGTGTTGGATGTTGGTTTGCCCCATCTCCTGCATTAAATATTGGTATTCCATTAGAAAAGTTTGCAGCTAAACGTGCAGATCCTTCTTGGGGATGTCGAATAACAATTGCGTCTACATATGAACTTATAACTGAAATAGTATCTGCTAATGTTTCTCCTTTTTTTCCTAAAGAAATGTTTTCACCATCAGAAAACCCTATAATTGATGCTCCCAAGCGATGAACAGCTGTTTCAAAAGATAAACGAGTACGTGTTGACGCTTCAAAAAAACAGCTGGCAATAATTTTATTTTTTAGTAAATTAGGTTGTGCTTTTTCTTTTAGGAATGCAGATTTTTTTAATACTAACTCTAATTCATTTCGATTAAGATCATTGATTGAAATTATATTTTTTTTATACAGAGAATTTCTCAATGTTTATTTTCCTTAATTATAGTGAAAAAGATAGTTTTGAATATCTTATCAACATACAAAGAGATAAGAAAAAAAATTATTGAGTGATTTTTTAAATATTAAAAATTTCATATTTTTTTATATTTACATATATAATTTTTTTGTATAAATTATGTTAATTATTAAAAATTAATTTCTTTTACAAGACTGGATATAAGAAGCGCTTTTATAGTATGTAATCTATTTTCTGCTTGTTCAAAAATAGTTTTTTGATGTTTTTGAAAAAGATTATCTGTGATCTCCATTCCATCTTTTAATCCATATTCTTTCAATATAGATTTTCCTATGCTTGTTTTTTGGTCATGTAAAGCAGGAAGACAATGCAGTATTTTTACTTTAGGATTCTTTGTCATTTCTATCATAGAATCATTTAATTGATAATTTTTTAATAATTCAATTCTTTCTTTCCATTTCTTTTTATCTTCCCCCATCGACACCCAAACATCAGTATAAATAAAATCTGTGTTTTTAACACCTTCTTTAACATCTTCAGTACATGTTATATTACCTTTATTTTTTCTTGCTAATTTTTTGCATTCAATAAAAAGATTTTTATCAGGCCAACATTTTTTTGGAGATACTAAACGCAGATCTAACCCTACTATGGAAGCAGCTTCTAAAAGACTATTTCCTATGTTATTACGCGAGTCACCAACATAAGCACATTTTATATCAGAAAAATTTTTATTTAAAAAAATTTCTTTCATGGTTAGTAAATCAGCAATTAATTGTGTGGGATGAAATTTTTCAGTTAATCCGTTCCAAACTGGTACAGTAGAATACTGTGCTAAAATTTCTATCGTTCTATGATTATGACCTCGATATTGAATACCATGATATAAACGACTTAGTACTCTTGCTGTATCTTCAATTGATTCTTTTGTTCCAAGATGCGTACTACCCGGTCCAAGATAAGTAACATGTGCACCTTGATCAAAAGCTGCCACTTCAAATGAACATCTTGTACGAGTTGATTCTTTTTCAAAAATTAAAGCAATGTTTTTTTGTTTAAGAAGCTTAATTTCTTGATGATTTTTTTTTATTTTTTTTAATTTTTCTGATAACGTAATAATGTTTTTTAATTCTTCAGTGGTAAAATCTAGTAATCTTAAACAGTCACGTTGATAAAGATGATTCATAACTTAGATTCTCCATAATTAGATAAAAATATATTTTTAATGAAGTTAAATTAGAAGTTAAAAATACCATTATATAGTATATAATATTTTTCTGTATTTTATTTCTTTTTTTAATATTTAAAAAATAAAACATATAATCAATTGATAACATTTGTTATATTTTTCGAGAAAAAATTATGAAATTTTTTATAAAAAATTCTCTTCTAAGAGAAGAAAAGACTGATTGTATAGTAATTGGTATTTTTGAATTTTGTGAATTCACCTGTGCAAATAATTGTTTCAATGAATCTGTTTTGAGTTATATTAATAATTTTATTAAAAAAGGTGATATACAAGGAAAAATAGGTCAAACACTTTTATTATATAATATTCCTAATATTGTTTCTGAAAGAATATTACTAGTTGGATGTGGAAAAAAAGATAGTTTAAACAGATACGATCTTAGTAAGATTGTAGAAAAAAGTATGAGAATTTTAAATAAATTTTCTATTAAAAATATTCTTTTTTCTTTAATGGAAATAAATATTGAAAATTGTGATATATATTGGTCTATTAGGACAATGGTTAATGCTATTAATAAATATTTTTATAAAAATTTTAAGATAAACACATCTTTAGAAAAAGATATTTATTTATATTCAATTTCATTTCACATAATGGAAAAAAAATACTTTCATATAGCAAATAATGCTTTAAAGCATGCTTTAGCAATTAATTCTGGAATTACAGCTGCAAAAAAGTTAGGTAATTTACCACCTAATATTTGCAATCCATTATATTTATTTTTACAAGCTCAAAAATTATCTGAAAAATATAAAGGTAAAATCGATGTAACATCAATTGATATCAAAGAAATGCATGATTTAGGCATGAATGCTTATGTTGCAGTTGGAAGTGGATCTAAAAATAAGCCATATATGTCTGTGATTAAATATTCTGGAAAAAATACAATTAAACAGGAAAAAGTTATTGTATTAATAGGAAAAGGATTAACATTTGATTCTGGAGGTATATCTATAAAACCATCTAAAAATATGAATGAAATGAAATATGATATGTGCGGTGCTGCAGCAGTATATGGGACTTTAATCGTTGCAGCTAAATTAAACTTACCTCTAACTATTATAGGCATTCTGGCAGGTTGTGAAAATATGCCAGGAGGTAATGCTTTTAGACCTGGCGATATTTTAACTACTATGTCAGGTAAAACAGTAGAAATATTAAATACTGATGCTGAAGGACGTTTAGTATTATGTGATGTTTTAACATTTATAAAACGTTTTTCTCCAGATATAGTTATTGATATTGCTACTTTAACCGGAGCATGTGCTGTAGCATTAGGAAGTCATTTTAGCGGTCTCTTTTCAAACGATGAAAAACTTGCTTATGACTTAGAAAAATCTTCACAACAAACTAACGATAAAATATGGCGTCTACCCTTGTCTTCAGAATATGAAAAAGAATTAAATTCTAGCTTTGCAGATTTTTCAAATGTTGGAAAAGGTAAAGCAGGTGCGATAACTGCTGCTTGCTTTCTTTCTCAATTTTCAAAAGAATACACTTGGGCTCATTTAGATATTGCTGGAACTGCTTGGGAATCTGGTAACAATCAAGGTGCAACAGGTCGTCCTGTTGAACTATTAAGTCAATTTTTATTAAATGAATCTAATTTTTTTTAAGTTTAAAAAATATAAAAAAATTTATTTTTTAATACGGCAATGTTGCCATTTTTAAATTAACAATATAGTTGAATACAATGGAAAAAAATTATAACCCTAAAGATATTGAAGAATCTTTATACAATTTTTGGGAAAAAAATGGATGTTTTAAACCTAATAACAATTTAAATAAACCAACTTTTTGTATTATGATGCCACCTCCTAATATTACAGGTAATTTACATATGGGGCATGCTTTTCAACAAACAATTATGGATATATTAATTCGCTACAATAGAATGCAAGGAAAAAACACGTTATGGCAAGTTGGAACAGATCATGCTGGAATAGCAACACAAATTTTAATTGAGCGTCAAATATATTCAGAAGAAAAAAAAACGAAAAAAGATTACAGTAGAAACGATTTTATTAAAAAAATATGGAAATGGAAAAAGAAATCTAATTTTTCCGTTACGAAACAAATGAGACGGTTAGGAAATTCTGTCGATTGGGATCGAGAGAAATTTACTTTAGATCCTGATATTTCTAATTCTGTTAAAGAAGCATTTATTATTTTATACAAAAATAATTTAATTTATCAGAAAAAGAGATTAGTACATTGGGATTCAAAATTGGAAACAGTAATATCAGATTTAGAAGTAGAGCATCGTTTAGTAAAAGGTAAAAAATGGTTTATTCGATATCCAATTGTTAAAAATACGAAAAATATAAATATTAAATATTTATTAGTAGCTACAACTAGACCTGAAACTTTATTAGGTGACACTGCTTTAGCTGTAAATCCAAACGATCATAAATATAATCATTTAATTGGTCACTCTGTTATATGTCCTATTGTTAACAGAATAATACCAATTATTGGAGATGATTATGCCGATGTAAACAAGGATACAGGTTGCGTAAAAATAACTCCTGCACATGATTTTAATGATTATAAAGTAGGACAACGTCATAAATTACCTATGATTAATATTTTTACCCTTAATGGAAAAATTAAATCTAGTTTTTCAATTTATAATTATCAAGGTATAAAATCTAATGTTTATAATTCATCTATTCCAATTAAATTTCAGAACTTAGATATTTTATCTGCAAGAAAAAAAATTGTTTATGAAATTGAAAAATTAGGATTTTTAGAAAATATTGAAGAATGTGAAATTCTCGTTCCTTATAGTGATCGAAGTAATGTTATTATTCAACCAATGTTAACTAATCAATGGTATTTAAAAACATTACAGTTATCTAAATTAGCTATTAATGTTGTTAAGGAAAAGAAAATTAAATTTATACCCGATCAATATGAAAGTATGTATTTATCTTGGATGAATAATATTGAGGATTGGTGTATTTCACGCCAATTATGGTGGGGTCACCGTATCCCGGTATGGTATGATGATAAGAAAAATATATATGTTGGTTACAGCGAAAAAAAAATACGTAAAGAATATGATATAGCAGACAATACAATATTAAATCAAGATAATGATGTATTAGATACCTGGTTTTCTTCTGCTTTATGGACTTTTTCCACATTAGGTTGGCCTAAAAAAACAAAATTTTTAAAAACTTTTCATTCAACTAACGTTTTAGTTAGTGGTTTTGATATTATCTTTTTTTGGATTGCTAGAATGATTATGTTAACAATGTATCTTGTTAAAGATTGTCATGGAAATCCACAAGTACCATTTAAAGATGTTTATATAACAGGTTTAATACGTGATGAAGAAGGTAAAAAAATGTCAAAATCAAAAGGAAATGTTATTGACCCAATAGACATGATAGACGGAATTTCGTTAAATAAATTAATTGAAAAAAGAACAAGTAATTTATTACAACCTAATTTATCTGAAAAGATTCGTTATCGTACTATAAAACAATTTCCTAATGGAATAGACGCAACAGGTACAGATGCATTACGTTTTACTTTTTCTGCTTTAGCATCTAATACACGTGATATACAATGGGATATGAATAGATTAAAGGGATATCGTAATTTTTGTAATAAACTATGGAATGCTAGTCGTTTTGTTTTAATAAATACAAAAGATCATAGTTATTTTAATTTTTCAGTTCATGATAATATGTTATTAATAAATAAATGGATATTAATAAAATTTAATAATGTTATTAAATTATATAGAAGTTCATTGGATACTTATCGATTTGATATCGCAGCAAATATTTTATATGATTTTATTTGGAATATTTTTTGTGATTGGTATTTAGAATTTGTGAAATCTATTATAAAATTAGGTTCTCCTGAAGATATATGTTTTACTAAAAATATTTTAATTCATATATTAGAATTATTGTTAAGATTATCTCATCCTATAATTCCTTTTATTACAGAAGCCATTTGGCAGCGGGTAAAAAAAATAAAATATATTAAAGGTAAAACGATTATGCTTCAATCTTTTCCTGAATATAATGATCAATTACTTGATAAAAATATATTATCTAATATCAGTTGGATGAAAAAAATCATTATTTTTTTACGGAATACTAGAGTTGAGATGAATATTAGTTCTACTAAATTGTTACCATTATTTTTAAAAAACGTTAATTCCGAAAAAGAGAAAACAATTAAAGAAAATAAATTTTTATTAAAAAATATGGCGTTTTTAGAAAAAATTAAAATTTTATCTAAAAAAGATGATGAACCTTTTTTATCTATAAAAAAAATAATTGATGGAGTTGAAATTTTAGTTCCCATACTTAAAATGGTTGATAAAAAAACTGAACTAAAACGATTAAATAAAGAAATAAAAAAAATAAAATCACAAATATTAGTTTCTGAAGAAAAAACATCTAATCAAAATTTTTTATCTTATGCTCCTAAAAATATAATAAATCAAGAAATAAAAAAATTAAAAAATTTAAACGAAATATATTTAAAATTATCTAAACAATTAGAATCTCTTAATAACTCATATTGTGAAAAAAAATAAACATTTTTAATTATAGGTTTTTTTATTATGTCAAATTTATGTAATCGTACTTCCAAAAAAGAATTAAAAAAAAAGATGTTGATTGATCAAGAACCTCGTTTTGTAGTTTCTTTTTATAAATATTTTTTTATAAAAAGTACAAAAGAATATAGAGATCAAATTTATAAAAATTTTTATAAATATAATGTTTTAGGAAGAGTTTATATATCTGATGAAGGGATTAACGCACAGATTAGTATTCCTGTAAAATGGTATTTTTTTGTAAAAAATTTTTTATATACTCTTGATCCAGAACTAAATAATTTATTTATTAATAAATCATTAAATAATGACGTAAAAGCATTTTGGGTTCTTTCTGTTAAAATTAAGAAAAATATTGTTAATGATGGTATTAAAAATCCATTATTTGATTCTAAAAACGTAGGTATCTATATAAAATCAAAACAAGTTAATATGATGTTAAGTGATCCAAAAACAATATTTGTTGATATGAGGAATTCCTATGAATATCAAATTGGACATTTTCCTAATGCTATAGAAATTAAAAGTCAAACTTTTCGAGAGCAATTGCAGAAAGTCATTCAAGTTATAGATTATGCTAAAAATAAAAAAATTGTAATGTATTGTACAGGCGGTATTCGTTGTGAAAAAGCTAGCGCTTGGATGCATTTTAATGGTTTTAAATATGTATATCATTTGAAGGGTGGAATTCTTGGTTATGTGCACGATGCTAAAAAAAACGGATTACCGATTCTTTTCCAAGGAAGTAATTTTGTTTTTGATAATCGTATGAGTGAAAAAATTTCAGATAAGATTATATCTTTTTGTAAACAATGTCATAAACCTTCAGATAGATACGTTAATTGCAGTTTCGATTTATGTCATCTTCTTTTTATTCAGTGTAAAAATTGTATGATTAATTTTAAAAATTGTTGTTCTGAAAACTGTATGCAACATATTTTATAATTTTTTTTCTAAATTTTCCCAAGATATTAATGTTTTTTCTAATTTTTTTTCTTCTATATTAAATTCTTTTAAAATTGGTAACTGATTGATAATTTTTTGTTTAAAAAAGTTTGGTTCATTCATTTTGTTTTGTAATTTTTTAATGTTATTTTCTATTTTTTCTATTTCATCTAATACTTCTTTTAGTTCTTTTTTTACTTGATTATGTTTTATTTTTAAAAAGTTAATATTAGATTTAGTTTGATTTGACATATATTTTTTTTGTATTTTTTTATTTTTTTCTTCTTTTAAATTATCATATGAATTAAAATGTGTGTTTATTAATCCATCTCCTTTAAATATCCAGTATTTATTTACTGTATTTTCAATAAAATTTCTATCATGGCTTACTATTAAAACAGTGCCTAAATATTTGATAATAATGTCTTCTAACAATTCGAGTGTGTCTAAATCTAAGTCATTTGTAGGTTCATCAAAAATTAGAACATTACTTGGTTTTAAAAATAATTTTGCTAAAAGTAATCTATTACATTCACCTCCAGATAAAGTTTTTACTAAACAGTGTATTTGATTTGGTTTAAACAGGAATTTTTTTAGATATCCTATCAAATGTTGTTCTTTTCCATTTAATACAATCTTTTCTCTTCCATTATTGATGTTTTCCAAGATAGACTTATTAGAATCTAAAATTGATCGATCCTGATCAAAATATGCTATTTTCAATTCCTTTCCAAAATGAATTGAACCTGTTTGAATTTTTTTTTCTCCCATAAGTATTTTAATCATAGTACTTTTTCCCGATCCATTGTTTCCTACTAATCCTATTTTGTCGCCATATTGTATAATTGAAGAAAAATTTTGAATAATACTTTTTTTTTCAATAAAGAAATTTATATTTTTTAATTTAAAAATTATTTTACCTGGATAACTTTTAATTTCATTAATTTTAATGTTATTAAATGTTTCTATTTTTTTATAATTTTCATGCTCTTTTCGTAATATTTTTAAATTTTTTACTCTTCCTTCATTACGTGTAGTACGAGCTTTGATTCCTTTTCTAATCCAGATTTCTTCTTTTTTTAAATTTTGATCAAATAATTTTTTATTTATTTTTTCAATCCGATTATGTTCTTTTTTTAATTTTATAAATTCTTTATAATTTCCTGGAAAAGAAATCAATCTTCCTCTATCAAGATCAACAATTCTTGTACATACATTTTGAATAAAAGATCTATCATGTGATATAAATAATATTGTTCCTGAAAATTTTTTTAAAAAATTTTCTAACCATGTAATAGTATTAATATCTAAGTGATTTGTTGGCTCGTCAAGTAACAAGACGTCTGGTTTTCCTAATAGTACTGAACTCAATACCACTCTTCTTAAGAACCCTCCAGACAGTTCTGCAAGCAAAGAATTTTTGTCAACTTGAAAAGTTTTAATTATTTTTTTTATTTCTATAATTTCATTAACATTTATTTCTTTTTTGTTCTCTTTTTTAAATTGATTTTTAATAAAATCATATATAGAAATATTTAAATTTTTTGGATTATCTTGTTTTAAATAAGATATTTTTATATCTTTTTTATAAATAATAGAACCATGATCTAAATCTTGATTTTTATTAATTACTTTTAATAAAGTTGATTTTCCCGCACCGTTTTTACCAATTAAACTAATACGTTCGTTTTTGTTGATATAAAGTACAGCGTTTTTTAATATTTCCAAATCACTAAATGATAAAGAGGCATCTTGGATACTAATTAGAGGCATATGTTTCTCGTTTTTTGAGTTTATTAAATATGTTTTATTAACCAAGAATGATAATTCTTTTTTAAATAATCTTTTGTTTGTATTAAATGAGTAATTTTTCTTGCATATAGATTTATTTTTTTAATATCGTCTAAATTAATTTCAAAATTATGTGTTGAGCTTGAAAAAATAATATCACCATCTTTACGTAAGATTCTTTTTAGATTTATTATCAATTCAATATAATCTCTTTTTAATTCAAAAGTTTTTTTCATTCTCTTAGAATTTGAAAAAGTAGGTGGATTTATGAAAATTAAATCAAATTTTTTATTAGTTAAAACAATCCATTCTAAACAATCTTCTTGAATAAAAATATTTTTACTATTTATTAAATTGTTGATAGACATATTACGCATGGACCATCCAATATATGTATTGGATATATCTATAGTTGTAGTGCTTTTAGCTTTTCCTAATCCTGCATAAACAGTAGCAGCACCAGTATATGAAAATAAATTTAAAAAATCTTTTCCTATAGACATTTTACCTAATAATTTTCTTACAAGTCGATGTTCTGAAAATAAACCAGTATCTAAATAATCAATTAAATTTACTATTAACTTTACATGATATTCTTTAATTATAAAAAAACTATTCTTATTAAATAATTTTTGGTATTGTTCTTTGTTTTTTTGTTTTTTTCTAAATTTTATTACTATATTATTTGTAGGAATAGACAATATTTCTTTGCTATGGTAAATAGCACTGCATAATCTTTTATGCGCTTCTTGGTAATTTATTGATTTTGGTGCTTGATATTCTTGAATGACTAGCCATTTTTTATAAATGTCTACTATTATTTTATAATTTGGAAGATCTGAATCATATACACGAAAACATTCTACTTCTTTTAAATCATTCCATTTTTTTAATTTTTTAAAATTTTTTCGTAGTCTATTTTGATATTCTTCACTGTTATCATTAAGTTTATTTGAAAATATTTCATAGTTTTTTAAACGGCAATCTAATGGACCATTTTTAAAAAATAATTCTTCATATGATTCCATTTGTAAAAACGTTAATAAAAATTTAGAAGAACTGAATACTGATAATTTCCAATTTTTGAAGTGTTTTTTTGATACAATTCCTAGTTCAATATATAAAGCTATTAAATTATTTTCAGTTTCATATCTTTCTCCATAAGGGGGATTACTTATTAATGTTCCAATTTCTTTGCTTTGATAGGGATTTTTAAGATACTTTAAATCACATGCAACAAAGTTAACAATATTTTCTAAATTTGCATTTATTGCATTTTTTTTGGCTTTTTTTATAATATTAGGATTGAAATCATATCCTATAAAATAATTTTTAACACATGTTTTTATACCTATTTCAAATCTTTCTTTTGCTTTTTTTAAAATTTTATTCCAAATGTTTTCATTGTGTCTTTTCCAAGATTGAAATCCCCATTTTTTTCTTGTAAGTCCAGGAGCTCTATCAGAAGACATCATTGCCGCTTCAATTAATAGTGTTCCTGATCCACACATAGGATCTATTAAAGGAGTGTTTTTTTTCCATCCTGAACTTAATATAATTGCTGAACTTAAATTCTCTTTAATAGGAGCAATATCAAAAAATTTACGATATCCTCTTTTATTTAAAGACTCTCCACTTAAATCTAACATAACATGTACTGAGTTGTGAAATAAATATGCTGTAATACGAATATCTGGAGTAAGAAGATTTATATTAGGACGAGTAGAATATTTTTGGTAAAATTTATCAACAATCGCATCTTTAATTTTTAATGAACCAAATAAACTATTTTTAATAATATTATTTGTTCCCTTAAATTTAACTAAAAAAGTTTTTTCTAAGTATAATATTTTAGTCCAATTAATGTTATAAGTATTTTTATATAAATCATCGCTATTTGTTATAATAAATTTTTTTATGCATAAAAAAATTCTTGAAGAAATTCTGCTCCACATTAAAGTATTATATAATACTAAATCTTCTCCTTCATAATAAATACCACCTTTTATAATTTTTAAATTTTTACCTCCTAGCGACAGGAGTTCTTTTTCTAATAATTTTTCACATCCAAAATTTGTACTAGCAAATAAACAATTCATTTTTTTACTTTCATTTTTTTTAAAAAATGTTTAAAGTTTTTTAAAAAGTTGATATCTAAAAATATTTTTTAATAAAAAAAATCAATAAACATTCTTAAGAAATAAATTTTTAATTTATATAAAACACTTTTACTTTATAGGTTTCTAATTATTTTTCTAATAAAATTTGGACCATGATATATTAATCCAGAATATACTTGTATTAAATTAGCTCCACACATAATTTTTTCTCTAGCAGAATTTATAGAATTAATACCACCAACTCCGATAATAGGAATTTTTCTTTTTAGACTTTTATATAGTATTGATATCACATCGTTGCTTTTTTTTTGTAAAGGTAAACCACTCAATCCTCCTTCTTGTCTACTATTTTTAATTTTAGGTATTAATGAACGATCTAATGTTGTATTAGTTGCAATCACTCCATCTATTTTATAGTCAATTAACTTATTGGAAATGTAAATTAATTCTTTTTTTGATAGATCTGGAGAAATTTTAATTACTATTGGTACATATTTAGAATATTTGGAATGCATTTCTCTTTGTTTTTTTTTTATATCTCGTAATAAATTTTCAAACAATATACCATATTGTAGTTGTCTTAAATTAATAGTATTTGGAGAGGAAATATTAATAGCAATATAACTGGCATAAAAATATACTTTTTCTATACAAATTAAATAATCTTTTATTGCATCTTCAATTTTTGTTTTTTTATTTTTTCCTATGTTTACACCAATTATTCCTTTAAATTTAGATTTTTTTATATTAGAAACTAAATAATCTATTCCTAAATTATTAAACCCCATTCTATTAATAATTCCTTCTACTGAAGATATTCTAAAGATTCTAGGTTTTGGATTTCCATACTGGGGTAAGGGAGTAACTGTTCCTACTTCGATAAAACCAAATCCTATTTGAGATAAAGAATCTATATAATCTCCATTTTTATCCATTCCTGCAGCCAGACCAATTTTATTATTAAAGGTCAACCCCATACATTTTATTTTTTTTAATGGAATTGGTTTAATAAAAAAATTTCTTAGAATTTGAATTTTTTTAGAATTAAAATATTTTAATGTTAGTATATGTGCTTTTTCAGGGTCAATTAAAAATAAAAGTTTACGAATTAAATAGTAAAACATTATAATTCCTTTCTAAGAACAGTTAAGAATTTATTAAAAATTTTTATATATATTTTTTTAATAAAAAAACACTATTTTTTTAAAATTGATAACCTTTTTATTTATGTTATATTTTTATACATATTGGGATTATTGTTATAATTTTTTTAATATTTTATATATTTTAAATATAAAATTATATCATAATTATCATACTATAAAAAAGAATACTATGAAAACATATATATTATGAAACGATATAATTACCCAATAGTAAAAACATTACTTGATACTGATGCATATAAACTTCATATGCAACAAGCTGTTTTTTATCATTATAAAAATGTAAATGTAGTTGCAGAATTTATTTGTAGAGGTCCTAATATTTTAGGTTGTTATTCTCATATTTTATTAGATCAAATCAATATGATGTCTTCTTTATCTCTTAGTCACGAAGAATATTTATATATGACTACTTTTCCATTTTTTAAAAGAGAATATTTATATTGGTTGAAAAAATTTCGTTATAATATTACACAAGTTAAAGTAAGTAATTATCATGGTCAATTACATATTCGTATAAGTGGATTATGGAAAGAAGTAATTTTATGGGAAGTCCCTATTTTATCATTAATTAGTGAAATTTTTCATAAACATTGCTATCCAGAAATTACTTCAAATATTGCAGTACAGCATTTAGATAAAAAATTAACAGAATTTTTTCAAAAAAATAGGCATTTAGATTTATCTCGTTTAAAAATAGTGGATTTTGGAACAAGAAGGCGATTTTCTTATGATGTACAATATTCAATTATAAAACGATTAAAAGATAAATTTCCTTTTTTAATTGGTTCAAGTAATTACCATATATCACGTATTTTAAAATTACTACCAGTAGGAACTCAAGCTCACGAATGGTTTCAAGCACATCAACAAATTAGTTCCAGTCTAAGAAATAGTCAAATATTGGCATTGAAAACATGGTTATGTCAATATAATCAACATTTAAGTATTGCTCTTACAGATTGTATTACAATGGATTCATTTTTACGTGATTTTAATTTGTTTTTTTCAAAATCTTACCAGGGTATTAGACATGATTCAGGGGACCCAGTGAAATGGGGTGAGAAAGCTCTTAAACATTATGAACGTTTAGGAATTGATCCTACTACTAAAACATTATTGTTTTCAGATAATTTAAATTTTAGCAAGATTATATCTCTTTATAAAAAGTTTAATAATAGAATAAATGTTATATTTGGTATTGGAACACAATTAACTTGTGATATTCCAAATGTTAAGCCATTAAATATAGTAATTAAACTTGTTAAATGTAATGGTAAACCAGTTGCTAAATTATCTGATAGCCCTGGTAAAACCTTTTGTTTAGATAGAGAGTTTATTAAATCTTTGTGTAAAGCGTTTGATTTATCGTTAACATTTTGATTTAAAACTAGTCATATTGATTGACTATCTTTCGATAGACTATTTAAAAAAAAGATACAAGGAAAAAATTATGAGCACAATATCAATATCAGAAATTTATAAAGATGATATTATAGTAAATACTTCCATTACTGTATCTGGATGGGTTCGAAGTCGTAGAAGTTCGAAATCTGGTTTATCTTTTATTACAATTTATGATGGTTCATGTTTTGATTGCATACAAGTTGTTGCTAATAATACTTTGTCCAATTATCATAAAGATATATTGCATTTAACTATTGGTTGTTCTGTAACAATAACTGGAATTCTTATTTTATCTATAGGAAAAAAACAAAAATATGAAATAAAAGCGAAAAGACTTCAGGTATTAGGATGGATTCAAAATCCAGATACTTATCCAATGTCTGCAAAAAAACATAGTCTAGAACACTTAAGAGAAGTGGCGCATTTGCGTTCTAGAACGAATTTAATTGGAGTAATAGTAAGAATAAGAAATCATATATTTCAATCATTACATAAATTTTTACATCAAAAAGGTTATTATTGGATTCCTACACCTATTATTACTGGACTTAATACAGAAGGTGCAGGGGAGATGTTTCGTGTTTCAACAATGGATATGAAAAATATTCCTAAAAAAACAAATGGTTCCGTTGATTTTAAAAAAGATTTTTTCGGAAAAGAATCTTTTTTAACTGTTTCGGGACAACTTAATTTAGAAACATATGCTTGTTCTGTATCAAAAGTATATACTTTTGGCCCTACATTTAGAGCTGAAAACTCTAATACCAGTCGTCATTTAGCAGAATTTTGGATGTTAGAAATTGAATCGTCATTTTGTAATTTATATGAAATATCATTATTTGCTGAAGATATGTTGAAATATATTTGTAAATCTATTTTAAAATATTGTATGAATGATATTAAATTTCTTAAAAATTATATTGATAATGATATAATTAATCGTCTGGAAAATTTTTTATTAGTAGATTTTATACATATAAATTATAAAGATGCCATAGATATTTTATTAAATTCTAAAAATAAATTTGAGAATGTTGTTTCTTTAGGAATTGATCTTAATACTGAACACGAGAGGTTTCTTGTAGAAAAATATTTTAAAGCACCTATAGTAATAATTAATTATCCTAAAGAATTAAAAGCATTTTACATGAGGTTAAATGACGATAAAAAAACTGTTGCTGCAATGGATTTGCTAGTTCCAGGTGTTGGAGAATTAATAGGTGGTTCTCAACGTGAAGAACGTATTGCAGTTTTAGATTTACGTTTATCAGAATTAGGTTTAAAACAAGAAGATTATTGGTGGTATCGAGATCTTCGTCGTTATGGTACTGTTCATCATGCAGGTTTTGGGATGGGTTTTGAACGATTAATTTCTTATATTACTGGAATATCAAATATAAGAGATGTAATTCCATTTCCTCGTACTGTTAAAAACGCTAATTTTTAAGCATTTTTTTTGTATATAAAATTATTTGCTATTTTAATAATGTTTTATCAATTAAAACTTTATGAGAATATAATCATTCTTTAATTTACATCTGTTTTTTAACATAAACTATTTTTACTAAAAAGGTAGTATAAAAATTATGAAAAATCATAAATCTTTGGCAATTTTAATACCAATGCTATTCGCTAGTAACAGTTCAGTAAATGCTGTAGAAATTTTCAACAAAAATGGTAATAAATTAGAACTATATGGTAGTATGAATCCCAATCATAATTTTTCTAACAAATTCCTATCTACTAAAATTGCTTCTAAAGAAGATAATACAAATGCTATTTTAGGATTATCAGGAAAAATAAATATTACTGATAAACTATCAAGTTACGCTAAAATTGAATATAAAACAGATCTTTTTATGCCAGAAGAACTAATGGATAAACAACAACCTAATACTGTACGTTTAGGGTATGCCGGTTTAAAATATGGTAATTTAGGATCAATAGATTATGGTCGTAATTATGGTGTTATTCATGATGCTCAATCATTAACAAATCATATTCCATATATTAATAATAAAAGCGTATTTGCATATAATGATAATTACATGGTAGGTAGAAATAATAGTTTACTTACTTATAGAAATAACAACGTTTTTGGTTTAGTAGACGGTGTTAGTTTTGCATTACAATATCAAGATGAAATCAAAAATAGAATTTCAGATCAGCAAAATAGTGCTGGTTGGGGGGCATCATTAAAATATGAGAGTGATTCTGGACTAACTGCTGTTGGTTCTTGTTTTACATCTGAAAGATTAACATCTGATCAAAATAAAAAAGATTTAAAAAATGAATCTGTCGACTCATATGGATTAGGTTTTAAATATGATGCTAATAATGTATATATTGCAGCTTTTTATGGTGCTGCTCGTAATTTAACACCGCATCATATTCCTAGTAATCGTTTTATTAACGAAACACAAAATATTGAAGCCATTGCAGAATATAGTTTTGACTCTGGATTTCATCCTTCTTTAAGCTATTTAGATTCTAAAGGACAAAATTCAAACGCTCCGAATAAAAGTGAATTAGATTTAGCAAAACAAATTAATATTTCTACTCGTTATGAATTTAATAAAAATGTTTCAACATATATGAATTATAAAATTAACTTATTAAAAGAAAACGAATTTAATACAAAAAATAAAATTTCTACAGATAATATTATTGGTGCTGGAGTAGTTTATCAATTCTAATGTTATTGAATATAATTTTTTGTATTTTATAGAAATTTTTAGAATTTAATTATTAAAAATAAAAACTTTCTACTGATTTATAAAAAATAAAGAAATTGATTTTAATATCAGTAAAAATTTTATTTTTTATTTTTTAGTAGAAAGTAATTTTTTTCTGTAAAATAAAAGTAATTTTATTTCTAGTTTATCAATAAAATTTTTGTATTTTACAAAATATAATTTCTCCTGTCTTTACAAGTATTAATTGAACTTTTAATAAAAAAGGCTTATTGTCACCCATGACACAACTATCAAGATAGTATGTTGCATTGTTATTACGAGAAAGTAAAATCGCTTCGTTTATACTTAATGTATTATTATTTTTAGATAATCCTAATTTTTCTTTAGTTCTATTAATAGACTCTATGTCAACAATATGTATTTTTTTTATGTTTTTAGAAATAGTTTTTTTAAAAATATCAATTAATTTTGTATTTTCTAAAAAAATATTGCTTTTATTTTTTAGTGTACTAATATATAGCGATATTTTTTTAGAAAAAAATATATTCTTATTATTTAATATTTCTAAAATAACATTTTCAATAGCATTTTCAAAACTTAAAAAAATAAACTGTTCTTTTTCTAAAAAGAAATTAGTTTTTTTTATATTCTTTAACAAAGAACAACTGCTTATAAAAAATAAAAAAAAAGTTAAAAGTAATAAAATTTTGTTCAATTTTAAACCTTATAAAATTTAAAGAAGCCAAATATTTTTTAATATAGTGCTTTTAATTTCTCACCTCCTACTAAATGCATATGAAGATAGTTTATTTCTTGTCCACCATTTTTATTACAATTGATAATTATTTTATAGCCATCTTCACTAATTTTTTTATCTTTAGCTACTTTAACAGCAATATAAAACATGTGTGCAAAAATATTTTTATTTTTTTCATTGATATCATTTGATGTTTTTATAAAAGTATTAGGTATAATTAATATGTGTATCGGAGCTTTTGGGGAAATATCTTCAAAAGCCGTTACTATTTCATCTTGATAAACAATTTTTGTTGATGTTTCTTTATTTATTATTTTTTTAAAAATTAAATGTTTATTTTTCATAGAATATTTTTTTTATAATTTAATTTGATATAAAGTTTTATTAATACTAGGGCGAGTTAAATTTTACTCACCCTTTTTATTATATATTATTTATATATTCATCCATTGCGGTTTTTATGTTTTCGGATCTAGTACCAAAAACAGCTTGCACTCCAGATCCTGAAATAACTACACCTGCTGCCCCAAGATTTTTCAAACTATCTTGATTGACTTTTGATATTTCTAAAACTGTAATACGTAATCTAGTAATACATGCATCTAAATTTTTAATATTATTTTTTCCACCCAATGCTTCAATAATATACGGTGCTATTTCTATATTATTTTTAAAAGATATCGTTTTCTTGTTTTCTTCACGTCCAGGTGTTTTTAAATTGAATGTGGTTATTAAAAAATAAAATATAATGTAATATAAAAGACCGTAGCAAATTCCAACAATTGGAAAGAGAAATATTTGATTGCTGTGTCCACTTAATACTATAAAATCTATAAATCCGTGAGAAAAACTGGTTCCAGCACGCATATTTAAAAAAATACATAATGGAAAAGACAATCCTGCTAAAATAGCATGGACAACGTATAGTATTGGAGCGACTAATATGAAAGAAAACTCAATTGGTTCAGTAATTCCTGTCAAAAAAGCTGTTAAAGCTGCAGAAATCATAATACTCCCTATTTTAGCTCTATTTTCTTTTTTAGCTGTATGCCAAATTGCTAAAGCAGCTCCTGGAAGTCCATACATTTTAAAGATAAATCCACCTGATAAATTTCCAGCCGTTTTATCACCTGCCATATATCTTGCAATATCTCCATGGAAAATTTGTCCTACTGAATTTTTATATTCTCCAATTTGCATTTGAAATGGAACGTTCCATATATGATGCAAACCAAATGGTACTAATGCTCTTTCTACTAAACCGTATAGAGAAAAGGCAATGATAGGGTTTTGATAAGCAGCCCATTCAGAAAAAAGTTGAATTTTATTACCTATACTAGGCCAAATAAAAGATAATATTAATCCTGCAAATATTGCAAACAATCCTGAAATAATAGGAACAAATCTTTTTCCAGCAAAAAAACCTAAATATTCAGGTAGCTGAATTCTATAAAATTTGTTAAACATGTATGCTGAAATTGCTCCTGCTATAATTCCTCCTAATATGCCAATATCAGAAAAATTTTTGTTTTTTATTATATCAACATCTGTATTTAATATAGTTGATTCAACTGCAGACAGCGTTTGTATCAATATACTGTAAGCAACAACGGCAGCTAATGCTGCAACACCATCATTATTGCTAAATCCAAGAGCTACACCAATTGCAAAAATTAATGGCATATTGGAAAAAACAGAACCTCCTGTTTGCGCCATAATTTGAGAAATAGTTTCTGGTATCAATCTGAAATGAGCTGACCCTATCCCGAGAAGTATTCCTGCAATAGGTAATACTGAAACAGGTAACATCAGTGATTTACCAACCTTTTGAAGGCTTGCAAATACATTTTTAAACATATAAAAAACTCCTAACTATATCTAAAACATTAAATTAATTAAATAATATAATTTTATTAAAAATTTAAGTTAAATAATGTAAAAAAATTATTTGTAGTAATTTGAGCTAATTCCTCTAAACTGATTTCTTTTATAAGAGCAACTTTTTTTGCTATTTCAAGTAGATATGCCGGTTGATTTTTTTTTCCTCTGTATGGTATAGGTGCTAAATATGGTGAATCTGTTTCTATCAATAATTTTTCTAGTGGTATTTTTTTTAATGTATTACGTAATTCAATTGATTTCTTAAAAGTAATTATTCCAGAAAAGGAAATATAAAATCCAATATCTAATAATCTGAATGCTGATTTTTCGTTTTCAGTAAATGAATGTAAAATTCCGCCACATTTTTCTGCATTTTCTTCCTTTAATATTTTTATTGTATCTGTTATAGAATTTCGACTATGTACTATGATTGGTTTGTTTAGTTTTATTGCAATTCTAATATGTTCTCGGAAAAATTTTTGTTGTAGATTTTTCGTTTCAGATGAGTAATAATAGTCTAAACCTGTCTCTCCTAATGCTATAATACTCTTAGAATTAGATAATTTTTTTAATTCATTCAGATTTTCTGTTTCTTTTTGACAATGTAACGGATGAATACCACAAGAATAAAAAATAGAATCATATTTATCTAATAATTTTTTTGTTTTATAAAAATTATCTATAGAAGTTGATACTGTTAAAAATTTTTTTACATGATTTTGATATGCTTTTTTCAATATTTTTTCTATTTTTTCATGTAATGAATTATGATTTAGTTGGTCAATATGGCAGTGGGAATCAATTAAGAACAAAATTTTATCTCTTTAATTTAAAATTAAGTAAAACTTAAGGTACAATAATAAAACATAAAATTTTTTCCCATACAAGTAATTGTTCTAATAATAGTAATTCATTGTTAATACCAGATGTATTTAATAAAATAAATCGACATTTTGTCCAATTTTGAATACTTTTATTTAAAGTAATATTATTGTATTTTTCAGAAAAAAAATTAATTAGTTTTATTTGATCGCAGTTAGTTAATTTTTTTCTTTCATTAAAATTTATTTTTATAGCATCAAATAATAGTAAACATATCCAATCTATTTTAATTATAGTGTTTTTTTTGCATAATCTGGGTAATATTTTTAATAGGTTTTTATCTTTAATAGAATTTGATAAGGATCTATATAAATTTTTCCTTTCTTCCCATAGTTCTCCTTCAATAAAGTTTTGAGCACATATAGGGGAACCTTGATTAATACGTAATGACGTTAGATTTGATATGTGATCTTTTTTATTTTCATTTTTTAACCAATGTAAACTTTCTTTTTCTATAGGAGAAGATAATCTATATAAAAAACAACGACTTTTTAATGTAGAATGTAATTTTAAACAGTTATAATCTATCAGAAAAAACCAATTTTTTTCGGGCGGTTCTTCTAAAGTTTTTAACAATGCATTTACTGCTGATTCTGTTAATTTATGAACATCTGCTAAAAAAATAATTTTGTTATTTCCTTGCTGTGCTCGTTTAAATACTTTTTCGTTAATTATTCGAATAGATTCAACATCAAAGGTATCGTTTTTTTCATTAATTATATTGTGCCAATCTGGATGGTTTTTTGCAGACATTAGTTTGCATCCATGGCAATTGTTGCAAAATTTTATTCCTATTGGTTTTAGACATAGTAACCATTTACTAATAAGCCAAACTAGTGTAAAAACTCCCATGCCCTTTTGAGTTCTTATTAAAATTGCATGATGTGCTTTTTTTCTTTGATGTAATCCAATAATTTCTTTATATGGTTTTTCCAACCAAGGATACCATTTCATACGATTTTTTTTTCAAGCCATTTTAAAATTTGGCTTTTAATGTTTTGAGTGACAATTTGAATGTCTAAATTAGCGTTTATTTTTATTGTTTTTTTATCTAATTTTATATTTTTTAAATAGCTTTCTCTTGTTTTTTTAAAAAAATTCAAAGATCGATGTTCTATTCGATCTAATTTACTTCTTTTTGACGCTCTTTTTAAACCAATTTCAGGATAAACATCTAAATAAATAGTTAGATCAGGAATAAAGTCTTTTAAAAATAAATATTTTAGCTGATTAATTAGTTTCTTTTTTATACCTAATCCACCACCTTGATAGGCTAAAGAAGATAAATCATGACGATCTGAAATAACCCAAATTCCTTTTTTTAATGCTGGTTGTATTATTTTTTTAACTAGTTGTATTCTTGCAGCATACATTAGTAACAATTCTGTCTCTTTTACGAAGTCTTCAATATGAAAGTTGTTTTTTATTAATTTTCTTATTTTTTCTGCAATTGGTGTACTTCCAGGTTGACGTACTAACATAATATTTTTTATATTATATTCTTTTAAAGTGTGTTGAATACAAATGCTAGCATTAGTTTTTCCAGCACCTTCTAGTCCTTCAATCACAATAAATTTACTTTTTATCATTATTTTTTTAATTTGTTTACGTACGGTTTTAATCGTATACTTCAGGGAAAAATATTAAATATAGAATAAAAATTTATTTTTTATTTTGATTGTTAATATAATCAATTGATTTTTGTACTGTATTCAATTTTTCTGCATCTTCATCTGATATTTCAATATTAAATTCCTCTTCTAAAGCCATAATTAATTCTACTGTATCTAACGAATCAGCACCAAGATCATCTAAAAAAGATGAATTATTAAGTATTTTTTCTACCTTAACGTCTAATATTTTTGAAATTATTTTTTTTATTCTTTTTTCGATATCATTCATTTTAAATGTCTCTTTTTTTTAAATTATTGTCATTTTATCACAAAAAAACAGATTTTTAGATATAAAAAAATTATGTCATGTACATACCACCATTAACATGAAGTGTGTGTCCTGTTATATACGATGCTTTTTCAGAAGAGAGAAATATTACTGCATCAGCTATTTCTTCTACTGTTCCTATTCTTTTCATAGGAATTTTAGACAAATGTTTTTTATATTGAAAAATATTTAAATTTTTTGTAAGATTAGTTTTAATAAGGCCTGGAGCAACAATATTAACGGTAATACCTTTTGATGCTACTTCTAGTGCCAGTGATTTATGAAATCCAATCAGTCCTGATTTTGAAGCACTATAATTTACTTGACCTTCATTTCCAATATAACCAATTACAGAGCCAATTGTAATAATACGCCCATATTTTTTTTTAATCATTGAACGAATAACAGATTTTGACATATAAAATATTGATGTTAAATTAATTTTTATTACATTTTCCCATTCTTTGTTATTCATATAAACCAATAAATTATCTAATTTAACTCCAGCATTGTTAATAAGTATATCAATAGAATATTTTTTTTTGTAAATTTCTTTCATTTTTTCTAAAATTGAATCAGTGTCTTTTAAATCTAAAACAAAACCAAATCCATTTTTTTTTAAATATCTATCAATTACTTTAACTCCACTTATAGTTGTAGATGTTCCAATCACTTGTATTCCTTTTTGTGATAGTTTTATAGCGATTTCTTTCCCAATACCTTGGTTTGCACCTGTTACCAATGCAGTTTTTTTTTAATGTTCATGATTGTTTTTATGAATTTTTTTAAATGCGATTAAAAAATTTTTTAAATTATTTGTGTTTAACATAGTTATATTGTTATTTTTTTTTATCAAATTACTTAAAATTTTATTTGGTCCTATTTCTAACATTGTAAAAATTTTTTTTGATTTTATTAAGTCGATGATTTCTTTCCATCTTACAGTACTGTAAAATTGTCTAACTAATGCTTTTTTAATCTTTTTTTCATTTTTTTCACATATTACGTCTACATTGTTAATAACTGGTATTGTTGGGGATTTTATTTTAATAGATTTCAATACGTATTGAAATTTTTCTGAAACAGGTTTCATTAAACTACTGTGTATAGGTGTATTAATGTTTAATTTTACTACATATTTAGCTCCTTTTTGCTTACAATTTAAACCAACTTTATGTACTGCCGATTTATCTCCTGAAATAATAATTTGATTATCAGAATTTATACTTGCTATAGAAACAACTTTTGGGGAATGTTGTAAACATATATTTTCAATAATTTTTTTATCTAAACCAATAATTGCTTGAACTAGAGATGGTTGATTTATAACAGTTTTTTGCATTAATTTACTTCTTAATTTAACTATTTTTAATGCATCAGAAAATTTTATTGCATTAGCACAGACTAATGCTGAATATTCTCCCAAACTATGTCCTGACATAAATGCTGGACATCGCCCATTTTTTTCTTTCCAAAATTGATAAATAGCAATTGATGAAGTTAATATTGCTGATTGTATATATTTATAGTTATCGCGTTTTTTTGTTTCTCTATTTTGTATTAACTTTAATAAGTTATAATTAATATATTCTGATGCTTCATCAAATATTTTTTTAAAAATATTGTCTTTTTTTTGAAAAAAGGAAGATAACATATTTATATATTGAGATCCTTGACCTGGAAATAGCATGGCAAATGAGTTCATTAAATTTACCCTTTTTATTAAAAATAATATTTTTAAGAATACAATTTTTTTTTTGCAATAAATATGTTTGATAAAATGGTACTTTTTTTAAAAAAGTACCGTATATTTTTATTTTTTAAATTACTTTTTTTCCTCTATAGTATCCCTTGGCAGTAATATGATGTCGAATATGTGTTTCTCCAGAAAATTTATCTTTAGATAAAGTCATTTCTTTTAAAGAGTCATGAGAACGTCTCATTCCTCTTTTAGATCGAGTTGGTTTACTTTTTTGAACAGCCATTTTTTTCTCTATATAATATTATGTAAAATGAGTATTTTTTGTATAAAATTTTAGTAAAAAAAAATTTTATTGTATAATACTGTTTTAAAGTATTACAGTTGCTATACAAGAGTGTTTAAATAATTTTCAAAATTTACATCTAGTGGTGCCGTAATATGCATTTTTTTTCCATTTTCAGGGTGTAAAAAATTAATTGAAGTAGCATGCAGTAAAAGTCTATTAATTTTTGTTTTGTTTTTTATATTAGAATCTAAATCACGTTTCCCATAACGTTTATCAAACAATATTGGATGACCTGCATATAACGTGTGCACACGGATTTGATGAGTTCGACCTGTTTTAGGTGTAATAGAAACTAAAGTTGTGAATAAATATTGTTTTTTTATTCTAAAACATGTTTCTGAAGGTTTTCCTTCTTTGTTAATCGAAACTTTTTTTTGTTTGTTTTGCAATTGAGTTTTTAACAAAGGTTCAGATATCTTTCTTAAAGAAATAGGCCATAGACCATGTACTAATGCTAGATATTTTTTTTGTATTTTTTTTTCTCTCATTTGCTTATGCAGTAATACAAGAGATTTTCGTTTTTTTGCTAGCATTAGAACACCAGACGTATCTCGATCAATACGATGTACGAGTTCAAGAAATTTTTCCAATGGTCGAAGTTTTCGAAAACATTCTATAACTCCTAAGTTTATACCGCTTCCACCATGTACTGCAATACCAGAAGGTTTATTTATTATCAATAAATGATTATCTTCATATAGAATATTATTCAATAAATTTTTTTCATATTTAGTTACAAAAATACTATTTTTTTCTTTGTACATTATTTTTATTGGTGGAATTCTTAGTTTATCTCCAATTTTTAATTTGTAATGTGGTTTGATTCTTTTCTTATTAATTCGAATCTTTCCTGTTCTTATAATACGATAAATCATACTTTTTGGTACGTTTTTAAATTTTTTTTGTAAAAAATTATCTATACGTTGATTTATCATATCTTCATTAATATATATAATAGATACAGATGTCGTTTTATATGTCATTAAAAAAATCTCTATAAATTAAGTAATTTTTTTAATTTTTATTGATTATAATATAATTAAATATATAAATATATTAGTATAAATAATTAAATATTTATAATAATAAATTATAGAAAAAAATAACTTTTTTTGATTTTTTAAAGATTTTTTTTATTTTTAAATTATTTTAATACTATTTTAAAACAACTTATTTTTATATATATTTTAAATAAATATCAGAATTAAATATTAAAAAATTAATTTTTTAAAAGTATATATTTCCTGTTGATGTATTTACTTATTTATAAAAATAAGAGAGAAAACGTTATAATGAAAAGAATGTTAATTAATGCAACTCAGCAGGAAGAGTTACGTGTAGCTCTTGTTGATGGTCAGCGTTTATATGATCTTGATATAGAAAGTTCTGGATCAGAACAAAAAAAATCAAATATATATAAGGGGAAAATCACTCGAATTGAACCCAGCTTAGAAGCTGTTTTTATAGATTATGGTGTAGAAAAACATGGTTTTTTACCATTAAAAGAAATTTCTAAAAATTATTTTCCAGAAAACTATAATTATGATATGCGCGTAAATATCAAAGATATTTTACGAGAAGGTCAAGAACTTATTGTTCAAATAGATAAAGAAGAAAGAGGCACGAAAGGTGCTGCATTAACTACTTTTGTTACCTTAGCAGGAAGTTATTTAGTTTTAATGCCTAATAATCCTAAAATTGCTGGCATATCAAGACGGGTTGAGGGGGGTGATAGAATAGAATTAAAAGAATTATTATCATCTTTAAAAATACCTGAAAAAATGGGTTTAATTATTAGAACAGCTGGTGTGGGGAAATCTATAAAATCATTACAATGGGATTTGTCTCTTAGATTAAAACATTGGGATGCTATTAAAAAAGCTTCAAAAAGAAAATCTGCACCATTCTTAATTCATCAAGAAAGTAATGTCATCGTTCGTGCTTTTAGAGATTATTTACGTCAAGATATTGGTGAAATTTTAATTGATAATCCAGAGATATTAGATATTGCTCGTGAACATATTACAGCTTTAGGACGTCCGGATTTTATTAATAAAATCAAATTATATACTGGAGAAATACCACTTTTTAGTTACTATCAAATCGAATCTCAAATAGATTCTGCTTTTCAAAGAAAAGTAAGATTACCTTCTGGTGGATCAATTATGCTGGATACGACAGAAGCATTAACGGCTATTGATATTAATTCTGCTCGTTCTACTCGTGGGGCGGATATTGAAACAACAGCATTCAATACCAATTTAGAAGCAGTAGAAGAGATTTCTCGTCAATTAAGACTACGTGATTTAGGAGGTTTAATAGTTATTGATTTTATAGATATGACAGCTATAAGTCATCAAAAAACTATTGAAAATAAATTACGTGAAATTGTTCGTGAAGATAGAGCACGTGTTCAAATTGGCAATATTTCTAGATTTGGTCTTTTAGAGATGTCTAGACAAAGGTTGAGTTCATCTTTAGGTGAATCTAGTCATCATATTTGTCCTAGATGTACAGGTACGGGTACAATAAGAGATAACGAATCTTTATCTTTATCTATTTTGCGTTTAATTGAAGAAGAGGCTCTTAAAGAAAATACATATGAAGTTCATGCAATTGTACCAATAGAAATTGCTTGTTATTTATTAAATGAAAAAAGAGAAGCTGTCTATGCAATTGAAAAGCGTCAAGCGGGTGGTAAAACTATTATTGTTCCTAATAAAAATATGAAAACTCCGCATTATCTCGTATCTAGAATAAGAAAAGGTGAACAAATACGTTCTATGAGTTATTCTCTTTCTCATATTAGAAAGAATAAAATATTAAATAATATTAAAAAAGAAATTGTAGAGAAAAAAAATAGATCAAATCCAATTTTAACAAACATTTCCTTATCTAATTATTCATTTCATAAAAAAAATATAGAAAAAGAAAAGATTTTAAGAAAAAAGAATAATAATAATTTTATTGTTAATGCATTATTAAATAATAAAAACCCCTTTTTTAAATTTATGACTTGGATAAAAAATTCTTTTCTAAAAAAGCATGTTTTCATTAAAAATGAGATTTTTAAACGAAATATTTTTCAAAATAAAAAAAACGTTCTTTTTAATAAAAAAGAAAATTTTAATAGTATAAAAAAAATAAGTAAAAAAGATAAGATAGTATCTTCTATTGATAATGATGAAAAAAAGAAACTACTTGATGAAATTAAAAACAATAATTACAAAAAAAATTGTAATTTTTTTGATAAAAAAATTAAATCTACATCTTTAAAAAATATTGATTCTAAAAATAATAGTATTAATTTTAAAAATTTAAATTTTTTAGAAAAAAATTATTATTATATTTTTAATAAGTATAATTTTTTGTATACAAAAAATTATAGTATAAATAAATTTAAAGATTCTTTAAATGTTCCAAGTAAAAACAATATAGATTGCTATGAAATTTTTCAAAAAAGTTTAGAAAGAAATGTATTTTTTAAAAAAAAATTATTAAATAATAATATTATTTTTAATAGTTACTATCCTAATAATGTTATAGTTAATATTAGTTCTATAATTTCGAAAAAATATAACAATTCTCAATTTTTCAATTTTTTTCTTATTGAAAATTTAATTTCAATGAATCCTCATACTATTTTTTTATTAGAATTAGTGTTAGAAACATCGTTAAAAAAATATTGTTTTTTTAAGGATAATCAAGTAAAAAAATATCAAAAAAATAATAATTATAAAAAATCAAATTTATCTTCTGTTTATAAAACAAATAATTTTATTAAAAATTCAATTTTATGGCCAAAAGCACTTAAAAATAAAGAAATTAAAATCAATCAGTTTTGTAAAAAGAAAAAAATAACTACAAAGTCATATTTTATTAAAACATGTTTTAAATATAAAACTTTTACTCAAAATACTGCAAAATTAAAAGTAAAATTGATATCTAAAAAAAATAATTTTTTAGTTTCGGATGAAAAAAAAGTTTTTTTAAATCAAAATTTAAAAAAAGAAAATATAAAAAATAATTCAAGTGCACCAATAACAAAAATTTTTAGTGATGTATCTTTAAGTAAAAATCAAAAAATTATGAAATCTTCAATTTTTTTAAAAAAATCAAATAAAAAATTAAAAAAATCGGCTGGAGCGCATTCTGCTACAAATTTTTCTACTTCTCCTGTTAAAAAATTCGAATAAAATTATTTGTCAAAATATAAAATTTTTTTTAAATAAAAAAAATATTAAAAAAAATAAAATCTATTATTTATTAATGTTATAATTTTTATAAAAAATAAAAACTTACTTTTTAAGTAAGTTTTTATTTTTTATAAAATATTATTTAATTTTACAACTAACTATAACAATCAACAATTTCATTAAAAATTGTTTCAGCCATTTTTAAAATTTTAACATTTGCAAGATAACATTTTTGTTCATAACTTAATTTTTGATAATTTTCATGAATATCATCAGATTCTGATAGTTTTTTATTTTTTAATATTTCAATCATATTTCGTTTAAAAGGAACTTTTTCTTCAAGATCATTACATTTATAGGATATAGATTTTAAAAATTTTAGATAAGATTCATATAATGTTTCGTTTTTATTAACGATTTTTTCTTGGTTTAAATGATGTATTTTAATTGCATTATTTTTATTTTTTTGACTTAAATCATTTGATGAAGATATCGAAAACCGATCATTTTTAACAATTAATAACTCTAGCTCATTTAAAGTTTTAGAATATGGTTTAATCATATAAATATTGCCTTCAGCATTATCTCCTTCGATTTTGAATTCAATCCCATCAAAAGTAATATATGTGTTATTATCCAGATGATATATATCTGCTTCAACTGTTGAACGATCTCGTAATCTTGTAACTGTCCAATGATTGTTTTTTAAAAAGACCACATAATTAGTATCTTGTGCATCACTAGTAGCAACCCATTTTATGGATGTAGGAAGATATGATTGATTTGTTGAACTAGATATAATTTCTGGATTGCTAATACTAAAAACTTGTTTTCCAAGATTTCCAAGAATATCATATCCTAATGTATGACATTCATTAATACTATCAGCGAAATTTATAGTTAATTGTCCAATTTTATTTCTTGCATTTTGTAGATCTTCTCTACGAAACATGAGAAGAGCCCCTAAAGAAGAACTCGGAATCATATGTTCCATTTTTTTTAATGTCTTTTCATTATCGTCCCAATATCCTACGCTTATATACTTATCATCAGTACTAGAAGTTAATGCAATTAAATTTTGTTTATTATAGTCATCTATAATGCACATACCATTATTTAAGCATACTTTAAAAGTATTGTTTTCTTTAACTACTTTTACTCCTATTATATCATTTAATTCGTCTATTAATTGATCGCGTCTATCTATAAAACTATCTACTCTATTAGGTAACTGAACAGTAGGAAAAAATTTAATATCAATGTTGGTATCATAGATTTTATTAATTAAAATATTTGCTTTCTTTATTTTTTCTGTTATTGATTCTTTAACATCTTTTTCTAAAAAACTTAATTTTTCATCGAAATTTTTTAATTCACTAATAATTTTTTTTAAATTATTTTCTATATTTTCATTAAATATATTGACATTGTTGTTAACAACATCGTTTTCTATAGAAGAATATAATTGATTTATCAAAAGAGTAAAAATATTTGATTTTTCGCCAAATAAGTCTTCTAGTTTTAAATATTCTTCTATTTTTGTTTGTTCATCTTGCACTCTTTCACTAATTTTTCGTTTTTCTTCTTTAATAAAATCATTGTATTCATCATATACCTTTTTTATTCGAACTCCCGCGTTAAAATTAGATTCATCTACAGTATTCTCTACAAAAATATTTTGTTGTATTTCGTCTTTGTGTTTTGGATTAATAATTTTATTAGCAGTATTATTAATTAATATCTTTATTGCATTTATTCCAGTAACAGTAGAAGTTAATATAGAACTCATTTGGCTTCCCTTTTTATAAAAAATATCATTATTTATGTGATTTTTTTTGTTGAATTTGTTGTAAAATAATTTTTGTTAATCCTATACCCTTACTAGTCATTTCTTTTGAAATTTCTTGGTCATAAACTTCTGTATAAAGACGACTTTGATTACTATCTAATAAATTATCTTGTGTTAAAGAATTTCTCATACTTTTTAATAATATCTGAATAAAAAGACTTTCTACCTCTCTTGCTATTTCTAGTTGATATTTTTTAGGATTATTTTGTACTTGATATTTTAAATCATTAACAAATTTTGCTCTATAATTTGTTATATTAAATAAAGATAAATCATTTTTCATTAAACAATTTCCAATTTAGCATGAAGACAACCAGCATTTTTCATTAATTGCAGAATAGATATCAATTCGTCAGGTTTAGTTCCTAAAGAATTTAACACTCGAACAATATTATTTAAACTTTTATTTTTAAAAGAATTATTATTAATATAATTGCTATTAGTTATATTTTCTAAAAAATTTTCTTTTTTATTCTTTATTAACGTATTTAAAAAACTTGAATCAATGTTTTGCTCTTCTTTTTTTTCTATTAATATAGATAAATCACCATGAGAAACAATGCATGTTCCTAATTTTACTTCTTGATTAATAACAATGGATCCAGTACGAGGATTAACTATAACTTTAGCTTCTTGAGATGGCATAGAAATATCTATATTTTGAATATTAGAAAGCATATGAACTTGTATTGTATTATTAGCATACGTATTTAATTGTACTGTTTTAGAATTTAAAGCTGTTGCTGTATCTGGATATTTTATGTTAATCATATCACTTATTTTTTGTGCTATACTAAAGTCTTCTTCATTTAATTGTAGATTAATTATTTTATTCTTTCCGAAATCAGTATTTATTTCTCTTTCAATTGTTGCACCATGATTAATTCTCCCTGAATTTACTTGTTTTGAAAAAATAGAATTATTTTTTTTTTGAGAATTATTTTTTTCAGATACTAATATATTTCCTTGAGCAATAGCATAAATTTGATTATCGGTACCTTTTAGAGGAGTCATTAGCAATGTTCCTCCCTTAAGGCTTTTTGCATCACCCATTGATGATACTACTACGTCTATTTGTTCCCCTGTATGGCTGAAAGGAGGTAAGTTTGCCGTAACTATAACTGCAGCTACGTTTTTTAAATGCATGTTGGTATCAGGAGGTATAGTTACACCTAGTTGAGATAACATATTATGTAATGATTGATTGGTAAATGGAGTTTGTGTTGATTGATCACCTGTTCCATCTAAACCTACTATTAAACCATAACCAATTAATTGATTGTCTCTTATACCTTCAACACTTGTTAGATCACGTATTTTTTCAGCATATGTAAAAGAACATAAACTTATTAAAATACAAATAATAAATTTTAATAACGATATTGTCTTAGACATAAAATACCTTATATGCATTTACTTTATTAATTCTATTTTTACATCTATTATATATAAAATATATCTTCTATGATAAATGTTTTTATTAATAAATTTTGTTTTTTAATATACTAGTTTTTTACTCATAAAGGATTGTTTTTTTCAATCCCTTATGAGGTTTTTTTAAAAAAAATATTTTTATAATTAAATAGGTGAAATTTTTAATAAAAATCGCTGTAACCACCCCATTTTTTGAATATCGTTAATACGATTGTTACTTACGTATTCAATGCGTGTATCAGCAACTTGCGTGGAAGCGACTAAATTATTTTTATTTATATCATTAGGATTAATTACACCTGAAAAACGAATGAATTCTGTACCCTGATTAATAGCAACTTGTTTTTCACCAATTACTTTTAAATTTCCGTTTGGAAGAACATTCTGAACAGTAACAGTAATAAGACCAGTAAATGTATTTTTAGCTGAATTACTTCCTTTTCCTGAAAAATCATTTTTTCCTATACTATCTATTCCTGTTTTGTTATCATTAATATCAAATCCTAATACAGGATTTAATTTCCCTGGTGTTACTGTTACACCTACATTTGCTGTTCCATCACGAGTTAAATTTGAAGAAGAACTATTGCTAGCACTTATATTTTCCTGTAATACAACAGTTATTATATCTCCTATATTATGAGATCTATGATCTTCAAAAAGTGGTTGATATCCATAATTTATAGGTATTTTTTCTTGAAACAAAGAACCATTTTTAATTTTAGGTATTATATTAGGTGCTACAGCAGTTGTAATACCACCAACTAAAGGTTTATTTTCAACAGAAGCACAACTTTGAATCATTATTATAAAAAAAGCAGTCAAATAATATTTAATTTTATAACTAAATAATTTTACCACGGAAAAACAATCCTTAATTAAAACATGTTAAAATATATATTTTTAAATTTATTGTATTGATAATAAAGATCGATTTTTATAGTTGAGATAATTTTTGTAACATTTGATCTGAAGTATTTATAGATTTACTATTAATTTCATATGCACGTTGTGTTTGAATCATATTTACTAGTTCTTCAGCAACATTAACATTAGAAGTTTCAACATATCCTTGATATAACAAACCTGTACCGTTCAAACCAGGTGTAGTATCGATAGGACTTCCAGATGCTTGTGTTTCTTGATATAAATTTTCTCCTAAGCTTTCTAGTCCAGAATGATTGACAAAATTAATTAAGTTTAATTGACCAATAGAAATCGGTTGCGTCTGTCCTTGTATAGTTACACTAACAATACCATCTCTTGCTATATTAATATTGATTGAATTAGGTGGAATATTGATTTCAGGAATGATAGGAAAACCGCTATTAGTTACTAATTGACCATTTTGATCTAATTGAAAGGACCCATCTCTAGTATATGCCATATTACCATCTGGTAGTTGTACTTGAAAAAATCCAGGTCCATTAATAGCTACGTCTTTTGAAGAGTCAGTCTTAGAAAGATTTCCTTGACTATAAATTTTTTCAGTTGCTACCGGTCTAACTCCTGTACCTAATTGTAATCCAGACGGTAAAGTAGTATCAATTGATGAATTTGTGCCTGCTTGTCGCATTGTTTGATACATCAAATCTTCAAATACTGCTCTAGAACGTTTAAATCCGTTTGTACTTACATTTGCTAAATTATTAGAAATAACATTCATATTTATTTGTTGAGCATCAAGACCTGTTTTGGAAATCCATAAAGAAGGAATCATTTTTTTGTCCTTTTAACTTAATTGTTAATATTAAATAATTGATTTGCATATTCTGTATTTTGATCACACATAGATATAATTTTCATATTCATTTCAAATTGTCTAGCATTTGAAATCATATCAATCATGTTTTTTGTTGGATTTACATTACTTGCTTCTAACATTTCTGATTGTATGCGTACACTGCTATCATGAAGAATATTTTTATATTGATTTAAATTGTTTTCTTTAAGATAAAACAAACCATTTTCTTTTTGTATAAGATTGTTATTTGGTAGTCGTACTAACTTTAATGAACCTATTGTTGATTCGATAATACTATCTTTGGTTTTCTTGATTTTTTTAATTATACCATTAGATAAAATTTTTAAATTGATATTATTTGGTATTTTTATATTTCCATGATTTCCTATCACTTCATAATTTTGAACAGTAAGTTTTCCTTCTTGATTTATTTTTATATGACCATTTTTTGTATATGCTTCTTGACCATTTATATCTTTTATCGCCAGCCAACCATTATCTTTAACAACTAAATCTAACTTTCTTTGAGTATGAATTAAAGTTCCAGGATATGAATTATAATATTCTTTTACATTTTGATTGTATGTTTTATATAAATTTTGAACATTTTTATCTTTTATAAAAAGATTAAACGATTCTTTAAAACCCACTGTAGATATATTTGCTAAATTATTTGAAATCACTGCTTGTTTGTCTAACAATGTAATAGCAGCATTCATAGATTCATATATTGCTTTTTCCATTAGATGATCCAATTCGATTATAAAATTATTTTAAATTAACTAATGTATTAATTATTTTGTCTTCTGTTTTAAAAGCTTGAGCACTAGATTGATAGTTACGTTGTGCAACAATCATATTAATCAGTTCTTTATTTAAATCAACATTTGATGCTTCTAAAGATTTTGTGTACAATATACCAAAACCCCGGTCTCCAGCTGCTCCTATTTTTTCCTTTCCAGCTTCATTTGTTGCTGACCAAATACTACCACTTTCAGGTTTTAACTTTTCTGGATTGATAAATTTTGATAAAAATATTTGCCCTATTTTTTGTTCCTGTTCGTTTGTGTACTGTCCAATAATTTCACCATTATTTAAAATTTCAAAATGTTCTAAAGAACCTTCTGAATATCCATTTTGAGATAATTCTATTGAAGCAGTATCGGTTTCTGATTTTTTAAGAGCGCATTCTATATTTAATGTGATTCCATCTAAAACAATATTTTTAGAATTTTTTGATTTAATCTGCAAAGAAGAGTTAGATATTAATTTACCTTCAGAATCAAATTTTAAAATAAAATTATTATTAATGATTTCATCAACTGGAATTTTTTTATCACTTAATTTTATATTTAATTTCCATTGATTATTATCAATTCTATTAAAAGAAATATTTAATTCTTGAGGGTTTTTATTTTCATCATAAATAGTGATGTTATGTGTTTCTGTATTAGAGATATTATCATTAGTTCCAGTTATATCATTTGTAGAATTAATATCTCTTATTAAATTAGCTTTTAACTTAATTTCATTTGTTGCTTTTGCTCTTAATAAATCAGATTTTCTTAAATTGATAGGTTCGAGATTAGATACATTATTTAAATCATTTTTTAAATCAAATTGATTTTGACCAGTTAAGTACATCCCTTGTGCATTAACAATATTTTTATTTTTATCAAGTAAAAAATGACCATTTCTTGTATAATGTACATAACCTTTAGAATCTAAAACTCGAAAAAAACCATCTCTTACAATGCCTAAATCTAAATCTCTGTCTGTTTGAACTAATACTCCATCACTAAAGTTTTGAACTAAATTTGAAATTCCAACACCAGATTTAATTGTTTGATTAGAATAAAATGAGTGAGAAACTATGTCAAAAAATGAAGGAGTACTAGATTTAAATCCAATAGTAGAAGCATTTGCTATATTATTCGAGACAATATCTATATAATCATTATTAATCATTAATCCATTGATAGCTTCTATAATTGACATATAATTTATTCCTTAATAATTTTATATATACAAATTTCGTCAAATTGAATTATCTTTATTTAAGAATTTTACGAATCTTTGATAATGTTATAGTGCCCATTGCTCCTAAATCAATAATTGGATCGATTGAGGAAGTAATAATACTATTTACTAAAGCTTTGCTTAAAACTTGTACAGGAATTTCTTTATTCTTGTTTTGAGCTACAACAGCAACATTATATTTTGCAGTTTTCATTTCTTCTTCATCTAAATTTTTACCGTCCCATATAAAAGTATATATACCAGCTTTTAAGTTTTTCATTTCTTTAATGTATATAATTTGTCCTTTATCGTCTGTTATTTTTATATTTACTTTTGTTGTATCATTAATTAATTCCATTCCATATTCTGTTTCGATACCTTTAGTATGTACAATTTGAGAACTAGGTATCATTACATGATGTCCAATTAATGAAGAGACTTGTATATTTTGGCTTTGATTAATTTTATTAGAAAACTTTCCAACAGTATTATTTAATTTTTCAATTCCAGTCGCTGTGTTAATTTGAGCTAATTGTGATGTTAATTCAGTATTTTTAATAGGATCTGTAGGATCTTGATTTTTAATTTGTGCCATTAATAAACTTAGAAAGTTTTTTTGTAAATCTAGTCCATTAGAATTATTATTTTCAATAATATTGTTATTTATAGAAGAATTAATATTTACAGTATTCATTTCTTCTTCCTTATTCTCCAATTGACAACGTTTTCATTATCATAGATTTTGCAGTTTTTACTACTTCTACATTAGCTTGATAACTTCTCGAAGCTGAAATATGATTTACAGTTTCTGTAACTGGATTAACATTAGTTTGTAAAACATATCCTTTTTTATTAGATAAGGGATTATTTGGATCGTATATTAATTTCATTGGGTTGGGATCATTTATTATAGAAAAAACTTTTACTCCACCAATTAAAGAATTTTTTAATGAATCTAATTTAAAAACAACTTTTTTTGCAATATATGGATAAAATTTTCCATCTTTGCATACTATACTTTCTGCATTAGCTAAATTACTAGCAATAACATTTATTTTTTTTGACTGAGCAGTCATGGCTGAACCGGCAATATTAAGTATATTTAATAAAGACATAATTTTTTATCCTTTTAATACATTCATTATATTTTTAATTTCATTTTTTATGAAAACTAAATTTTCTTCATATTTTAAGGTGTTTTTTATAAATTCTATTCTTTCGCGATTCATATCTACTGTGTTGCCGTTTGATGAGACTTCTTTGTTTACTATAGGTTTAATTTCAAATCCAAAAAAATTATTTTTTTTTGGATTTAAATGATGTGATGAGGTTTTTTTTAATGTAATACCAGAATTATTTTTTTTGATTATCTTTTTAATTTCATCTTTGAAACTGATATCTATTGCTTTATAGTTTGGTGTATCTGCATTTGCTATATTTGATGATAAAATTTCTTCTCTTTTAGCATAAAAATTTAATAAATTTTGATTAAAATCAAGCATTTTATTTATTTTATTAAACATTTTCTATTCCTAATATTTTTATGAAAGATATAATGTTATTTATTTTTAAAGAAATATTTTCCAAATGTTGAATTATGTAGTATGAAATAAAATTTTTAGACAATTATAATGTAATTATATTATAGATTTTAAAAACGTTACCTTATTAAATAAATTTATATTATACATTTATTAGATATTTTGTATCAAGAAAAGAACCTTAAAAAATATAATATAGTTATTAAACAATCTTGATAAGTTTAATATTAATTTATATTACTCGATAATTAAGGAAATAAATGAAACTAATGAAAATATTTTTTTGTTTGTTTATATTTTTTTTATTTTTTCAGTCTTTTAAAGCTAACGCGTATAATTTAAGTGATCAATTAAACGATTTTTTTAAAAAAGAATATACTCTTAAAACAAAAAATATAAAAACAATAATACATACTCCACTAAAAAAAAAAATATTTTGTAAAAAACCTATTTTTTCATTGGTAAATAATAATCACGATTTTGGAATAGTTGATGTTATTTTAATTTGTGGAGCTCAACATCAATATTTACAAGTTGAATTACAAGTAGAAGGAGAATATATTATAGCTAAAAAAAAAATACCTAGAGGTACAAGAATAAGAGAAAGAGATTTAAAAAAAATGGTAGGACGTTTAGATACGTTGCCTCGTAATACATATCTTAATAAAAAAGATGTTATTAATAGAGTTAATTTACGTGATATTTTTCCCTTTCAACCTATTACCTCTTTTATGACTCGCCCCTATTGGTTAGTTAAAATCAATCAACAAGTTACTGTAAAGATGAAAGGAATTGATTTTGAAGTTGTTTTTTTAGGAAAAGCTTTAAGTAACGGGGTGAAAAAACAGAAGATACGTGTACAAATAAAAAACGGTAAAGTTTTAACTGGTATGATTGATGAAAATGGTGAAGTCATAGTTTTTTTATAAAAATTAAATAAAAAATTATATATATAGAATATAACTCAACGATAAGTGTTGTAAAAAAATGAAAGAATTAATTAATTTAGTTAAAGAGATGCAAGAAAATCTTATTTCTCTAGAAAATTTAATGAACCAAGAATATAATCTTTTGTCAAAATCTAAAACTAATATAGAAAAAATAGAGTTAATTATAGAAAAAAAAGAGTTTTTTTTAAGGAAAATCGCATCTTTAAAAGAAAAAAAGTTATTCCTTGAAAAGAAATACAGTATTTTTCCACCCTATTTTCAATTTAATGAATTAAATCAATGTTGGAATGAATTTTTTTCTAAATGTTGTTTACTGAAGAAAAAAAATATAAAAAATAAAATGATTTTAAATCAAAAATTTTATCTAAATCAACGTTTTTTAAATATTTTTCAAACATATAGATCAAATAAAAATAATACTACATATGATATTGATGGTAATTTAGAAAATTAAAAATTTATTTTTATGTTTCAATAGACCAATCTAATTTTTCTCCAGCCAAAAAAGGAACAATAACATTATTTCCAATATCAATTTTTTTTAAAATCTTATGAGGTTTTTTCACAAGTGTAATAGTTTCTTTATTAATTGGCATATTATAAAAATTAGGTCCATTTTCAGAACAAAAAGATTGTAAATGTTTTAACGAATTCATTTTTTCAAAAACGCTAACGTAACATAATAAAGAAGATGGAGCATTAAATATACCTGCACAACCAAAAACATCAATTTTATTTTTATGAAAGTGTGGAGCTGTATCACTTCCTAAAAAAAAATGTTTACTACCACTTGATATTACAGTTCTTAAAGCTATCTGGTGTTTTTTTCTTTTTAAAATAGGTAAACAATAAAGATATGGTTGAATTCCATTAATAAACATATTATTTCGATTTAGCATTAAATGATGTGGTGTAATAGTACCAGCTAAATATATAGAATCAGATTCTTCAATATAAGATACTGCTTCTTCTGTGGTAACATGTTCTAGTATTATTTTTAATTCTGGAAATTTCTTACGTAAGGGTTTTAACGTATTTTCAATAAATTTTGCCTCTCTATCATATATATCAATATTTGGATCTATTTCTTCTCCATGAATAAGCAATGGCATTTTTATTTTTTCCATAATCTTTAAAAGATGATAGATATCCTTAATATTTTTTACACCGTATTTTGAATTAGTTGTAGAATAGTTGGGATATAATTTTGCTCCTACAAATATTTTTTCAGAAAAACCCTGTTTTAATTCTTTAGGAGAAGTTTTTTCTGTTAAATAACAGATCATTAATGGTTGAAATTGAGTATTTGATTTCATGGAATTTAAAATTCTACGACGGTAGGAAATTGATCTAAAACAATTTGTAATAGGTTGATCGAGATTAGGCATAATTATTGCACGTTTATAAAATTTTCCAGTATATTGAGAAACTTTTTTTAAAATCTCATTATCTCTTAAGTGAACATGCCAATCATCAGGTTTTATAATTGTGATTTTTTTTAAAAGTTTAGACATTTTGCGTTTAATTAATATAAAAAATAATTTAATATTAACATTTTTTTGTTGAAAATACTTTATAAGTAAAAAGATATTTATTTTTTAACAATTAATTCTAAATCATAATTATAATATTTTAACCTCATAGGTTAGGTTAATTTCAAATGAATATTCTAAAGTCTTTAATATCAGTAAGTGTAATGACATTAATATCACGTGCATTAGGTTTTTTTCGTGATCTTTTAATTGCTCATATGTTTGGAGCTTCTATATTTACTGATGCTTTTTTTATAGCTTTTAAAATTCCTAATCTATTACGTCGAATTTTTGCTGAAGGAGCATTTTCTCAATCTTTTGTTCCTACTTTAATAAAGTATAAATTAAAAAAAGATGAACAGTATATACAAGAATTTGTTAAGTCTACATGCGGTTTAATTATATTAATTTTAACTGTTATTGTAATTTTAGGAATAATTTTTTCTGATTATCTTATTATAATTAGTGCCCCAGGATTTTCCGAATCACCTGAAAAATTACAATTGTCTTGTACATTATTAAGGATTATGTTCCCTTATATTTTATTTATTTCTTTATCATCATTATGTTCGTCTGTTTTGAATAGTTATAATTGTTTTTTTATTCCCTCTTTTTCTCCTAGTCTTTTAAACATTAGTATTATATTATTTTCATTTTTTTTTAATACTTATTTTGAACCTTCTATCATTGCTTTGGCATGGTCTGTTGTTATAGGTGGAATTTTTCAGCTATTTTATCAATTTCCATATTTATATAAAATAAACATGTTGGTTTTTCCTAACATTAGTTTTAAAAATATTGGTCTTTTAAAAGTTTTAAGGAAAATGGGACCTGCTTTTTTAGGTTCTTGTGCTAATCAAATTTCTTTAATCTTGAATACTATTTTTAGTTCTTTGTTGAATTCTGGTTCAATATCTTGGCTGTATTATGCTGATAGACTAATTGAGTTTCCAATAGGTATTATAGGGGTGTCTTTAAGTACAATTTTATTTACATATTTTTCTAGTAGTTATTCAAATAATAATAAATCAGAATACAAAAAATTGCTTAATTGGGGAATTCGTTTAGGTTTGATTTTGTCTTTACCCATTTCTGTTATATTATTTATATTTTCAAAACCATTAGTTATTATTTTATTTCAATACGGAAAATTTACAGATTTCGATGTTTTAATGACGCAGAAAGCACTGGAATTATATTCTTTTGGTTTAGTATCTTTTATCTTAGTTAAGATTTTAGTTTCATCTTTTTATGCTTATCAAGAAGTAAGTGTTCCAATGCGAATTTCAATTTTAACATTGTTTTTAACACAATTAATGAATCCATGTTTAATTTTTTACTTTCAACATTCAGGTCTTGCTTTATCTTGTAGTATAGCTAGTTGGATCAACTTTTTTTTGCTTTATCGAAAATTATACCAAAAAAAAATAGTTGATTTTAAATTAAATGATTTTATTTTTATTTGTCGTTTATTAGTTGCAATATTAGTTATGACATTTTTTTTAATTTTTATGCTATATTTTATTCCTTCTTGGAAGGTTGGTTCATTTTTTGATAAAATAATGCGTTTATTTACTATTTTATTAATTTCTGGAATAGTATATTTAATTACTTTATATTTTTTAGGAATACGTTTGTTACATTATTCCCATAAGTTATTTCAAAAAAATTAATTTTATACTAATAAAATTAATTTAAATATGTTATTTATAATAATATATTATTTATAATAAAATTCGAGATTATAAATCTTTTTCTATCAAATACGTAAAAAATTATATATATTTTTTATTATTTGTAATTAATATAATTAAAAAACGGAGTTTCAAATGAAAAAAAAAGCTCTTACTATTATTTTTTTATTAGTAAGCTTAGTTACTGGTATTCAAGCAAAAGAAAATGATGGTTGGTATTTAGGTACCAAAATGGGATGGTCTAATTTTAATATTCTCGAATATAAAAGTAAAGATGCTACAGAGAATGATAAAAAAGATAAATTAGGTGCACCTGTTTTTGGATTGTTTTTAGGTTATGAATTTAATCCATATTTTTCTTTCGAAATAGAAAATGATACAACAGGATTTTCTCCTCATTTAATTCTTCAAAAAAATGCAGAACATACACAACCCAACAGTATTCAACTTGCTACAAAATTCTCATATCCCATAACAGATGATTTTAATATTTACACTCGATTAGGTGGAATGATGTTTTGGGATAATTTATCTTCTAAAGAAGATTTAAGAAATATCTTTACTAAAAAAAGTACATTATTTCCTAATGTGTCTTTAGGGGCTGAATATATTTTTAATAAAAAATTTATTACTAGATTAGATTATACTTGGAAAAGTAATGTTGAAAAAATAATGAATTTATCTATGAAACCTACTTTAGGAGACTTTATTCTTTCTTTTGGATGGAAATTTGGAAAATCTCATATAAATGATATATTTTATTCATACATTCCTGAATCATCAAACAAACAATATGTTGCACTTAATGAGAATATTAATTTTCCCTTTAATAGTACAGAACTAAAACCTATATCTCATGATAAATTACAACAATTAAACAATGAAATAAAAAATATTAAATCAAAAAATGTTTTTATTATGTTATCTGGCCATGCTGATAGAATAGGAAATAAAGAATATAATCAAAAATTATCTGAAGATCGTGCATATAGTATTAAAAATTATTTTACTTCACATGGTATTTCTCAAGATAAAATAACTATTCAAGGGATGGGAAATGAATTTCCTTTAACTAATCAGATATGTAAAGATATATCTAGTAGACCTTTATTAATTAGTTGTTTAGCACCTGATCGTCGTGTAGAAATTGAAGTTTTGTCTGATTAGTAAAATGTTTAAATATAAAAATATTTTTTAGGGAGATGTTGTTTAATTTTAGTTTGTATTTTTATTTTTTTCGGAGAGAGAGAGATTCGAACTCTCGGATGATTTCTCATCGGCGGTTTTCAAGACCGCTGCCTTAAACCACTCGGCCACCTCTCCAGATAAAAAGTGAATTAAAAAAATACATAAAATACTTTCTAATATTAGAACATTACATGACTTAATGTAAAGATATTTTTTTATTTTTACAATTTAAATATTTTATTAATAAAATTTTATTTGTAATTTTGTTTTTTTTTTTCTATAATGTATTTAAATAAAGGCGTGTTGACAGATTGGCTATGTAGCGGATTGCAAATCCGTATAACCCGGTTCGATTCCGGGATACGCCTATAAATAATTTTCAAATAAAGCCCGGATGGTGAAATTGGTAGACACAAGGGACTTAAAATCCCTCGGCTTTTAAAGCTTTGCGGGTTCAAGTCCCGCTCCGGGTACCAAAAAATTAAATTTTTTTTAAAAAAGCTTGATATACTTTATATCTTTCATTTTTTTTGATTATAAAAAAATCAGAAAAAACTTTTTTTAAATAAAAATCATAGCTAAAACATTGATTTGTAACAAATCTTAATTCTCCATTTTTCTTTAAGTGCTTTATAGAATTAAATATTATTTTTTTTGTTGTATTAAAATTTGTTTTTAGATCATTATGAAAAGGTGGATTAGAAATAATCATGTTAAATTTATTAAAAACATTTGAATAAATATCACTTGATAAAACTTCTCCCTTAAAAAAATTTGCATCAAGCGTAGCTTGACTTGATATTAATGCAGACATTTTTCTATCTATCATCGTTAAAAGACACTTAGGCGATTTTCTTAATAAAGATACTGATAAAAAACCTGATCCACATCCAACATCTAATATTTTTCCATTAATTTTTTTAGAAAAAGTAGATGCAAGAAGTTTGCTACCTTCGTCTATTTTTTTATGACCAAAAACACCTGGTAGAGATTTTATAATTAAGTTTTTCCAAACATGTGTTTTAAAAAAGTTTTCTAGTATAAATTTTTTTTTGTTAACCAGAATGCCTGACATTAAAATAGAATGATTTGCATTATCTACTTTATTCAATTTAATCCATTCTTTTAATATTAACTTTGCACTTTTTACTCCACTTGAATTTCCTCCTACAATAAAAATTTCACTTTCAATAGGAAAATAGGATAGTATATTAAATAATTGAAATGTTGCTTCAGATTTGTTTTTAGGCCAAAAATAAATTAATGTATTATAGTCTTTAACGGTATCTTGTGAGACTAATAATTGACGATAAAAAGTGATATTTTTATTATCATTTGTTTTTTTTAAATTTTGACTTTTTTGAAGATGTATTTTAGTTTTTATAGTTAATAAATGTATAGGTAGTTGATCTTCTATATTCCCTGAAAAAAAAACTTTTTTATTTTTAAAAATTTTTTGATGACGCAGTACAAGTTTACTGTTTTTAGAAAATATCAATATTTTTTCTCTTTAAATTGTAAAATTTTAATAAATTCAAACTAAATAAATTTAAACTATAGCGTTCTTTTGTAAAGTTATAAACTGATTTAATTTTGTTTTAGTCAAAGTATTTTTTACTTTCAATAATTTTAATAAAAAATAGAAATTGTTATCATATAACATTTATATTATAATTTAATCAAACTTATTATTTTTCAATTTTTTAATATAAAAATATAATTTATATTTCATGTGCATATAATTAAATATTATTGAGCAATATATATGCAAAAAATTCCTATTGAACTGAAAGGTAGCAATTTTACATTATTAGTACTATATTTAAACACTAATAATATAGATTTAATCAGTAAATCGCTATATAAAAAAATTCAAGAATATCCTCAATTCTTTAAAAATGCCCCTATTATTGTTAATGTATCAAATTTACTAAATCAAGTAAATTGGAAAAAAATACAGGAAGTTATTATTGCACATGGTTTTTATATTGTAGGCGTAAGTGGATGTAAAGATAATTATTTTAAAAAAGTTATTATTGAATCAGGATTGCCTGTTTTATTAGAAGCCAAAAAAAATAATATGAATCAAGATTTAAATTCTTTTTATAATACTTGTAATTTAAAGAAAACAAAAAATGAACAGCGAGAACGAATTAAAAAAATAGAAAAAACTCACGTTATCAATACACCTGTTCGTTCAGGACAAAAAATCTATGCTCAATACTCTGATTTAGTAGTGATAAACAATGTAAGTGCTGGGGCAGAATTAGTTGCTGATGGTAATATTCATATTTACGGTTCAGTTCGAGGCAGGGTACTTGCTGGTGCCAATGGAGATATAACAAGTAAAATATTTTGTACTACATTATTTGCTGAATTGATATCAGTATCAGGTCAATATTGGTTATCAGATCAAATACCATCACATTTTGTTGGAAAATCAGCTCAAATTTACTTAAAAAATAAATTTTTAACTATTAATTCTCTCAGTTAAGTCTGTTTTTTTAGGAAATTTTTATATGACACGGATTATTGTAGTTACTTCAGGGAAAGGAGGTGTAGGTAAAACCACTTCAAGTGCTGCTATTGCAACCGGTTTAGCACAAAAAGGGAAAAAAACAGTTGTTATAGATTTTGATATAGGATTAAGAAATTTAGATTTAATAATGGGATGTGAGCGTAGAGTAGTATATGATTTTGTTAATGTTATTCAAGGTGATGCTAAAATTCAGCAAGCTTTGATTAAAGATAAAAAAACAAATAATTTATTTATTTTACCAGCATCACAAACTAGAGATAAGGAATCATTAACGTATTCAGGAGTAGAAAAAGTTTTAAATCAACTTATAAAAATGGAATTTGATTTTATCATTTGTGATTCACCTGCAGGAATTGAAACTGGTGCTATTTTAGCGATATATTTTGCAGATGAAGCTATTGTGACTACTAATCCAGAGGTGTCTTCAGTTCGAGATTCTGATAGAATCTTGGGTATTATATCATCTAAATCAAGAAGATCTGAACAAAATATAACTCCTATAAAGGAATATCTTTTATTAACACGTTATAATCCGACACGTGTTAAAAAAGGAGAAATGTTAAGCATGAAAGATGTTTTAGAAATACTGCGTATACCAATTATTGGTGTAATTCCAGAAGATGCTTCTGTTTTACGAGCATCTAATCAAGGTGAATCTATTATTTTAGATCAAACTTCTAATGCAGGAAATGCTTATTTTGACACAGTTAATAGATTATTAGGAGAAAATCATAAATTCCGTTTTATTGAAGAAGAAAAAAAAAGTTTTTTACGACGTTTATTCGGGAGATAGGTATGGCTTTATTAGACTTTTTTTTATCCCGGAACAAAAACACAGCTCATGTTGCAAAAGAAAGATTACAAATAATTGTTGCAGAACAAAGAAAATTTAAAAGTGAACCAGATTACTTGCCACAGTTAAAACGTGAAATACTTTCTGTAATTTGTAAATATGTAAATATAGATCCTCATATGGTTACAATACAGTTAGAACAAAAAAATGAAGATATTTCTGTATTAGAATTAAATATTGTTTTACCTGATTAAGTTTTTAAAATAATTAATAAAAAATTTTATTAAATTTATATAAACATTTTATCAAATTAAATATATAATCAATACTGAATTATATTTAATACTTCAGTATTGATTTTTTTAATTTTCAAATAATTTTAAAATAAATTATCTAAATAATTATTACTTATTTTAGTAAAATGTAAAAACTCTTGGTTTTTAATTTTCAACAAACAAAACGGAATAATATCTTTTGCATTAGGATATAAAACTTCTTTTTTTTCTAATTTTAAAGACTTTTTCCATTTGATTTTTTCCCATCCGTTACCAATTAATATCCAATTTTTTTGAAATTTTTTGATTTTATCTTCTATTTCATTTATTTTAATTAAAGATTCTGTTTCTTCTCCTGTCCATAATAAAACACTATTTCTAATATATGCACCCCAGTACACTTGGCCTATTTTTGCATTCATCGCTACTAATATCTTCTTTTTTTTATATTTTCGCCATGCTTTTTCGGCTAAAATAGATAAAGTTGAAATACCAAATATAGGTATTTTTAAACTTAGGGATAAACTTTGTGCAACTCCTATTGAAATACGTATTCCAGTAAATTTTCCTGGTCCTTTTGCAAAAGCTACATAATTTAAATCTTTCAGTGTAATTTTTGCATTTATTAATACCTTTTGAATCATTGGTAATATTTTTATAGTGTGTTCTTTTTTACAGTTTTCTGATAACGAATAAATGGTTTTTTTTTTGTATATAGCAACTGAACAACAATCAATAGAAGTATCAATGGCTAAAATTATATCAGACATACCTTGCTCAAAATAAATTGAATAAAAAATTTTGTTTAAATAAAAAATTACTGAGAAAACTCTTTATTTATATCTTGATTTCTAGTTATCCTAACTAAATCAATACGATATTCTGTAGCTTTAACAATATGAAAAGAAAAAGAATTAATATAAATTGTTTCTCCTGGAAGCGGTAATTGACCTTTTTGAGAAATTAATAATCCGCCTAAAGAAGCACAGTCGTCTTCTTTAATTAGTTCTTTAGTATTAAGTAATTGTTGTAAAGAATGCAAATCTGTTTCTCCTTTAACTAGCCAACTATTTTGTTCTTTTATAATATCTGGAGTTTCATCTGCGTCTGGAAATTCGCCTGCTATAGCCTCTAAAACATCTAAAGGTGTAATTAATCCTTGAACGACACCGAATTCATTACTTACAATTACAAAACTACCTTGAGCTCTACGCAGTACTCCAAGTAAATTTATAGGATCAAGAGTATCTGGTATTATAATAGGTGGTATTTGAGAAGCAAATTTGTAAACGTCTATATTTTTTTCAATGGCAACTAATAGTTCTTTAGCTCGTACAATACCTATAATTTCATCTAATTCACCTTTGCAAACAGGAAATAAGCTATGAGGTGTATCTAATAATTGTAATCGAATTTCATTAATTTTTTTTTCTGTATTTACCCAAGATATATTACTTCGTGGAGTCATAATACTTTTAATAGATCGACCAGCTAAAGTAAGAACTCCATTAATCATATATTTTTCTTCATCTTTAAAAGATTCAGCTTCTAAGGAAGATGATAGTGCTATTTCTTCTTTGTTATCAATTTTTATTCTTTTTTTACTTTTGTTTTTTTCTCTTATCATTAGACGTAAAATTGCTTCAGCTGCTCTTTGTCTCATGGGTTTTCTAGATTGATTTTTCATAAAATTATGACGAGCAATTTGATTAAAAATTTCGATTAAAATAGAAAAACCTATTGCTGCATATAAATAGCCCTTTGGAATATAAAATTTTAGCGCCTCTGCAACTAAACTAAAACCAATCATTAATAAAAAACTAAGACATAGTACCACTACAGTTTGATGAATATTAATAAAGTTTGTCAATGCTTTTGACGCTAATAACATTAATATTGTAGCTAGTATAACTGCTATCATCATAATTAATAATTGATTTACCATTCCAACTGCTGTAATTATCGCATCTAAGGAAAAAACAGCATCTAATACAACTATTTGAATTACTACGGCCCAAAAACTAGCATAATTTTTGTTTTCTGCGCTTTCGTGTTCTTTATTTTCTAGTCTTTCATGTAATTCAATTGTAGCTTTAAATAAAAGAAATAAGCCGCCAATAAGTAATATTAAATCACGTATTGATAAAGAAAAAAAATTATTACTAACAATAGGAGAAGTAAGTGTTACCACCCAAGATATCAATGATAATAATGCTAATCGCATAATTAAAGCTAGTCCTAAACCAATTAAACGTGCTTTATCTCTTTGATTAGGAGGTAATTTTTCTGATAAAATTGCTACAAATATTAAATTATCAATCCCTAATACCACTTCCAAAATAACTAACGTTAACAAGCCGGCCCAGATTGACGGGTCTAAAAAAAACTCCATCAGAAAAACTCCGTAAAAAAAATAGGACAGCCCAATATTTAATATATCTAAACATCTAAGATATAATATAATTTGAGATTATATAATATTTTATTATATCAAGAAAATTAAAAAATAGTTGAGACAAAATATGGACCATGTCTGATTAAATAGATTCTGCGAGACTTAATTTTTGTGAAGTTAGAAGTTATTATGTTTAGTTAAGTTATAGAGAAGTAAAGATTTTATTTTAAATTTGATAAATATTTATTAATAACTTTTTTTATTTCAAAAAAAGTATTTTTTTAAATATGGATAAATTTTTAGTAAAAAATATTTTTTTGTACACAAATTATATTGTTTTCTGCTAATTTTTTTTATTTAATTGTTATTTTTTTTTATTTTTTTAATTGTTTTTTTTAATATTTTTTCTCAAACTCAAACATAATACGAAGAAACTTATTTTTAACTGCTATTTTTTTTAATTTTTATAAATTTTAAAATTTAGTTTGATTTATTTTCTTAATAAAATTTATTAATTTTTTGTCTATTATAGAAAATAGAAGTTAATGATTTTTATAAGATATGAATTTAAGAAATTTAAGAAAAGTTTTGCTAATATTTTTATTATAAACATTTTTATATTAAAAAACAAGTTTAAATGATTACTTGAAACCGTAGATTTTAGAAATTTTATCTCTTAATAGAAAAGTGTTCTACTAAGAGAGATAATATTTTTAGGTTTTTGATATATACTACTACATATATTTTTTATTATTTAGAGCCTGTATTCTTTTTTCTAAAGAAGGATGAGAGGCGAATAATTCTATAAATGAGTTAGATTTTCCATTAATGCAAAACGCGATTATACTATCTGATTCTTGAGGTTCATGACTTGATTTTAAACGATTTAAAGCAGAAATCATTTTTTCTCGACCAACTAATTTTGCCGAACTTGCATCAGCATAAAATTCTCGATTTCTAGAAAACCACATAGTAATAATACTTGCAAGTACACCAAAAATTATTTCTAAAAACGTAGAAATTAAAAAAAATAAAAACGAATCTTTCCCATCTTCATTATCTTCATTTCGATTACTTGATAACAAGTTGCTTAATGCTTGAGAAAGAATACGAGATATAAAAATTACGAAAGTATTAACAACACCTTGTACTAAAGTCATCGTAATCATATCACCATTTGAAATATGACTAATTTCATGAGCAATTACTGCTTCTGCCTCGTTACGTGTCATATTTTCTAACAATCCTGTTGAAATGGCAATTAACGCTGAATTACGACGAGCACCTGTAGCAAATGCATTAATATCGGCAGCTTCATATATTGCTATTTGTGGCATAATGATATTTTTTTTTATAGATTGTTGACGAATTGTATCGATTAACCAATGTTCTGTTTCATTACTGGGATGATTGATGATTTTACCATTTACAGAACGTAATGCAATCCATTTAGACATCATAAGTGATAAGATAGATCCACTAAAACCAAATAGACTTGACATAATCAACAAACCATAAATACTTTCAGACTGAATTCCTGTTAAAGCAAGAATTAGACTGAATGTTGACATAACTGCTAAATTAGTTAATAAGAAAAGAATAATACGTATCATAAGATATTATCTTCCTCAATTTAGATAAAATAGTTTTAATTAAAAAAGAATTTAATTAAAGAAAATGTAAAAATATTTTTTTTAAGCTAACATAATTTTCTTAATTAAGTCAAGATAGATAAATTATTTAGAATTGATTTTTAATTAAATGTTTCCCAAAATCGACCATCTCGCATAATAAGTGAGTCCGAATTTTTTGGCCCCCATGTGCCAGATTTGTATAACTGTACAGTACTTGTGTTTGTTTTTTTCCAAGCATTTATTATGGGATCAATCCATTTCCATGCTTCTTCTACTTCATCTCGAGATACAAATAATGATTGTATTCCTCTCATACTTTCAAATAACAGTCTTTCATAGGCATCAACAAAATTTTCAGTGTTATTTGTATAGTTACATTCCATTTTGTCACTTTTTAATTCATATTCTCTATTAAGTCCTGGTACTTTATTTAAAAATTCTATTTTAATACCTTCATTAGGTTCTAGACGTATAATTAATTTGTTAGGTGATAAATTTTCATTAAATTCTTGAAATAAGTTCTTAGACATTTTTTTAAAGACAATGACTATTTCAGAGTATTTAGATGCTAAACGTTTACCTGTTCTTAAATAAAAGGGAACTCCAAACCATCGATCGTTATCGATATCAACTTTAATTGAAACGAATGTTTCTGTTTTACTACCTTTGTTTGCTCCATTCTCTTCTACATAAGAAGGTACTTTTTTACCATTTATAATACCAGATGTATACTGACCTCGTGCGGTTTTAATATTTATTTCATTTAAATCAATTTTTTTAAGAGAACGAAGTATTTTTAATTTTTCATTTCTTATATCTTCAGGTGTAATATTTTTTGGTTGATCCATAGAAATAATTGTAAGAATTTGTAGAAGATGATTTTGCACCATATCTCGTGTTTGTCCCATTTGATCAAAATAATTCCATCTATTTTCAATACCAACTTCTTCAGATACAGTGATTTGAATATGATCAATAATTTTGTTGTCCCAACTATGAAAAAAAAATGAATTTGAGAAACGTAATGCGAGAAGATTTAATATCGATTCTTTTCCAAGATAGTGATCAATTCGAAAGATTTGTGATTCTAAAAAATATTTAGAAATTTGTTTGTTAATTTTTTTCGAGGTTTCTAAAGATACTCCTAATGGTTTTTCTATTATTATTCTTGATGGCAAAGAATTTAAATTTACTTTCCCTAATCCTTTAAAAATAGCGTTAAATGTATTTGGAGGAACCGCACAGTAATATATAAAAATATTTTTTTTTGCATTTAATATTTTTTTTAATTCTAAGAAATAAAGATCTTTAAATACATCAATGTTAAAAAAATTTAAACGTGAACTTAATTTTTTCCAAATATTTTGATCAATTTTTTCATTTAAAAAATCTGTTATTGCTTTTTTTACTACTTTTATATAGTCTTCTGTATTCCAATCAGCACGACCTGCACCAATTATACGTGTATCTGGATGTATTTTTTGAGATTTTTCTAATTTGTATAAAGCTGGTAATAATTTTCTTCTTGCTAAATCTCCTTTTGTTCCAAAAATAACTAGATCGCAAGCTTGATTGGTTTCTATAATCATAATTTTCTCTTCAAATTTTAATTTTAAAAATATTTATATGTTAAAATATATATTATTTAAAATAACATTTTTAGTGTTAAAATATTTTTTAACAAAACTATTTTTATTAATTTTACTAAATAAACAAAAAAATATAAATGAATATTTCACATACTTATTTGGGTTTTTATAATTTTATTAAAAATATATTATTAAATTTCTTCTTCTTTTATATTTCCATTAACTTTTTAAAAGTTAAAACTATATATAATTAATAAAAATAAAGAGGTTTTTTTATGTTAAATCGTGTTAGAAGAACGAAAATTGTAGCAACTTTAGGACCGTCTACAGATCAAGCAAATAATCTTGAAAAGATTATTCTATCTGGAGCAAATGTTCTTCGTTTAAATTTTTCTCATGGTTCATCTGATGAACATAAACAAAGAGCACAAAAAGCAAAAGAAATAATGTTTAAATTAAACTGTCATATTGCTTTATTAGGTGATTTACAAGGACCAAAGATTAGAATTTCTAAATTTAAAAAAAATAACATTTTTTTGAAAATTAATAATACTTTTATATTAGATGCAAATTTAAACGAACAAAATGGAAATAATGAAAGAGTCGGAATTGATTATAAAAAACTACCAAATGATTTAAATGTAAATGATATCTTGTTGTTAGATGACGGAAAAATACAATTGAAAGTAACAAAAATTAATAAATTTGAAATATTTACAAAAGTTATTATAGGTGGTGTTCTTTCAAACAATAAAGGTATTAATAAATTAGGTGGTGGTTTATCAGCAGATGCACTAACAGAAAAAGATAAAAAAGATATAATTCTTGCTGCTGAAATTGATGTAGATTATTTAGCTGTATCTTTTCCTCGGTGTGCTAATGATTTAATAAAGGCTAGAGAGTTATTAAAAAAATCTGGTAGTGATGCTAAAATTATAGCTAAAATAGAAAGAGCTGAAGCAGTATTTGATCAAAATTCCATAGAAAGTATAATATTATCTTCAGATGCAATTATGATTGCTAGAGGAGATTTAGGTGTTGAAATTGGTGATGCTGAATTAGTAGGTATGCAAAAAAAACTAATTAGAACTGCTAGAAAATTAAATAAAGTGGCAATTACAGCAACGCAAATGATGGAATCAATGATTTTAAATCCATCACCTACTCGGGCGGAAGTTATGGATGTAGCAAACGCTGTATTAGATGGTAGCGATGCAGTCATGCTTTCTGCAGAAACTGCATCTGGTAAATATCCATCTGAAACTATTATAAGTATGGCTAAGGTATGTGAAGGAGCAGAAAAAGTTCCTAGTATTAATGTTTCTAGACACCGTCTTGATGTAGAGTTTCAAAATATTGAAGAAGCAATTGCTATGTCGTCAATGTATGCTGCTAATCATTTAAAGGGAATTACAGCAATTATTACTATGACTGAATCTGGAAAAACAGCATTAATGACATCTAGAATTACTTCCGGACTACCTATTTTTGCTTTATCAAAACATAAAAAAACTTTAAATCTAACTGCTCTTTATAGAGGCGTTATCCCTATTTATTTTGATAGTAAAAACGATGGCGTTAAAGCTGCTAATGAAGCTATAATTCTTTTATGTAAAAAGAATTATTTATTTAATAATGATTTAGTTATTGTCACTCAAGGTGATATAATGGGAAAAATAGGTAAAACAAATACTAGTAGAATTTTAAGAGTTATATATTAAAAATATTTTTTTTTGGATAAAAAAAATAAATTATTTTAATTTTAATAATATTTTTTTAGATTCTTTTAAATACTTTATTCTCTCGCTTTTTGTTAGAGGTTTTGAAAAAATACATTTTGCTTTTATAGGATTTATCGCACGATTGTTAATCCAAATTTCATAATGTAAATGTGGGCCAGTAGTACGACCAGTATTACCTGACAAAGCTATTTTTTGACCTTTTTTAACTTTTTGACCCACTTTAACTAGAATTTTTTTAAGATGCATATATCTAGTTGTATAATAATTCTTGTTTTTTAAAGAAATGTAAAAACCTGCAATTTTATTAAATTGTGCTTTTATGATTTTACCACTACTAGTAGCAATTACAGGAGTTCCTTGAGGCATGGCTAAATCTATCCCTAAATGACGACTAATACGATGTGTAACTGGATTAAGACGATGTAAATTGAATGAAGAAGATATGCGATATTTTTTTAAAAATGAAAAATTTATAAGTTTTTCTGATTCATTAAAACCATTAACGTCATAGAATTTTCCATTAAATGCTTTTATTGCAAAATATTCTTTATCTAAGTTATTTAACTTTACACCTAATAATATTTTTTTATTCTTTGTTTTTTTATTTAAAAAAATTAAATTAAACTTACTACCAATATTTAATTTATGAAAATTAATTTGCCATTCTATTGCTTTGATAACATTATTTATTTCAAATTGATTTAATCCTGATTGATAAGCACTTTTAAAAAAATTAGAATTTTTTTTAATATAAACACTTTTTTTTTCTAAAATAGAATCAGATACATATCTGATATATTTAAATTCATTTTTATATTTTTTGTATATTTTTTTTTGAAAATCAGAAATACACCATTTTAATTTGACTAAGTTGCCAAATTTATTTACTTTCCAATCAATTTTTTGTCCAATTTTTATATTATTTAAATTTTTATCTATTTTTATTAATTTTAGTATATCATTTATTTTTACTCCTGATTTTTTTAATAAAAAACTAATACTATCTCCATAAGAGATAACATTTTTATATATCGTATAATTTTTTAAACATTCTTTATTTTTTTTTAATCTTCCGAATTCCTTTTTTTGCTTTAAAATTTTTTGATTTAAAAAAGATGTTTTTTTATCTATTAAAAGACTACAACTTGATAGTGATATGAAAGTTATTATAAGGATAATGTTTATTAAAATTTTAATTATTTTATAAAAAAAATCTTCATGAAAAAATGGAAAAATTATTTTATAGAATTGCTGCACTTTTTTTTCCTTAAATATGTTTTAAGCAGCTAATGTATTGATTAGACAATTTCACAAGAAAATTTACATAGCTATTTTGTACTAATGGAATAGCTATACCAAAAAGATCAAGATTCCCTTTTTCAATATTTATTCCCCGTGTTATAACATCAATAATGTTTGAATTAAGATGTGGTTCTGTAAAAATACATCTTGCTTTTTTTTTTAATAGTTGTTTTTTAATTTCATATAAATATTTAGCTCCTGTTTGTATTCCAGGATATCTTGTAAATCTTCCTAATGGATGTAGTCCATAAAATTTTTCAAAATATTTATAAGCGTTATGAAAAGTAAAATATTTTCTTTCTTTAATAGATGATATATTTTTTTTTATGTCTTTATTAGTTTTTGATAAACATGATTTAAAATGCTTTAAATTTTTTTCTATAATATTTTTTTTTTGAGGAATTAACTTTAATAACATATCGTGTATAACTATTGCTGATTCTAATGCAATTTGAGGTGATAACCATATATGCATATCATATGATATATTATTAATTTCTTTTTCATTTTGTAAAGTATTTTTTTGTTTTTTTTTACTTTTTTCAAAATTGAAATCATGTGTTAAAAGAAACTTGATACTTTTTACTTCGCTTAATACAATAGTTTTTTTTTTAAAGTAATTTATTGCTTTTTTTAAAAAAAAAGGTTCTATCTGATCTCCTATTAAAATTATAACATCAGAATGTTTTATTTTAACTAGATCTAATGGTCGCAAATAGTAATTTTGTACTGTTGCTCCATCTGGTAAAATTACTTCTACCTTAGTGACGTTGTGTGCAATTGCTGCTGCAATAAAACCTAACGGTTTAAATATAGTTAATATAGAAGCATAAGAATTACTTGGTGTTAATATGAATAATATTCCTAATATAGAAAAAAAAATTTTCTTTTTATTTTTTAACATAATATTTATGTTCATCTTAAAAAAAATATTTTATAATGATTAATCTGCTATATATTCTAAAATAGAATTTATTTAACATGTTAGAATTAATTATTTTAAAAAATATTCATGTGAGTTTCTCTAATCGTTCTATTCTGTCTAATATATCATTTTCTTTAATTCCTAATCGTATTGTCACTTTAATAGGACCTAATGGAGCCGGAAAATCTACTTTAATACGTGTTGTATTAGGATTAATACAACCTGATTTAGGAAATGTTATTCGATCTCCTAACATATCTATTGGATATGTACCCCAGAAATTACATCTTAATAACTTATTACCTATTACAGTAGAAAGATTTATGAGATTATCAAAAAGGAAAAAAAACGTAAATATATTAAAAATACTAAAACGTGTAAAAGCAGAATCACTTCAGTATTCTCCATTACAAAAATTATCTGGTGGAGAAATGCAACGTATTCTTTTAGCTAGGGCATTATTAAATAATCCGAATTTACTTGTTTTAGATGAGCCTATACAGGGAGTTGATGTAATGGGTCAACTCGATTTATATGAATTAATTAATCAAATTCGATCTGAAATTCAATGCTCTATTTTAATAGTTTCTCATGATTTAAATTTTGTTATGGCTAAAACAGATTATGTAATTTGTTTAAATAAACATATTTGCTGTTCTGGTACTCCGAAAACAGTTTCTAAAAATTTAGAATTTATTTCTATATTTGGTTTAAAACGTATAAAAGAATTAGCAATTTATCAACATAATCATGATCATGTACATCAATATTAAAATTATAGAGTATTTTTTATTATGTTTGAATTAATTTATCCAGGATTGTTAGCTGGTATTTTATTATCTTTTTCAACAGGACCTCTAGGATCATTTATTATTTGGCGTCGTATATCATCTTTTGGTGATACACTTTCTCATTCTTCTATACTTGGCTTGGCGATATCTACACTATTTGAAATTGATTCTTTCTATACAGTATTATTCTTTATGATTTTTCTTGCAATTGTATTAGCGTGGATTGAAAAATTATTATCAGTTTCATTAGAAACAATATTAAGTATAATATCGCATAGTTCATTGTCTTTAGGAATGATTTTTATAAGTTTGATGTCTACTTCTCGTCATATAGATCTCGGTAACTACTTATTTGGTGATTTATTAATTGTAACGGTATTTGACTTATTTATTATTGCTTTAGGAAGTTTGACTGTTTTAACTGTTTTATTTTTCCGTTGGAATTCTATTTTGTTATTGACAATCAATGAAGAATTAGCCCAAATAGATGGTGTTAATATTTTTTATGCACGTTTAACTTTAATGTTAACTACTGCTTTATCTATTTCTATTGCTATTAAATTTGTCGGAGTGCTGTTAATAACTTCATTATTGATTATCCCCCCTGCAACTGCACAACTTTTTTCTAACTCTCCAGAAAAAATGGTTGTTTTTTCAATAGTAATAAGTATTATTTCGGTTACAGGTGGAATGTTTTTATCTTTTTTTTATAATACCCCAACTAGTCCATCCATTGTTTTTTTTTCTTCTTGTATTTATTTATTAAGTAATATAAAAAAAATTATATAAAATTGTTTTATTTTTCAATGATATTTATACCTAATTCATTTAAAGTAGATTTTTTTGATTTACTAGGAGAATTAGTCATTAGACAACTGGCTGAAGTCGTTTTTGGAAAAGCGATGACATCTTTAATGTTATTAGTTTTTGTTAAAAGCATGACTATTCTATCTAATCCTAAAGCTATTCCTGCATGAGGAGGTGCACCATATTTTAGTGCTTCCATCAAGAATCCAAATTTTTCTTTTTGAATTTTTTTTTCTATTCCAATAATGTCAAATATTTTTTTTTGTATTTTAGCATCATGGATACGTACTGAACCACCACCGATTTCATAACCATTAATTACTAAATCATAACTATCAGAAATAGCAAGATGCGGATTTTTTTCAAGTTTCTTTTGATTATTTTTTTTTAAGGCCGTAAATGGATGGTGATTAGAAGAAAATTTTCCATTAGAATCTTGTTTAAACATAGGAAAGTCTACGATCCAAACAGGCTTCCAAATATTTTTTTTAAAAAATATAAAATCATCACCTAATTTTATACGTAGCATTCCAAGAGATCTGTTGACAATTCTTTCTTCATCGGCAATTAAAAACAAGATATCTCCATTTTTTGCATTCGTTTTTTTTAAAATATTTTTTAGTATAGTTTTATCTAAAATATTTTTTATTGAACTTTGAATATCTTGCAAGCCATTTTCAATTTTATTTATTTTTATATAAAATAATTTTTTTGAACCAAATTTTTTTACATAATTAGAATATTCATCAATTTTTTTTCGACTTATCTTGTCACCTTGACAAAAACATAATAAAGCTATTCTATGTTTTTTCTCTAAATTGATTTTAAAAAATGATAAAACTTTTTCTTTAATAAGAAGATCGGAAACATCAATGATTTCCATTGGATTTCTTAAATCAGGTTTGTCTGATCCATAACGTTGCATAGCATCGTAAAAAGAAATTTTAGGAAATTTGTCTAAATGGCAATTAATGATTTTAACCCAAATTTTTTTTATTAATTTTTCTACGAAGTTTCTAATTTTAGTAGAACTTATGAAAGAAGCTTCAATATCAATTTGTGTAAATTCTGGTTGTCGATCTGAACGTAAATCTTCATCACGAAAACATTTAACTATTTGATAATATTTATCAATACCAGAAATCATCAATAATTGTTTAAACAATTGCGGTGATTGAGGTAATGCATAAAATTTTCCTGGATAATTTCTACTAGGTACTAAATAATCTCGAGCACCTTCTGGTGTAGATTTTGTCAGAAAAGGTGTCTCAATATCTAAAAAGTTTTTCTTTGTCATAAAAAGTCTTGTTAAATAAGTAATTTTATTTCTTATTTTAAGATTTTCTAATAACTGAGAACGACGGAGGTCTAAGTAACGATATTTTAATCGTATATCATCGTTACTATTATTTGAATAATCTAATGGCAGTGTTTTTGAAATATTAAAGATTTTTATTTTATTTACTAATATTTCTATTTCTCCAGTATCTAAATTTTTATTTTTAGTATTTCTTTTTTGAACAATTCCTATAATTCGAATACAAGATTCGTTCTTTAAATTTATAGCTTGTTTAAAAACTATATTGTTTTTTCGTTCAAAAACAAGTTGAATAATACCCGTCCAATCTCTCATATCAATAAAAATAAATTGATTTAAATTTCTTATTTTATTTACCCAACCACATAAAATTATTGATTTATGTAAATCAACTATTCTAATATTTCCACAATATTTAGTACGCATAAATTCTCTTCAAGATTTTCTTAATTTTCAAAAATTTCTCTTTTATCTATAAATAGAGTTTTTTATTTTAAAATATAATTAAAAATTTTTAAAATAAAAAAATTGTCTTGAAATATTTTTTTTGGGAGTTATTTAAGAAATAAAGTAGATTGTTAAATTTTATTTTTAAGTGTTTTTTTTATATTAATTAATATTTAATTTTTAATTGAATTTAAAAAAGAAATAAAAATATTTAACGGCTTCTAAAAATAATTCTTCCCTTTGTTAAGTCGTAGGGTGTTAGCTCAATAGTAACTTTATCTCCTGTTAATATTCTAATGTAATTTTTTCTCATTTTTCCTGAAATATGTGCTGTAATGACATGTTTATTTTCTAATTCAACACGAAACATTGTGTTTGGTAATGTATCAATAACAATTCCTTGCATTTCAATGTTATCTTCTTTAGCCATTTTTTTCTCTAGTTACGTTTATTTTTAAAAAATTATTAAAATATTTAATATTTCTTTTATTATATCTGATACTAGTCATTTTGACTAGTATGTTTTTATTGTTCTCTGGATTAAGATTAAGAGGCTAGGATAATGAATTAAGATAACGTTCGCTATCTAATGCAGCCATACAACCACTAGCAGATGACGTAATAGCTTGTCTATATACGTGATCAATTACGTCACCTGCTGCAAATATACCCGGTATGCTTGTTTGTGTATAGTTTCCATGTATTCCTTTGTTTACTTTAATGTATCCATTTTCCATTTCTAATTGATTAGTAAATAGATCTGTATTTGGTGTATACCCAATTGCAATAAATAATCCAGAAATTATAATTTTCCTTTCTTTATTTTCTTTTAAATCTTTATTTTGAATTAATAAATGAGTAACACCTTGATTATTACCTAAAATTTCTTTTACATTAGAATTTAAATACAAGATGACTTTTTTATTTTTTACCATTTTTAATAATCGATCAATTAGAATTTTTTCAGCTTTGAAATTAGTTCTACGATGAATTAAATGCACTTTTTCTACAAAATTTGATAAATATAATGTTTCTTCTAGAGCTGTGTTTCCACCTCCTACTACTGCAACTTCTTGATTTTTGTAAAAAAAACCATCACATACAGCACAAGTAGAAACACCTTTTCCTTTAAATTTATTCTCTGAATTTAGTCCTAAGTAACGTGGGTTTGCACCTGTAGCGATAATAACCGTATCACATGTATATTTATTACGTTCTCCTAATAAAAAAAATGGTTTTTTTTTAAATTCTACTGAAACAATATTGTCATATATAATTTCTGTATTTAATTTTACTGCATGTTTATGCATTCGATCCATTAGTTCAGGACCAGTAATCTTTTTGAAATCGCCTGGCCAATTTTCGATTTCATTGGTATTCATTAATTGACCACCTTTGTTAATTCCAGTAATTAATAAAGGATCTAAATTAGCTCTAGAGCTATATATGGCAGCAGTGTATCCTGCTGGTCCTGAACCTAAAATTATTACTTTTTTATGATTAATTAATTCCATATTGTATTTCCTTTAAATATTTTTAAAATAAGATGTATTAAAACATTATTTAAGATATAAATTTTTTGAAAATATTTTTTTATTAAAAAATATTAATATAATCTATGTAAGTTTAAAAAATTTTAATAATAATTATTCTCTAAATTTATCTTATAATTCATAATCTGGGTATATTATATATAAATAAATTTTATTTTCGTATTTTTAATATATTAGATACCTTTTATATTTTTTAAAAAATCAGTAGAATATTTTTAAAATAACTTTAATTTTCAATTTAAAAGACTTAAAAAATTATGTTAAATCCTTATTTATTACGAAATCAAATACATACGATAGCAGAGAAATTATTAAAAAAAAATTTCGAATTAGATATATCACTCATATCTTCTATGGAAGAAAAACGAAAAAAATTACAAATTAAAACAGAAAATTTACAATGCAAGCACAATACCTTATCAGGGTTGTTTAAAAAAGAAAAAAATTTTCAAGAAGTAGATGAAAATTTAAAAAGAAAACTTGTAGAATCAAGTAAAAGTTTATCTATATTAAAAATTGAGCTTAATCTATTACAAGAAAAAATCCATGATTTTTCTATATCTATACCTAATATTCCTTCTGATGATGTTCCAAAAGGAAATTCATCAAAAAACAATAAAATTGTAAAATATTGGGGTAAAAAAAAAGAATATAATTTTATAGTTCGAGATCATGTAGAAATAGGGAATAAACTAAATCAATTAGATTGGAAATCTTCAGCAAAAATATCAGGTTCACGATTTGTTGTGATGAAAGGAAAAATTGCTCTTTTACATCGTGCATTAAGTCAATTTATGTTAGATTTACATACGATAAAACATGGTTATATAGAAACTTATGTTCCTTATTTAGTTAATCATGATTCACTATACGGAACGGGACAATTACCAAAATTTAGTGATGATTTATTTCACATTAATTCTATTGATAATAAAAAATATGTATTAATTCCTACAGCGGAAGTGCCGTTAACTAATTTATTTTGTAACCAAATATTAGATGAAAAAAAACTACCTATCATGTTAACTTCTCATACCCCTTGTTTTCGATCTGAAGCTTCCTCTTACGGACGTGATAGTAAGGGATTAATTCGATTACATCAATTTGATAAAGTAGAATTAGTTCAAATTGTACAACCGGAATTATCTATGGATGCCTTAGAGTTATTAACTAATCATGCAGAAAAAGTTTTACAGCTTTTAGAATTACCATATAGAAAAGTTCTTTTATGTGGAGGGGAAATGGGTTTTTCTGCAGCTAAAACATATGATTTAGAAGTATGGTTTCCTTCTCAGAAAAAATACAGAGAAATTTCTTCTTGTTCTAATATGAGTGATTTTCAAGCTCGTCGTATGAAAACACGTTATAGAAAAAAAACCGAAAAAAACAATAATTTTGTTCATACATTAAATGGTTCAGGTTTGGCAGTTGGTAGAACATTAGCTGCTATATTAGAAAATTATCAATATAGCGACGGTCGAGTAGAAATTCCAAAAATTTTACAAAAAAAATATATGAAGGGTATAGAATACATAAATTAATTTAGATACATCAAAAAAATGATTATTGGTGAAAAAATGAACTTGATATATAATTTTAGTGCTGGACCAGCCATGATTCCAAAAGATGTTCTTTATCAAGCAAAAAAAGAATTACAAAATTGGAATCACATGGGCTGTTCTGTTATGGAAATAAGCCATCGCAGTAAAGAATTTATTCAAGTAGCTTTAGAAGCAGAAAAAGATTTAAGAGATTTATTAAATATATCCGATTCTTATAAAATATTATTTTGTCAAGGCGGGGCTAGAGGTCAGTTTGCTGCTGTTCCAATGAATTTATTAGGTAATTTTAAAGAAACAGATTACATTAATAGTGGATATTGGTCAAATTGTGCATTAATAGAAGCTAAGAAATATTGTATTCCTAAAAATATATTAGTTAGAAAAACAGAAAATGGTAAGCATTTTCTTTTAAAACCTTCTGAATGGAATATCAGTAATAATTCGGCATATATTCATTATTGTCCTAATGAAACCATAGATGGAATGTCAATTTATGAAGAACCAAATTTTAAAAATAAAATAATAGTTGGAGATTTTTCATCGTTTATTTTATCTCGTAAAATTAATATTAAAAATTATGGTTTGATTTATGCAGGTGCTCAAAAAAACATTGGCCCTTCGGGTATTACAATTATTCTTATTAGAAAAGATTTAATAGGATATGCTTCTAAAATATCTCCTTCTATTTTTAATTATCACACAATGTCAAAATATAATTCTATGTTTAACACACCTCCTACATTTTCTTGGTATTTATCAGGATTAGTGTTTAAATGGTTAAAAAAACAAGGTGGAATAAAAAAAATTGAAGTATTAAATCAAAAAAAATCAAATTTATTATATCAAATAATAGATAATAGCGATTTTTATATCAACAATATAGATAAGAGAAATCGATCTCAAATGAATGTCGTATTTCATTTATATGATTCTAAATTAAATGATTTCTTTTTAAAAGAAGCAAAAGATGTAGGTTTAAATGCTTTGAAAGGACATTATGTAGTTGGAGGTATGCGTGCATCTATCTATAATGCCATGCCATTAGAAGGCGTTCAATCTTTAGCAGAATTTATGTTATATTTTGAAAAAAAATATGGATAAAATATTTTTATTTTCTTAAGGAATAAATTAAAAATTTTATTTTAATTAGAGCGTATTTTTATTATGCAAAAACTTTTGAAGTTAAAACCAGTTTCTTACGTTAATGGAACTATTTATTTACCTGGCTCAAAAAGCATATCAAACAGAGTATTATTATTATCTTCTATGGCTAATGGTATTACTTGTTTAACAAACTTACTAGATAGTCAAGATACTCAATATATGTTAGCTGCTTTAAAAAAAATTGGAATTAAATTTTTTTTATCAAATAATAATACAACTTGTCATGTTCACGGTATTGGGAAAGCGTTTTATTTATCTGATCCTATTTCATTATTTTTAGGAAATGCAGGGACAGCTATGAGACCACTTCTTGCTGCTCTATCTTTAAATCAAAATCATGTTATCTTAAGTGGAGATGATAGAATGCATGAAAGACCAATTGAACATCTTGTTGACGCTTTAAAACAAGGTGGGGCAATTCTTGAATACAAAAAAAATATAGGATATCCTCCTATTTTGACTAAAGGTGGCTTTGTAGGTGGCTCTATTATATTAAACGGAAGTATTTCTAGTCAATTTTTAACATCATTATTAATGATTGCTCCATTAGCATTAAAAAATACTAGTATATTTATTCATGGAAATTTAGTTTCTAAACCTTATATTGATATTACATTAAATCTAATGAAATGTTTTGGAGTTAATATTACAAATAATTCTTATAAATCCTTTTATATAAAGGGAAACCAACAATATAAATCACCAGGAAATTATCTGATTGAAGGAGACGCATCTTCAGCATCATATTTTTTAGCAGCTGCTGCGATTAAAGGTGGTTCAGTAAAGGTTGTGGGTGTTGGAAAAAAAAGTATTCAAGGTGATATAAAATTTGCTGATGTACTTAAAAAAATGGGAGCTATTATTGATTGGGGAGACTCTTTTATTGTTTGTACACGTAATAAATTAGAAAAAATTAATTTAGATATGAATCATATTCCCGATGCAGCAATGACTATTGCAATAGTATCGCTTTTTGCTCAAGGCACTTCAATTATTAAAAATATATACAACTGGCGTGTTAAAGAAACTGATCGATTATTTGCAATGAGTACAGAATTAAAAAAAATTGGTGCAGTAGTTAAAGAAGGAAAAGATTTTTTATCTATTACTCCTCCTGTTTTATTTAAATTTGCAGAAATTGATACATATAACGATCATCGTATGGCAATGTGTTTTTCTCTTATATGTTTATCAGGCATGAGTGTTGGTATACGTAATCCAAATTGTATTTCTAAAACTTTTCCATCTTATTTTGAAGATTTTTTAAAAATTAGCAAATTTAATTAATTTTTAACATTATAGATGATGTTATCTATTTTAATTTAAATTTTTTTCTTTCAAAAAAAACAAATTTTTTAAAAATTTAGTAAAATTTGATCTAAATGAACAACTTTTTTTGAAGTTAGAAAAATTTTACTTTATTAAAAAAGCTATTTTTTTTAATCTCCTAGATTAATAGAAGAAGACGATCTAGATAGAATTTTTTTCCTAAAAATATAATAAAAATTTTTTAGATACAATATATAATATTGCATTTATAGAAAAATATTATAACTAAAAAAAATTAACATCATGTTAATTTCAAAGAATTGTTAAAACAAATAAAAATTCATGATGAACTTGATTAAAATCAATCAATTTCTCCTTTATACCTATCAGAAAATGCTATAATATTAAATTTAATAAATATGAATTTTGAAGAAATAATTAAAACTTTTATAAAGTATTTTATTAAAAAAATATATGTTTTAAAAATAAATATAAATCTTTATTCGCAAAAAATTGCACTCTTTGATATGGATTATTAAAAGATATATAAAACAAGCTTATTTTAACATGAAGTTAAAATGAACATTTAACAAAAGTTTTTTAAATATTATTAATATGAATGAATCTTTTGCTCAACTATTTGAAGAATCACTAAAAGAGATTAAAACTCGTCCAGGATCAATTATTCGAGGTATTGTTGTTTCTATAGAAAAAGAAACAGTACTCGTTGATGCAGGTCTTAAATCTGAATCAGCAATTCCAGCTGAACAATTTAAAAATGCTCAAGGATTTTTAGATGTAAAAGTTGGAGATGAGATTGATGTTGCTTTAGATGCTATTGAAGACGGATTTGGAGAAACACTTTTATCTCGAGAAAAAGCAAAACGACATGAAGCATGGTTAATATTAGAACAAGCTCATGAGAAATCAGAAACTGTTATTGGCATTATTAATGGAAAGGTTAAAGGTGGATTTACTGTAGAACTAAATGATATACGTGCTTTTTTACCAGGTTCTTTAGTTGATATTCGTCCTGTTAGAGATACTATTCATCTTGAAGGTAAGGAATTAGAATTTAAAGTAATAAAACTGGATCAAAAACGCAACAATGTTGTTGTTTCGAGACGTGCTGTAATTGAATCTGAAAATAGTGCTGAAAGAGATCAATTATTAGAAAATTTACAAGAAGGCATAGAAATTAAAGGAATTGTTAAAAATTTAACAGATTATGGAGCTTTTGTTGATTTAGGTGGTGTAGATGGATTGTTACATATTACTGACATGGCATGGAAAAGGGTTAAACATCCAAGTGAAATAGTTAATGTCGGAGATGAAATAAATGTTAAAATTTTAAAATTTGATAGAGAAAGAACACGTGTTTCTCTAGGATTAAAACAATTGGGTGAAGATCCATGGATAGCCATTTCTCATCGTTATCCAGAAGGAATTAAATTAAGTGGTCGTGTAACAAATTTAACAGATTACGGTTGTTTTGTAGAAATTGAAGAAGGCGTAGAAGGTCTTGTTCATGTATCTGAAATGGATTGGACTAATAAAAATATCCATCCTTCTAAAGTAGTTGCTGTGAATAATATAGTAGATGTCATAGTTTTAGACATTGATGAAGAACGTCGTCGTATTTCCCTTGGTTTAAAACAATGCAAGGTAAATCCTTGGCAAGAATTTTCTGAAACTCATAAAAAAGGAGTTCATGTTGCCGGAAAAATAAAATCTATTACAGATTTTGGTATTTTCATTGGTTTAAAGGGTGGTATTGATGGATTAGTACATTTATCAGATATTTCTTGGAAAATATCAGGTGAAGACGCCGTTAAAAATTATAAAAAAGGTGATGAAATATCTGCTGTGGTTTTACAAGTAGATGCTGAAAGAGAGCGTATTTCATTAGGAATTAAACAATTAGAAGAAGATCCTTTTAATGCATATGTTTCAAATCATAAAAAAGGAGCTATAATTACTGGAACGATAAAATCCTTCGATAAGAAAACTGCTATAGTAAAATTAGCAGAAGGCGTAGAAGGTACCATAAAATTTTCTGACTCTTCTCGTATTAATAGTGAAGAAATAATAAAAAAAATAAAAGTTGATGATACTATTTTAGTAAAACTATCTAATTTTGATCGAAAAAATAGAATTATTAATCTTGCTTTTCATGTTATAGATGAAAAAGATAATAAAAAAGATTTAAAAAATAAAATAAATATAAAATCAAATGATGAATCATTTTCTAATGTAATGACGGAAGCTTTTAAAGCAGCTCAAAATACTGAATAATTATTTGAAAAACAAAAATATATTTTTTGTAAGTTTTTAAAAAACATTTTTATAAAAATATATTAATTATAGAGGATTTATGACAAAGTCAGAATTATTCGAAAGAATTGCTGAACGAAAATCTTATATTTCAAATAAAATAATAGAATATGCTGTAAAAGAAATGCTCGAATATATGTCAATTTCGCTGTCTAAGGGAAAACGAATTGAAATTCGAGGATTTGGTAGTTTTTCTTTGCATTATAGATCTTCTCGTATAGGTCGAAATCCCAAAACTGGTAAAAAAATTAAATTAAATGAAAAATATGTACCTTATTTTAAACCAGGAAAAAAACTGCGAGATCGAGTTAATTTATATAAATAGTATATTTTAATACTTCTGCAATAGAAACTAAGTTCATATATAATTTTCTTATAAAAAGCTTAGTTTCTATAATATTAAACAAAATTTGAGTGTATTAATATGAAAAAAAACATTATTGTAGCTAATTGGAAATTAAACGGTGATATAAAAACTATTTCTTGCTATTTAACTTATTTAAAATTAAGATCTTCATCTTTTTCAAAAAAAAATATTATTGTAATTGCACCCCCTACTGTATTCTTAGAAAGAGTATACAAAGATATAAATAATACAAATATTTGTCTTGGTGCACAAAATGTAGATGTAAATTTGACAGGTGCATTTACTGGTGAAAATTCTGCTTTAATGATGAAAGATGTTGGTGTTAAATATATTATCCTCGGTCATTCTGAAAGACGTTTGTTCCACAACGAAAATAACGAAATAATTGCAAAAAAATTTAGTTTAGTAAAAAAATTAAACTTAATTCCTATTTTATGTATAGGTGAAACTGAAATAGAAAAAAAATCTAATAAGACTGAAAAAAGTTTAAAAATACAATTAAAGTCTATATTAAATGTTTGTGGAGAAAAAGCATTTAGAAATACAGTCATTGCATACGAACCTGTTTGGTCTATTGGTACGGGTATTTCAGCAGATCCTAAAAACGTGCAATTAATACATCAATTTATAAAAAATTATATAAAAAAATATGATTCTGTTAGTGCAGAAAATTTGATTGTACAATATGGTGGTTCTGTTAATTCATTAAATACAGAAAATTTCCTTAAGCAACCTGATGTTAATGGATTATTAATTGGCAGTGCATCTTTAAAACATGAAGAGTTTTTAAAAATTATAAAAATATCAGACAATATTTTATAAGAAAATAATTATTTTTTTATATAAATTGTGTATATCCATCCTCCTAGATTTATACCTAGAATAGGGGCAATTGTAGGTATTAAAAAATATGGAAAAATCATATTATCACTACCTGTAAATGCTAATTTACCCCATCCAATTAAACTTAAAAATATTCTAGGACCTAAATCTCGAGCTGGATTTAAAGTAATATTATTATATGAACCTAACAATAGGTTAATTATTGTAATTAACATTCCTATTAAAAAAGGATTTATAAAACTACAAGATGGAAACAAATTATTTTTTTCATTTATTTTCATAAGTATAATTATAAAAATCATTCCAACAGACATTTCTAATGTAAAATCATGAATTAAATTGCAATTTTCTTTAGGAAAAGCACAAAAAACTGAAGCTAATTCAAGACTTTTTTGTGTCCCCGGGACAATATTATATTGAGACTTAAATGAATTGAACAAATTATAACAAATAAGATACATTAAAACGGTAAAGAAGAACGCCCCAGCTATTTGAGATATAATATAAGGTATTACTTTTTTTTGATTAAATCGATAAGACAACCAAAGAAAAATAGTAATAGCTGGATTTAAATGTGCTCCAGATATTGAAAAACTAAAATACACTGATATAAATACTCCTAATCCCCAAAAAAAACTAATTTCATAGTTATTAAAATGAAAATTTGTTAATTTAGATATGGCAAAAGAAGTAATTCCTAAAAATATAATTAAACCTGTTCCTAAAAACTCAATAAAACACTGTTTTAAAATTTTTTTTTTTAAAAAGATTCATTGTTTTAATACCTTTATAATTTTATTTCTTTAAAAATAAAATTAACAATTTTAGAGCGCCGGAAAAACCGGCACTAATTTTTTTATTAGTATAGCTTTTTAGCTGTAATTAACCAATCTTTTTTAAAAACACGTTTCATATTTTTTAATGCATCTGTTATATCGTTAAATACCATTTTTTCATTTTGTACTCCAACACATTTTCCTTTGTAACCTTCTATCAGTAATTCTACTGCATACGCTCCCATTCTTGAAGCAAGTATTCGATCGTATACTACTGGAGCTCCTCCTCTTTGGATATGCCCTAAAATTGTAGCTCTTGTTTCTCTATTTGTTTTTCTCTGAATATACTTGGCTAATTTTTCTACATCACAAATGTATTCTGTTATCGCTACTATTGCATGTTTTTTACCTTTTTCGATTCCTGCTTGGATTTCAGAAACTAATTCTTCTTTTGTATAATTGATTTCTGGAAGAACAATAAATTCGCAACCACCAGCAATTGCAGCAGCTAATGTTAAGTCACCACAATATCTTCCCATAACTTCTACAATAGAAATTCTTTGATGAGAAGAAGAAGTATCTCTTAATCTATCAATTGCTTCTACAACTGTTTCTAAAGCTGTAAAATAACCTATTGTATAATCAGTACCTGCTACATCATTATCTATAGTTCCTGGAATACTAATACATGGAACACCCATTTTTGTTAATTTTTGAGCTCCTATATAGGATCCGTCACCTCCGATTACAACAAGGGCATCTATATTTCTTTTATTCAAATTATTCATTGCAATAGTACGTATTTCATTTTTATAAAAATCCGGAAATCTAGCAGATCCTAAAAATGTTCCGCCTCTATTAATCATATCAGAAACACTATATCTATCTAGTTGTATCATACGGTTTTCGTATAAACCTAAATATCCATCATAAATACCAAATACTTCTAATTTTTCACTTAATGCTGTTCTTACTACACCCCTAATTGCAGCATTCATTCCAGGAGCATCTCCACCGCTAGTTAATACTCCAATTTTTTTAATCATAAAAATCCCGTTTTTTCACTACTATAAAAGTTTCTTTTTTTTCCTATTATTAATTTTTAACAAAATTTTATTTAAAAAATTTTCAAATTCAATTTAATAAAAAACGTATTTATATAATGTATAAATATATTTTTATATATAATTATATGCACTTGATTTTAAAGTTATTAAACATTGAAAGTGTTAAAAACTTTTTTTAAAAAATTTATTTTAGTTTTTTTATTAAAATAAGATTTAATCTCTAATCAAATTAGAGATAATTTTTTTTATATAGCAATTTTTGATGAAAAAATGTTTTATATTAAACAATTGATTTTAAATAATACCATTTAATAGGAATACATTCTTCGTTGAATTCTAAAACAATGGGAATGGCAGTTGGAATATTTAATTCCAAAATTTTTTTATTGTCTATTTTATTTAAAAATTGAATTAATGCACGTAAAGAATTTCCGTGTGCTACAATAAGAACTTTTTTTCTTTTTTGTATTTGTGGTAAAATAAATTCATTCCAGTAAGGAATTACTCTTTTTGCAGTCAATTGTAAACTCTCACCTAATGGAAGTTTATCAGTTTCTATATTTGCATAACGTATGTCATTTCCTGGAAATCTTTTATCTTTTGATTTAATTTGAGGAGGGATAATATCGAAACTTCTTCTCCATAAATTTATTTGTTCTTCACCATATTTTTTAGTCATTTCATCTTTATTCAATCCTTCCAGTGCACCATAATGTCTTTCATTTAAACGCCAAGATTTTTGAACAGGTAACCAAGATTGATCTAACGTATCTAAAATATATCTTAAGGTATGTATCGCTCTTTTTAACATAGAAGTATGTGCATAATCGAAAAAAAAATTTTCTTTTTTTAATAACAAGCCTGCTTTTTGAGCTTCATTTTTTCCATTTTGACTTAGTTCTATATCGTGCCATCCAGTAAATTTATTTAAGTTGTTCCATTTGCTTTGACCGTGTCTAATTAATACTAATTTATTAGTTTTCATGTTTTATCTTCTATTTTTTTAAATATATATATAATTATTTTATTAAAAAATTAATATTAATAAAATAAAAATAATTAATTGTTATAAAAATAAAAGCACAGTTCATAACTAAGAATTACTGTACTTTTGAAGTATATTAAAAAATAAATTTTTTTTAACATATAAAAATAAATTTATATATTAATTAAAATGCGATTTAAATCTTCTAATATGTTTTTTATAGTTATTAAAAAACCAACAGACTCTTTTCCATCTATTAAACGATGATCATAAGATAATGCTAAATACATCATAGGAAGAATTTTTACTATTCCATTTATAGCCATAGGACGTTCTTTGATAACATGCATTCCCAATATCGCAGTTTGAGGAGGATTAATAATAGGTGTAGACATTAAAGAACCAAAAACACCACCATTAGTTATGGTAAAATTTCCTCCGATTAATTCTTCTAATTTTATTTTATTTTCGCTACTTTTAATGGAAAAGTCTTTTATTTTTTTCTCTATATCAGCGATGCTCATATTATCTGCATTTCTTAAAACTGGTGTTATTACTCCTCTTGGAGTAGAAACAGCAATACTAATGTCAAAGTTTTTATAATAAACAATGTCAGTTTTATCGATAGAAGCATTTATTTCTGGAAATTTTCTTAAAGCTTCTACTACTGCTTTTACAAAAAAAGACATAAATCCGATACGGACACCGTGTTCTTTTTCAAAAGATTCGCCATATTTTTTACGTAATGATATTATTGGTTGCATGTTTACTTCATTAAAAGTAGTAAGCATTGCTGTATTATTTTTAGTTTCTAATAATCTTTCAGCAATTTTTTGACGTAGTCGCGTCATTTTTATTCTATTTTCAAAAATTTTGTTTTCGTTTGCATTAAAAAAAGAATGTTTCTTTAATTTTTTTTCAATATTATTTTCAATATTTTTTTGATTTTTTATATAACTTAATTCATTAAATATTTCGTTATTTTTATTAATTCTTACTAAACGTCTTATAGAAGGTGTGAAATTATATATTTTTTCTTTAAAAGGAATATTAAAATTCTTATTTTTTGTAAAATTTTTTTTATTTTCTACTGATTGCAGTCTTGTTTTATTTTCAATATTTTTAGATTCAATAATCTTTCCTAATATTTGATTTGATTTAACAATCGCCCCTTCTTTTTCTAAAACAACATCTAATACTCCATTACATGGAGATGAAACTTCTAGCATCACTTTATCTGTTTCAATATCAACTATATTATCTTCAGAAGAAATTTTTTCTCCGATTTTTTTATGCCATTTTACGACAACTGCATCATTAACAGATTCAGGTAGATCTGGAACAAGAATGTTTATTCTATTCATTTTTTATCCTTTTATACTATTTTAAGAAATTAAATGCATTATATATTATTTTTTCTTGTTCTTTCCTATGTGTTAAAATATGACCGGCTGCAGGTGAAGCGGCAGATGGACGACCAATATAATTTAAATGAGTATTATGCGGTAAAAGAGTACATAAAGAATCTTTAATATAGAACCACGCACCCTGATTATGTGGTTCTTCTTGACACCAAATAAAATCTTGAACATAAGAATAAATTTTTAATATTTTCAATATTTCATATTTAGGAAATGGATATAATTGCTCAATTCGAATTAATTCAATATTATTAATATTATATTTATTACGATATTCTAAAAGATCATAATATATCTTACCAGAACAAAAAATTAGACGTCTTACTTCTTTTTGATTTTTATTTGTTTCATGTATTACATTTTTAAAGTTTCCATTTATTAAAACTTCTAAAGAAGATCCTGCCATAGTATTTCTTAAAAGTGATTTAGGAGTTAAAATAATTAATGGTTTATAAATATTACTAAATATTTGACGTCTTAATAAATGGAATATTTGTGAAGATACAGTAGGTATACATACCTGCATATTGTTTTCTGCACATAGTTGAAGAAATCTTTCAAGTCTAGCAGAAGAATGTTCAGGTCCTTGTCCTTCATATCCATGAGGTAAAAAAAGAACTAAATTAGATTTAATATTCCACTTTTGTTCACTTGAACTAATAAATTGATCTATAACGACTTGAGCACCGTTAGCAAAATCCCCAAATTGTGCTTCCCAAATTGTTAAATTATTTGATGGAAATAATGAATATCCATATTCAAAAGCTAAAACTGCTTCTTCTGATAGAACAGAATCCCAGATTTCAAATTTTCCTTGATTTTTTTCTATATTTTGTAAAGGGATGTAAATAGAATCGTTTTTTTGATCATGAATAGAAGCATGACGGTGAAAAAAGGTTCCTCTACTTATATCTTCTCCTGAAAGACGACATGAAATTCCTTCCTTTAGTATTGTTGCGTAAGCTAATAATTCAGCCGTACCCCAATCAAAAAATTTTCGTCCTTCAGACATCTCCATTCTTTCTTGATAAATTTTTTTAACTCGATCATGTACTTCAATTGAATTAGGAATAGTATTAATAGAATGTAATAAATCTTTAACATTAAAAAAATCTAATTTTTTGTTTTCTTTTTGTTTTTTTATAAAAAACTTTTCATTTTCATATTGAAATTTTATATCGTTATTTTTTGAGAAAATATCTTTTCCTTGTACTAGTTTATTAGTATATTTTTCTACTATTTTTTCAACATCATGAGATGTAATTAATTTTTCAAAAATTAATAAGTTAGAATATATTTCACTTATAGTAGGATGATTTCGGATTTTTTTATACATAAGAGGTTGTGTTACAGAAGGATCATCTACTTCATTATGTCCATGTCTTCTATAACAAACTAAATCTACAAAAACATCTTTTTTAAATTTCTTTTTGAATTTTAAGGCCAATTGAATTGCAAAAATAGAAGCTTCTATATCATCAGCATTGACATGAAATACAGGTGATTGAATTATTTTAGCAACATCAGTACAATACCTGCTAGAACGAAGATTTTTAGGATTAGATGTAGTAAATCCAATTTGATTATTAATTACTATATGAACAGTGCCACCTACTTTATAAGCTTCTGTTTGAGACATATTTAATGTTTCTTGAATTACACCTTGTCCGATAATAGAAGCATCGCCATGTATATTAATAGATAAAATTTTATTTTCAGAAATTTTTAATTGATCTATAGATGCTCGTGCTATACCTAAAACAACTGGATTGACTATTTCTAAATGAGATGGATTATATGCTAATTTTAAATTTATTTTTTCTTTTTCATTTTTTATTTGTGTAATTCCACCTATATGATATTTTACATCGCCACTATATTTTTTTGGTATGTTGATACCAGAAAATTCATCAAATAAGATTTTTGGATTTTTGTTTAATACATTTACTAATACATTCAATCTACCTCTATGTGCCATACCTAAGATAATTTCAGATATATTATTTTTTTTTGAATATCGAATTATTTCGTGCAGAATAGTAATTAATGCCTCTGCTCCTTCTAAAGAAAATCGTTTTGTACCAGAAAATTTTTTCCCCAAGTATTTTTCAAAAGTTTCTCCATAAATAATTTCTTTTAAAAATCTTATTTTTTCTTTTTGTAAAAATAAATTTTCTTTAAAAAACAGTTCTATATTTTTTGTAATCCATTTTTTTTCAAATGAATTTTCGATGTACATATATTCAAATCCAATAGAACCGCAATATTTATTATTTAATTCTTTATATAAATCTATAATTTTTATTTCATATTGAGAAGAATTTTTAAAATCCACTTTAACGGTTGTTTCTAATTCGTCTTTATTAAAGTCATAAAAAGAAGGTTCTAAATATTTATATTTTTTTTGTTCATTTAATTGAATAGGATCGATTAAAGCTTTTTTATAACCTTTTTTTCGAAAAGTATTAATAATATAATTTATTTTCTTTTCTAAGATATCTTGTTTATCAACTTTGATTTCTTTAAAATGATTATTTTTATAAAAACATTTTTTCTCCCTTAAAATATCTTTTTCTTTTTTAGATAAATTTGAAAATTTATTGTGCCATGTAACATCAACAGATTTTGGATTTATTAAATAATTTTCATATATTTTTTGAATATAACTCTGATTACTACTAGATAACCAGGAAGAATTAAACCATTTTTCTAGTGTATTTTTTTTCATATTTTTTATTTAAATTTTTTATTAAATTATTTAGATAGAAAATCTAAAAATAGGTAAAATTTTTATAATTTAATTTTTTTAAATTATGCGGGATTATAAATATCAATAAACTTTACATCTAAACCATACTTATTATTTAACCATTTACCTAAAGATTTAATTCCATCTTTTTCTGTGGCATGATGTCCTATGGAAAAAAAATGAACACCTAGTTCTTTAGCAATATGCATGGTTTCTTCTGAAATTTCACCTGTTAAAAAAGCATCTATTCCAAAATTATACGCTTTTTTTATAAAGTTTTGTCCTTTTCCACTACACCAAGCTATACGAGAAATATACAATGGAGCATTTTCATATATATGTATAGGCTTTTTTTTATATTTTTTTTCAATTTTTTTAGCAAAATCAAAAGCATTTATATTGTCTTCTAAAATTCCCCATAATAAATAAGGTAAAATATGACCTTTAATACAAATGTTTAATTTTTTAGCTATTTGCGCATTATTGCCTAGTGTAGGATGAATATCTAAGGGTAGGTGCCAACTGTATAAATTAATATTATTAGAAAGTATAGTTTTTAATCTTTTTCTCTTCATGTTATGAATATACTGAGATTCTCTTTTCCAAAAATAGCCATGATGAACTATTATAGTATTAGAATGGTAAGATAATGCTTTATCTAATAAGTCTTGGCAAGCAGTAACACCTGTAATAATTTTTTTAATTGTTTTTTCGCCTTCTATTTGTAACCCATTAGGTACAACATCATTGTATTCATCACTTGATAATTTTTTATTAATGATTTTTTCTAATAAAAAATTGTCCATATTGTTAAACCTTTTCTTTTTTAAAATCTAATTGAGCTTTATTGTATACTAATAATGCTTTTTTTTTACTGTTTTTATAGTCTATAATTGGTTCTGGATAGTTTATTTTACAGTTATTTTTTACTGACCACTCGTACGGGTTATGGATATAATTGTCTGGTACACAATTTAATTCTGGAATATATTTACGTATAAAAAAACCTGATTTATCAAATTTTTTTGATTGATTTAAAGGATTAAAAATACGTATATACGGAACAGAATCACTCCCTGTAGAAGCTGACCATTGCCATCCGCCATTGTTTAATGCAAAATCTCCGTCAATTAGATTAGACATAAAGTATTTTTCACCCTTTCTCCAATTAATTAAAAGATTTTTTACTAGAAAACTAGACGTAATCATTCTTAATCTATTATGCATCCAACCTGTTTGATTTAATTGTCTCATCCCTGCGTCTACTATAGGAAAACCTGTATTTCCATTTTTCCAAGCGTTAAAATAATTTATGTTATTTGTCCAATTAATTTTTTCTTCCCATATAACTAATGATTTAGATTTGCTGAGTATTGGAAAACCAATTAACAAATGATAATAAAATTCACGCCATATTATTTCATTTAACCAATCTGAACTTAAAATAATATTTAATGGTATTGTTTTATATTTTTTTAAAATTATTTTTAAACAATATCGTGGTGATATTATTCCTAAGGATAAATAGGGAGATAGCATACTAGTAGCGTTTAAAAATGGAAAATTTTTTTTTAAAGAATATCCTTCTATTTTATCGACACAAAAATTTTTTAGTCTATTAATGGCTTGTTTTTCTCCAATAGGAAAAACTTTTTGATCAAAATTAACAACCAAGTTATCTGAAAATAATTTTAGTAATGAAAAATTAGGATAAAATCTTCTTTTTATTGGAATAGGAAAACATTCAGGGATTTTTTTTGATAAATTATATATTACTTTTTTTTTGAAAAAAGAAAAAATTTTATATGTTTTATTGTTTGTATTTTTTATTCTATCAATAGAAATCAAGAGACTATCGTGAAATCCTTTTACAACAATACCTTTTCGAGATAATTTTTTTTTTACTAGATAATCACGATTTCGTTCATTTATTTCATATTGATAATTATAAAACAAACTATTTATTTTATTTTTTTTACAGAAATGAATTAAATAATCTATTGAAGTTAAAAAATTAGGACATTCATGATGATGTAGAATAATATTTAATTTAAATAATTCTTTTTGTAAACTAATTAAATTTTGGTAGATAAATGATATTTTTTTAGAAGAAAAAAAATGATCTTTCCATTGTTGTGGAGTAGAAATAAATAAACCAATAACTTTATCCATATCAAACATACAAGCGTTATGTAATGCAGTATTATCATATAGACGAAGATCGTTTCGAAACCAAATTAAATTTTTTTTCATGATTTTTTTTTAATATATTTGTATTTTTTTAAAAAATATATGTTACACTTTTTGTTTGTTTTTTTTTAAATTAAATTTTTTTTAAAAATTAAATTAAAAAAAAATATTTTTATTTTTATAGTTTTAACAAAAAAACTATTAAAAAATTTTGTTATGAATTAATCTATTAATAGATATAACTTATAAATCAGCTATTAGAATACATTTATTCTACTAAGATAACAAAAATAATTATAAATTTTTTAGATTTATATTTTTCATGTATTTTTTTAAAAAAATATTTTTAAATAAAAAAATCTTCAAATATTTTCTTACTTATAAAAAAGAAATATATTTCGATGCATAGGCGTAAAATATGAAAAAAATAGGTATTTTTTTTGGAAGTGATACTGGAAATACAGAAAAATCAGCAAAATTAATTCATAAAGAAATCGGTAGTAATATTTCTATATTACATGATATCAGCAATGCTTCTAAAAAAGATATTGAAATTTTTGATTATCTAATATTAGGGGTTCCTACTTGGTATTATGGCGAAATACAATGCGATTGGGATGATTTTTTACCTACTTTAAAAAAAATAAATTTTTTGAATAAAACTATAGCATTATTTGGATGTGGTGATCAGGAAGATTATGCGGAATATTTTTGTGATGCATTAGGTTTAATACATAAAGTTTTAAAAAAAAATAATGCTAAAATAGTTGGGAAATGGCCTACAATTGAATATAATTTTGAATCTTCTAAAGCTCTTTTAAATAAAGATTATTTTGTAGGATTAGCTTTAGACGAAGATCGGCAACCAGAAAAAACAGAAGAAAGAATAAAAACATGGATAAAAAACATTCTTCCTAATTTTCACGTATAAAAAATATGATATTGTCATAAAAAAATATATTAATTTAAAAAATAAATTTTATATGCAATATGATTATATATAACTATAAATTAAAGAAAAAATATGAGTTTTAAAATAAATAATTTTAATTTTCTAAAATCTATACCTAGAAAACAACATCGAAAAAAAATTAAACTAAATTATATTAATCTTCCTTTTGTAGGCAAAGATATTTGGACTTTATACGAACTATCTTGGTTAAATAAAAATGGTTTGCCGAAAATTGCCATAGCTAAAATAGAAGTTGATATAAATAGCACTAACATTGTCGAATCTAAAAGTTTTAAAATTTATATAAATAGTTTTAATCAAATAAAATTTAATAGTGATGCTGATTTTATTAAAATTTTAATTGATGATCTTACTAGATGTGTATGCGGAAAAATTTCTGTTAAACTTTTCAGTTTAGATGAAATTAAAAATCAAAAAATCATAGATTTTCATGGTATTTGTATAGATAATCAAAACATTAAAATAGAATCATATAAATATGAACCATCATTACTTATGATTAATTCTGAAAGAAAAATAATCAAAGAAGATTTATATACTCATTTATTTAAATCTAATTGTCCTGCTACCCGACAACCTGATTGGGCATCAATATATATTAAATATACTGGATTGTCAATTAAGCACGATTCACTATTACGTTATTTGATTTCTTTTCGTTCTCATAACGAATTTCATGAAGAATGTATTGAAAGAATTTTTAATGATATTAATAATATTTGTAAACCTAAAAAATTAAGTTTATATGCAAGATATACTCGAAGAGGTGGAATTGATATCAATCCATGGCGTAGCAATGATATTTTTTCACCTTCTCTTATTAGATTAGCTAGACAATAAAAAGTTAAAAAAAAAATTTTAAAAAAAGCAGTATTAAGATTATACTTAATACTGCCATATCAAAAAAAATAAGATACATCTTAATATATAAAATCATCTTATTTATTTAAAACACTTCATATATAAAAAAATATGCTTTTTATAGAAATAATTATATTTTATATTTCTTTTAAAGCAACTAATGTGACCAAATCTAGTACCTTACTAGAATAACCTGTTTCGTTATCATACCAGGAAATTAATTTAGAAAAATTTTTATTTAGAGACAAACCAGCTTTAGCATCAAAAATAGAAGTTAATTCGTTACCATTAAAATCTGTTGATACAACTTCATCTTCAGTATATCCTAAAATTCCTTTCATTTTATTTTCAGAAGCATTTTTAATAACTTCACAAATTTCATTGTATGTCGCTGATTTTTTATGGCGTACTGTTAAATCAACCACAGAGACATTTGAAGTGGGAACTCGAAAAGCTATTCCTGTTAATTTACCATTTAAATGTGGTAAAACTTTTCCTACAGCAATAGCTGCACCTGTAGAAGAAGGAATAATGTTTTGTAAAGCTCCTCGACCTCCTCTCCAATCTTTATTAGAAGCGCTATCAACAATTTTTTGAGTGGCCGTACTGGCATGTACAGTAGTCATTAGTCCTTCAACAATACCAAAATGATCGTCTATTATTTTTGATAAAGGAGCTAGACAATTAGTTGTACAAGAAGCATTAGATACAATTTTTTCTCCTTTATATTTATCAAAATTAGCACCTCTAACAAACATTGGAACACCATCTTTTGATGGTCCAGTGATAACAACTTTTTTTGCACCAGATAAAATATGTTTATAAGCAGTATCTTTTGTTAAAAAGAGACCGGTAGATTCAATTACTACATCAATTGATAATTTATCCCACATTAATTTTTCAGGATCTTTTATAGAGGTAATTCTAATTTTTTTTCCGTTAACAATAAGATTTTTATCTTTAACTTCAATATTTTTTTTAAAAATTCCATGAGTTGAATCATATTTTAACATATAGGCTACATATTCAGGATCAAGTAAATCATTGATCGCTACAACTTCAATGTTTTTACGTTCCTGAGCTAGACGGAATAAAACACGTCCAATACGACCAAATCCATTAATACCTACTTTAATAGTCATTGTTTCACCATTTTTTTGTAAATTATTTATAATCAATATCTTCTTTTTTATAAAAAAATATTTTTCAAAAGAAACAATTTTAATATTCTTTTAATATTTTATTAGGATGAATTTTTGATGCATAATATATTGGATACCAATTTGCAATAATTCCTATTATTAGAGTACTTATAAAAATAATAATTAAATCAAACAAATTTAATTTTAATAATAAAAAACTTTTATAATAAACATTTTTTAATAACCAACTTTCTTCAAAATTTTTTTCTAAAAAAAACATAATTTTTTTATAGTTTAATACTGTTATAATTCCTGTTAATAAACCTATTAAATTTCCTATAATAATAAAACGCATTCCATAGTAAAAAAAAATTAGCTGAATAAGAACATTATTGGCTCCTATACTTCTTAAAATAGCAATTTCTTTTGTTTTTTTAGATATAGATGTTAAGGAAATAGATACTACACTAAAACATGAAATTATTATTATTAAAAATAACGTAAAATATATTATTGTTTTAATTGTTTGAATATCATGATAGATATATTTATAACTATACATCCAACTATAAAAAAAAAGAGGTTGTTTTATTTTTTTAGCTATTTTGAGAATAATTTTATCTGCTTGAAATGGATCAGACATATATAATTCAATTTTATTAATATTGTTTTCTATTTTTAAAAATTTTTGAAAAAAAAGAAAAGGTATTAATCCAATATTTGAATTAGAAATTCCATTAGAATGAAATATAGATTTAATTTTAAAAGAAAAATTTTGTATTTTATTTTTATCAAAATTTATATATTTATTTAAAATAATTAAATTAATTGAATCTCCTTCTTTGAGAGAAAAATATTTTGCTAAGTCGGAAGAAAGAATGATTTCGTTATTATAGATTTTTTTTAATTTAGAAAAATTATATATTTTTTTTTGAAAAGAAAAATATTTTTTTATATATTTTATATTTTTAAAACTTTTAATGTTAATAAATTTCATTTGGTCATTTTTTAATAAAACACTATTCATTAAAATATATGGTTCAGAATAGATAACTTCTGGTAGTGACGTTAATTTTTTTGTAATATCTTTCCAAGTAAGTAATGATTTATCTGTTAGTTCAATAATTCCATGTGGTAGAGCTGATAAAATATTTTTTTTCATTAATATTTGAAAACCGTTTAGAGCACTAAAACTTAAAATTAATGTGAATATACTGATAGAAATTCCTATTTTAGATAAAATAGAAATTAATAATACTGCATGATTTTTATTATTTCGATGATACAATCGTTTTGAGACTAAAAAAGGTAAAACATTCATTTAATATATCTTTTCATGTTAATTTTTATTGTTAAATAATTGACCATTTTTCATTTCAAATAAAATAAATTCTTTTTTTATAAAACGAAAATCATGACTTACAATGACAAAAGAAGTATCTAAACTTCTATTTAACTTAAATATTAAATCAAAAACGATTTTTGCATTATTTTCATCTAAATTACTTGTTGGTTCGTCTGCTATTATTAAAGAAGGTTGATTTATTAAAGCTCGAGCGATGGCTACACGTTGTCTTTCACCACCAGATAATTCAGAAGGATATTTATTTATTTTTTTTTCTAAATTGACTTTTTTTAATATTTCATATGATTTTTCTTTTGATTCTTTGATACTTTTTCTGCTGATTAATGATGGCATGGCAACATTTTCAAGAACATTAAAATCTAAAAGTAAATGATGAAACTGAAAAATAAATCCTAATTTTAAATTTCTTAACTTAGCTATTTCGTTAGATGACATAGAATTTAACAAAATGCCTTCGAATAATATACTTCCAGAAGTAGGTGTATCTAATCCACTTAATAAGTGTAAAAGAGTACTTTTTCCAGAACCAGATTTTCCAGTTATAAATACTATATCGCCTTTGTGAATTTTTAATGATATTTTATTTAAAATTTTTATTTCTTCTTTTTTTTTGTAAAAAGATTTTGTTAAATTAATACATTGTAAAACTATATTTTTATTCATCAGATAAGATTCTAGATGGCATGGATTTAATAGCATACCAAATTGGATATAGCGTTGATAAAATTGTAAGAAATATAGATGTAATATTTATTATAAAAATTTGAATAGGGATAATCTTTATAGGAATTTTAATATCGATAAAAAAAATATTAATTAAAAAATTTAAAAAATCTTTTTGAAAAATTAATATAATACTAATTATGGTACCAAACAAGTTTCCGATTATAGAAATACTTGATCCTAAGACAATGAATATTAACATTATTTTATAACGAGGTAAGCCTTGAGATTGAAAAACTGAAATATTATTTTTTTTATCTAGTACATGAATAGTTAACGATATAACTATGTTAAAACCCGCTACCAATAAAATTAAAATAAAAAAAAATAACATGATGTAATTTTCAATTTGCATTGCTTTAAATAATTCACCTTTTTTCATTTTCCAATCTAATACAATGAAATTTTTATTTAATTTTTTTATTTTTTGAATATCCAGAGTAAATGGATCTTTCAACCATATTCTCCAACCAGTGACACTACTTTGGTCATAATTTAAAAAATTTAAAGCATTTTTTTCATTAATTAATATTTGATATTCATCAATTTCATTGTTAGTTGAGAATACACCAGTTATTTTAAATAATTGTATATTAAGACGATTTTTCAAAAATTTTTTTTTACTAGTAGGTAAAACAATTAATTTAATTTTATCATTGATATTAACATGTAGTTTTTTAGCTAGTTCTTTTCCTATAATTGCATGGTATTCTCTTGAATTAAGAGTATATAAAACATTTTTTATATTATAATTCTCCAAAATTTTTTTATTCTTTGTTTTAATACCAATTATCTCTCCTATATTTATTTCTTTTTTATCTTCAATAATTACTTTTTTACTAATAAAATTAGTAATTTTTTTAACATTTTTTAACTTTAGAATTTCTTTAGGAAAATCTAATTTATTAACATTACGATTTTTATTAGTAATAATTATATGAGGAATAAAAGATAAAATTTCATTTTTAAATTTATTTTGAAATCCATTAATTATAGATATGGTAACAATAGTTGAAGATATACCAATGCTTATTCCTAAAATTGATAAAATAGTAATAATTTTTTTAAAATTTGGTAAATGAGGATTCCATAGATAACGTAAACCAATAAATATATATATAGGCTTATACATTTATAATATCTTTAATAGTTAATAATTTTTTTTTAATAAATTTAATTAAAAAAATAGTTTTTTTTATGTTAACTTCATAATTAGTGTTTTTAATTATATATTAACATATTTAATAAAAAATTTTAAAAAATATATATAAACATATTTATAAATAAATTATTATTTATTTCTATGTTATTAAGAAAAAGATATTTTTTTTGATAATATGTTTAATCTATTTTTAAAAATTTTATAAAATATCTAGTTAGATAAATAATATATGATAAAAAAAAATAAAAAAATATATATATCAGATGAATTGATTTCATCAATAATTCCATTTGAATGTGCTTCTATTATTGAAAATCATCCAGACTTAGTTGTATTAATTACATCTAATATAAAAGATACCTTGCAATTGGAAAAATTAACAAAACAATTTACAGATAGACAAGTAATGGTTTTTCCAGATTGGCAAATATTGCCATATGATCACATTTCTCCTGACAAAAAGATTATTTCTTCTCGTATTTCTATTTTATATCATTTATCCAAAATAAAAAAAGGTTTATTAATTGTTGCAATTCAAACTCTTTTACAAAAAATATGCCCTTATAAATATATTTATAGAGAATCTTTCTTAATTAAAAAAGATAATTTTTTTGAATTTAAAAATTTAATTTCTAAGTTAGAAAACATTGGATATCATAAAAAAAATGAAGTAAAAGAGATTGGTGATTTTAGTATAAAAAAATCGTTAGTTGATATTTACCCTGTTGGTACAATTTCACCATATAGAATTTATTTTACAGAAAATAAAGTTTTTAATTTAAAACTTTTTAATATAAATAATCAGCTAACTTTTAAAGAAAAAAAATCAATTGTCATTATGCCAAAAAATGAATTTCCAATACATCAAGATGGAATTGATATTTTTAGAAAAAATTATAACCAAATTTTTTCTAAAATCATGGAATTTAATAATTTCTATAAAAATGTTTTTGATAAAAAAAATTTTTTTAGTATGGAGTATTTACAACCATTATTTTTTGTAGATCCATTGTCAACATTATTTGATTATTTATCTAAAAACACCTTAATTATTTATCAAGATCAATATCAAAAAAAATCTAATGAATTTTGGAAAAAAATCACGGAAAGATACAATATTTTACAAAAAAAATGTTTTGATTTAATAATCAAACCAGAAAAAATGTGGATCACCACTAAAGAATTGTCGTTTTTTTTAAAAAAATATTCTTCTGTCCGAATTTTACTTAGTAAAAATAGAGATACTAAGGGTTTTATTAAAAATAATTATAAAAAATTACCTGAATTTTTTCTAAACAATAACACTGATGAAATATTTTCTTTTTTAAAACATTTCTCAGGAAAAATAATTTTTTCTTTAACACAAGAGGAATGTATCAAAACATTTTTAAAAATTTTAGCATCTAAAAACATTTATCCGAAATATGTAAAAAATATCACTGATTTTAAGCAAAAATTTAATTATTTTTATATAATAGGGAATTTATACAATGGATTTATAAATGTAAAAAATAATTTTTTGTTTGTTCCTATCAATAAAATATTTCCAAAATTTAATCAAAAAAAACCTCTAACATTAATTAAAAAAAATATTTTTCAAAAAAAAAAGAATCATTTAAATCAATTAAAATTAAATGATCCAATCATACATATTGAACATGGTATTGGACGATATCAGGGATTAACTAAGATAAAAACAGCTAGTATTGAATCTGAATATTTAATTATTTTATATGCAGAAGAAGATAAATTGTATATTCCTATTTCTCATTTATATCTCATTTCTCCCTATGTTGGAATTCTAGAAGAAAATGTACCACTTCATAAATTAGGTGGTGATAGTTGGAATAAAGAAAAAAAGAAAATCAATAAAAATATTTACGATCATGCAGCATTTTTATTAGACATCTATGCACAGAGATCATCTCAAGATGGATTTTCATTTCAAATAGATACCAAGAAATACGAACTTTTTTGCAAAGAATTTCCATTTAAAACTACATTAGATCAAGATGAAGCGATAAAATGTGTATTGAATGATATGAAAAAGTCTATTCCAATGGATAGATTAATTTGTGGAGACGTGGGGTTTGGTAAAACTGAAGTAGCAATAAGAGCTGCTTTCATATCTGTATTAAATAATAAACAGGTTGTTGTGTTAGTACCAACTACTTTGTTAGCACAACAACATTTTGATAATTTTAAAAAACGTTTTTACAATTGGTCTGTCAAAGTTGATATTTTAACTCGATTTAGAAATGAAAAAGAACAAGAAAATATTTTAAAAAAAATTAAAAATGGAGATATTAAAATATTAATAGGAACACACAAAATTTTATTAAAAAATATAAATTGGTATAATCTTGGTTTACTTGTTATTGATGAAGAACACCGATTTGGTGTATATCACAAAGAAATTATAAAAAAAAAATATTCTAATATTGATATATTAACTTTAACAGCTACACCTATACCTCGTACCTTAAATATGGCTATGACAGGTATAAAAGATCTATCTATTATATCACAACCACCTAAAGAAAGATTAGAAATAAAAACTTTTATAGAAGAATATAATCCTATTTTAGTAAAAGAAGCAATTTTACGTGAAATATCGCGAGGTGGACAAGTATATTATATTTATAATAAAGTTAAAAATATCAATAATATAGCTAGAAAATTATCAAATTTAATTCCTGAAGCAAACATTAAAATAGGTCATGGTAAAATGAAAAATACCGAATTAAAAAATATAATGAACGGATTTTATCATCATCGTTTTAATGTTTTAGTTTGTACAACTATTATTGAAAGTGGTATTGATATACCAAAAGCCAATACAATTATTATAGAAAATTCAGATTGTTTTGGATTATCTCAACTTCATCAACTTAGAGGGAGAATCGGAAGATCAAATGATCAAGCATATGCTTTTTTTCTTGTTAACAATTTAAAAAAAATTACATCAGAGGCAAAAAAAAGATTAGATGCTATTTCATCAGTAAATAATTTTGGAGGTGGATTTACTTTATCCAATGAAGATTTAGAAATTAGAGGAATAGGTGAATTGTTAGGTAAGGAACAAAGTGGTCATATACAGAACATTGGTTTTTCTTTATATCTAAAATTGTTAAAGAAGGCAATAAAGATTTTGAAAAATGGTGGAGAAAGATCTTCATTAGAAGAATTAGTAAAAAAATCAGATATTGAACTTTATGCACCTTCTTTATTCCCCTCAAATTATATTTTTGATGTGAATAAACGATTATTTTATTATAAAAAAATTGCAAATTCTAAAAATAAAAACGATATAGAAAAAATTAAATTTGAGTTAGTAGATCAATTTGGAAAATTACCTATTCCTGCAAAAAATTTAATTTTAATTTCTAAAATTAGATTCTTAACAGAAGAAATCGGTATTTTACGAATTAAATCTAATAACAAAATAGGAATTATAGAATTTGATAAACATAATTTTATTAATACAGAATATTTATTAAAATTATTTAAAAAAGAACCTGATCTTTGGAAAATGGAAAATTCAACAAAATTAAACTTTTTTCATGATTTTAAAGATAATTATAAACGTCTTAAATGGATTAAAAATTTTTTGAAAAATTTAAATAAAAAAATTATAAAATTCAAATGAATTAAAATTGTTCTTAAAATTTTTTTTATAAATCACTGTATAAAAAATATTGAGGAAAATATATGAAACAAATTATTTATATTGCTAATGCAATAAGTGAAAATATAGAAGTATGGAATTTATATAATAATGGAGATATGGAATTAATACAAAAAGTTCAAACTAATGGTCAAGTACAACCAATTTCAATTATAAAAAATAAAAAATTATTATATGCTGGAGTTCGTCCTAACAATCGTATTATTACTTATTGTATAGATAAAAATGGTTTACTTGAAAAAAAAGGAGAAGGTATTATTCCTGGTACTCCTAACTATATTTCTTTTGATGGCAGTAAAAAATTTTTATTCTGCAGCTCATATCATGCTAATTGTATAAGCGTAAGTCCATTAGATAAAAATGGAGTTCCTAAAAATCCAATACAAATTGTTCATAATATTGAAGGTTGTCATGCTTCTAAGTTCAATAATAAATATAATGCTTTATTTGTTACTTCATTAAAAAATGATTGTATTTATTTATATTATTTAACAGATTTTGGTATACTAAAAAGCACAGAGCAAAAATTAGTTTATTCTCAAACAAAATCAGGACCACGTCATATTGTATTTCATCCAAACCAAAATTTTTCTTATACTATTAATGAATTGAACGGTACTGTTGATGTATGGAAAATATACAAAGAAAACAATATATTAAAGGTGAAAAACATACAAAATACAAAATTATCAAATAATTTAATGGAAAAAAAATATTGGTCTTCTGATATTCACATAACTATGTGCGGTAATTTTTTGTATGTATCTGATAGATTTCTTAATAGTATTTCATTATTTCATATTAATAAAAATGATAATACTGTTGTTTTTTTTAAAAAATACGATACAGAGGAACAACCTCGTTCATTTTGTATTGATAGTAACAATAGTTATTTAATCGTTGTTGGTCAAAAATCTAATAAGTTAAGTTTATATAGAATTTGTCAAAAAACAGGTGAATTAAACAAAGTAAATCAATATAAAACAGGTGAAGGTCCTTTATGGATAACTTCGCTTGTAATTTAAATTACTAAATAAAATACATTTTAAATATATAAATTAAATATTTTTTATATCAAATAAAGTATCATCATCTAAAGACTTTTTAATAACATTAATAAGTTTTTTTAAACATTCTACACTTATGATATAAGGTGGTACAATATAAATTGTTTTTTTAAAAGGTCGAATCCAAACACCATTTTTTACAAAAAATTTTTGTATAAGGGCCATATTGACAAAATGTAAACATTCAACTACCCCAATAGCGCCTAATACACGAACATCTACCACTCTTGGATGATGAATTAATGGTAATAAATTTTGACAAAGTTCTTTTTCAATATTAATGACTTGTTTTTTCCATGTATTCTCTTCTAATATTTTTATATTAGCATTAGCTGCAGCACATGCTAATGGATTACCCATATAAGTAGGGCCATGCATAAAACAACGTACCTTGCTTGTACTAATTGTATCTGCAATATTTCGTGAAGTTAAAGTGGCAGCCAATGTTATTGTACCACCCGTCATGGCTTTACCTAAACATAGTATATCTGGTATAACATTGGCATGTTGAAAAGCAAAAAATTTTCCAGTACGGCCAAACCCCGTTGCAATTTCATCAAAAACTAATGGAATAGAATAATTTTTACATATTTTTTTTATTTCCTTTAGATATGTAGGATGATAAAAATTCATTCCTCCTACACCTTGTACAATAGGTTCTAATAGCACACCAGCTATTT